>JALEHB010000140.1 GCA_022763285.1 Pseudomonadales bacterium | reverse complement strand
GTGGATCCGGTATCACCCGTGTTATCAGCGACGGGGCGGTGTTTGAAAAAGGCGGCGTTAATTTTTCCCATGTGTTCGGCAAGGCCATGCCTGCCTCAGCCACTGCATTGCGACCGGAACTGGCCGGTCGAGCCTATCAGGCTATGGGGGTATCACTGGTAATCCATCCCCACAATCCTCATGTACCTACTTCTCATGCCAACTTCCGCCTCTTTATTGCGGAGAAGCCAGGCGAAGATCCGGTCTGGTGGTTTGGCGGTGGCTATGACCTGACCCCCTATTACGGCTTCGACGAAGATTGTGTGCATTGGCACCAAACCGCGAAGCAGGCCTGCGACGGCTTTGGTGAACAGTACTATCCGGCCTTCAAGAAACAGTGCGATGAGTATTTCTACCTGAAACACCGCGATGAAACCCGTGGCGTAGGTGGCTTGTTCTTTGATGATTTTAACGAACTCGGCTTCGCCAAAAGTTTTGAATTTGTCCGTTCCATGGCGGGTAGTTATTTGCCGGCCTATGGCCCCATCGTCGAGAAAAGGCGAGACACTGCCTTCACAGACTCACAAAAAGAGTTTCAGGAATACCGCCGTGGCCGCTATGCGGAATTCAATCTGGTTTATGACCGTGGCACAATCTTTGGCCTGCAATCCGGTGTGGGTCGGATAGAATCGATACTGATGTCACTGCCACCGGTGGTACGCTGGTGGTATGACTGGCAGCCGGAGCCAGGCACGGAAGAAGCGCGGCTATACACGGATTATCTGAAACCGAGAGACTGGGTCTGAACCCGGAGCTCTCCATTGCATTGCCCGAAGCCCGTTTGGGCAGCACAATAAAAGGGAGACAGAATTGCCGTCCCGATATGCCGTAGTGGGCCAGCCTGTTGCCCACTCCAAATCACCAAGAATTCACCAGCTGTTTGCCGAACAGACAGGCCAGTCACTGGAGTACGGCAAACAGGAAGTGACTGCCGCCGATTTTGCCGCCTTTGTCAGGGAGTTTTTCGCCCAGGGCGGAAGCGGTCTGAATGTCACCCTTCCCCATAAAGAAGCCGCCCGGGCACTCTGTGATGAGCTATCTGCTCGCGCCGAGCTTGCCGGTGCCGTCAATACCCTCAGCATCAGGAACGGCAAACTGCTGGGCGACAATACGGATGGGCCCGGCCTGATTCGGGATATCAGTGTTAACCACGGTTTCTCTCTGGCGGGTAAAAGCATTCTGATGCTGGGGGCCGGTGGTGCCGCCCGAGGCGTGCTGGCCGCTCTGCCGGAAGTGAAGCCCGGATCAGTTCGTCTGCTCAATCGCAGTGTCCACAAGGCAGAGGCAATACGTGATGCCCTGGCAGAAGTGCTGGAAATTGATGCGGCTGGCTTTGATTCAGCAAATCTCAGTGGCAGTTTCGACGTGATTATCAATGCCACTTCCCTGTCCCTGGAAGGGAACCTGCCGCCGGTGCAGGATCATTGGGTGCATAGCGAAACCTGCTGCTATGACATGATGTATGCGGACACAGCCACGGTATTTCAGAACTGGGCCACTGAGCAGGGCGCCGCTCTGTCCTTGGATGGTCTTGGCATGCTGGTGGAACAGGCAGCCGAATCATTTCAGATCTGGCGCGGACTGCGACCCGAAACCGGAGCCGTGATTGCGGCCTTGCGGCAGGGCTGAGCTCGCTTCAATTCAACAACCCTGTCCCTGAATCCTTCTCAACTCCCCCGCCCTGTAAAAAGCAGACATAAAAAAAGGGCCAGCATGCTGGCCCTTCCTTGTTTCGGCTTACTGATAAATCAGTGCGCTTCTTCTTCTCCGTGTCCACCACCGTGGAGGTCGGAAGGTGTCAGGGCGACCGCATCACGGTCATGACCCATATAGGTGAAGCGAGCTTCTTCAGTGTAATTGCCTTCCACTGCCATAAAACCAATCAGCAGTAGCAATACTACGGGTGGGCCAAGGATGGTGAAAACCAGAGCCATGCGTTCCCAAACCACGTGCATGAAGATGGCGATAATGAAGCCGGCCTTGATAACCATGAAAATGAGTACCAGGGTCCAACGCATCGCGCCTTCTACCTGGAAATAATCTACCAGGTAGGAGAACAGACTGACTACGAAGAGCAGCCCCCATACCTTGTAGTAAATTCCCAGTGGGTGTTGTTGTCCTGCATCTGATGCCATTGCTAGTGACCCCTCTTACAATAAGTAGAAAAACGCGAAAATGAATACCCAGACAAGGTCAACAAAGTGCCAGTAAAGGCCGGCGATCTCGACGATCTCATAGCCCTTGTCATCGTAATAACCTCTTTTGACCCGCAAGGCGACCCACAATAGATAAATTACACCGATGGAAACGTGTAATCCGTGGAAGCCGGTCACCATAAAGAATATCGAGCCAAACTGTGCTGCTCCAAAGGGGTTACCCCAGGGGCGTACGCCCTCATCGAAAATCAGCTTGGACCACTCAAACACCTGCATGCCAACAAACATGGCACCGAACAGAGCGGTGGCACATATCAGCCAGAAGGTTGTGTTCTTGTCTTTGCGATATCCGTAATTCACCGCCATGGCCATGGTACCCGAGCTGGTAATCAGCACGAAGGTCATGATGGCAATCAGAATCAACGGAATCGGATCACCGCCGAAAGACAGAGCGAAAATCTCACTCTGCAACGGCCAGGGGTCAGTGGTTGTCATCCTGACATTCAGGTAACCCACCAGAAAACAGGTGAAGATAAAAGTATCACTCACCAGGAATAGCCACATCATGGCTTTGCCCCAGGGTACATGATAGGCCTGCTTGTCGGCGCTCCAGTCGTCGACCATGCCTTTCATACCGTGGGCTGCTTTATCTGCTACGGCTGCTTCACTCATCCTTATTTATTCCCATTCAATAAAACTAATCTTTCGAATTATGTGTTGGCCAATACTGCGAACAGTGCCAACCAGACTATCAGCAGAAAATGCCAGTACAGAGTGCAAAGCTCGATACTGAGCTTCAGGTCTTTGGCTTCTGCTCCTGCAAACAGGCGCATGGAGCTCTTGCTCCATACCCACAGGCCACCCAACAGGTGAACTGCATGCAAACCGGTCAGCAAGTAATAAAAGGCATTGGCAGGATTGGAGGTCAGGTAGTACCCCTGCCCCTGCAGGCTCTCCCAGGTCATCAATTGTCCGGCGATGAAGAGGATGGCAAAGACGCCACCCCCGACAAAGGCAGTGGTCAGGTTTTTCTGCTTGCCACTGCTGACAATATTGCGTGCCCATTGGAAGAAAACACTGCTCAAGACCAATAACCCCGTGTTCAGCCATAACTGGCCGGGCTCCGACAGGGGCTGCCAGTCCGGCAGCTCCATGCGGATGAAATAACTCACGGTGAACAGGGAAAAGACCACCGAGGCAATCACCAGGAAAAAGTTCAAAGTGACTTTTTCATTGGGTGAATCAAACACACCCTCGGGCCGAAGGCCCCCGACTACCCCCTTGGTTTCCCAGGGCTTTTCTGCAAGTGTTTTAAACAGACTCATACGTCAGCCTTTGACTCATCAGTATCGGGATCAAAATGTTCTTCATCCACAGTGGGCTCCTCACTTTCAGGAGTGTTCTGCGGAATAAAGTCCTGATGTGCACCGGGTACGCTGTAGTCGTAGGCCCAGCGGTACACAGTCGGCAAGTCTTCGCCCCAGTTACCGTGCTTGGGAGGCAGATCAGGCGCCTGCCATTCCAGAGAGGCGGAACCCCAGGGGTTCTTCTCTGCCTTCTTGCCGTTCTTGAGAGTCCAGATGATGTTGATAAAGAACAGGATCTGGGCTGCGGCAACAAAGATGGCAGCGATGGTAATCGAGGCATTGAGATCCTGAGCGGAGGCAGGAATGAAATCTGTCTCACCCAGAACATAGTAACGACGCGGAACACCCAGGAAGCCGAGGTAGTGCATCGGCAGATAGATGGCATAGGCGCCCAGGAAGGTCAGCCAGAAGTGCCACTTGGCCAGGGTTTCGTTGTACATCTTGCCGCTCATCAGCGGGAACCAGTGGTAGATGGCCGCGAACAGTACCAGGATCGGAGAAACACCCATTACCATATGGAAGTGGGCAATCACGAAGTAGGTATCAGACAGCGGCAGGTCGATTACCACGTTACCCAGGAACAGGCCGGTCAGGCCGCCGTGGATAAAGGTAAAGACGAAACCAATGGCGAAATACATGGGGGCGTTGAGGCGGATATCGCCTTCCCAGAGGGTCAGCACCCAGTTGTACACCTTCATCGCCGTTGGTACCGCAATAATCAATGTGGTGGTGGCGAAGAAGAAACCGAAGTAGGGATGCATGCCAGACACATACATGTGGTGAGCCCAGACGATGAAGCTCAGGCCACCAATGGCAACAATCGCCCAGACCATCATACGGTAACCGAAGATGTTCTTGCGGGCGTGGGTGCTCAGTACATCAGAAACCAGACCGAAAGCCGGCAGGGCAACGATGTATACCTCGGGGTGACCGAAGAACCAGAACAGATGCTGATAAAGAATCGGGCTACCGCCATTGTGATCCAGCGGAGTACCCGCTTCAATCACGGCCGGCATGAAAAAGCTGGTGCCCAGAAGCGTATCGAACAGCATCATGATGGCAGCAACCAGCAGGGCCGGGAAAGCAAACAGGGCCAGGATAGTAGCCACAAAAATGCCCCAGACAGTCAGCGGCAGACGCATCATGGTGAGGCCACGGCAGCGATACTGCAGTACGGTCACGGCATAGTTCAGACCACCCATGGTGGTGGCGACGATGAACACTGCAAGGGAAATCAGCATCAGGATGATACCCATGTCATGACCAGGTGTACCTTCCATTGCCGTTTGCGGCGGATACAGAGTCCAGCCCGCACCGGTGGGACCACCGCCGACGAAGAAGCTCGCCATCAGGATGATGATGGAGATCAGAAAGGTCCACACCGACAGCATGTTCAGGAATGGAAACACCATATCCCGGGCGCCGCACATGAGCGGAATCATGTAATTACCGAATCCCCCGAGGAACAGGGCGGTCAGAAAATAAACCACCATGATCATGCCGTGCATGGTAACGGCCTGGTAGTAAAAGTTCGGATCGATAAAGTCTACAGACTCGGGAAAACCCAGCTGCAGGCGGAACAGGATGGAAAGTGCCAGTCCGACGATGCCGGTGAACACTGCGATGCTGCCATACTGAATCGCAATAACTTTGTGATCCTGACTGAAAACATATTTCTCGACCCAGCTATGGGGATGATGCATCTCCATCTCTTTGTCTTGGTCAGCTAATGGGACGTAAGCCATTAAAACCTCCTAATAAAATCAATAGCCCTTGGCTACCGTAAATCCAAATTCAAAATTCTTCTGTTTCGTTACCGCATGGTGTTGATGTAGGCGGCAACGTCCTGGATTTCTTCCAATCCGGACATGGCAGTCGCCATAGACACCATTTGTTCACCGTAGTCATCTTCAGGATGTAGACCACGAATACCGTCGCGGAACTTCTGAATTTGGGTTACGAAATACCAGTCACTCATGCCAGCCAGTTTCGGGGCATCGGTGTACCAGGTACCAGCACCGTCATCGAGGTGACAGGCCGCACAGTTACGGTCATAGATGTCATAACCGTTGTCGACATCACCCATGATGGTGGGCTCGGCTGGAGTATCGGTCAGGGTCTCGATATAGGCAGCTACATTGCGAACCGCCTGGTCGTCGGCCAGCATATTGGCGAAAGCCACCATCTGTGCACCTTCGGCATCGCCTTCACCGCCGCGAACACCTTGCTTGAAGTAGTTGAGCTGACGCTCTACATACCAGGCTTGTTGGCCGGCCAGTTTCGGGGCATTGAGAGCCTGGTTACCCTCGCCGTTCTGACCGTGGCAGCTGGCACAGGCGGCATAGGCAGCCTGACCGGCGGCAACATTGGGAGCACTCTGGGCCTGGGTTTCTGCGAACGTGGGTTGAGTGGCAAGCCAGGCATCGAATTCTTCCTGGGGCTCAACAACAACAGCGCCACGCATGATGAAGTGACCGATGCCGCAGAGTTCTTCACACAGTACATCGAAAGTCCCTTCGCGAGTCGGCTCGAACCAGAGATAGGAAACCAGCCCCGGAACCAGGTCCATCTTCACGCGGAACTGGGCCACGGTGAAGTTATGCAGTACGTCGTGGGAACGCAGCAGGGCCTGAACAGGCTGACCCATGGGCAGATGCAGGACCGGATCGTTAACGACCACATCGTCCTGACCATTGGGGTCTTCGGGATTCACACCAAAGGGATTGTCAATGGATACCAGCTGCACATCGGCAGTACCCAGTTGGCCATCCGCACCGGGATAGCGATATTGCCACTGCCACTGGGATGCCAGGACTTCGATCTGGCCGGCTTCTTCCGGCACATTCACGAAACTGGCCCAGACAAACAGGCCGGGCGCCAGCATGGCGATGACACCCACTGTAGTGAAAGCCGACAGGCCCACTTCCAGTTTGGTGTTTTCCGGCTCGTAAACTGCCTTGTGACCGTCTTTCTGACGGAACTTCCAAACGCAGTAGGCGAGAAAAAGGTTCGTGGCAATGAAGACGATGCCGGTGACCCAGAACGTCACATTGATTGTGAAATCAATGGAGCCCCAGTCAGCAGCAATGTCCGTAAACCACCATGGGCTGGCAAAATGGAAAATGATAGATCCAATGACCAGTAGAAAGATAACGACCGCTAAAGCCATAAACCAGTATTCCTTCTAAAAGTAAGCCAGCTATTCAGGACGCCTTGATCGGTGCCAGCGCCGTTAAATAGCCGTTATTTCTTGTTCATTGTTCACCGGGTGAACACAGGGAGGATTGAGAGATAACGCGCAAACGGGTTGAGCGTCACCAACAACAATCGCCCTCAGTGGCTCTGTCCTGATGAATTCCCTTTAGTATTATTATGTTCTGGACGGGGTTTTACGGCCGTGTAAACGCAGCAATTAATAAGTTTCAAAAACCGCCTGTTTTCTAGGCCAAACGCACACCTCACGCGTTGGCGAATCCTATAGAAAATTGCCTCCAAGGGCAAGTTAAACGGGGCCTTAAAGGGCCATAAACCTGAGCCAAATCAAGCATTTTTGACAGGAAGGTGTCACTCTCGGCAGAGGTGGCAATTATTCCCAAATTATCGGTCATAAAATACAGCAGGATGTTGCTTGTTTCGCCGCTGATTATCTTGAGATTGGCAGTTAAACGTGGTTGAATGCCGCGCTCTGAGCGAAGTGCTCAAGCAAGGTTCCGACCAGGGGTGAAAACCCGGTTCAGGATGAACCACAGGGTCCGAACAAAGCAGTTTCCCCGATTCCCTAAGCCACGGCAGCGCAATGACAGACATTACTTCAAATCCGGCCACCACCTGGCGCGATTACTACGAGATGTGCAAGCCCCGGGTGGTCATGCTGATGATTCTTACCTCGGTGGTGGGCATGATGCTGGCTGTACCTGGCATGGTGCCGCTGGATGTGCTGATTCTGGGCAATCTGGGTATTGCCCTGGTGGCGGCCTCAGGCGCCGTGGTCAATCACCTGATTGATCGCAAGATAGACATCCTCATGAAGCGCACCCATAACCGGCCCATGGCCCAGGGTCGCGTCGATGTGCTGCAGGCCAGCCTGTTTGCCATCGCCATTGGCGTGGCAGGCATGGCGATACTGCTGTTCTGGGTCAATCCGCTTTGTGCCTGGCTGACTCTTGGCTCCTTCGTAGGCTATGCCTTCATCTACACCGGCTATCTCAAGCATGCCACACCGCAAAACATCGTCATTGGCGGGCTTTCCGGCGCCATGCCGCCGCTGCTGGGCTGGTCTGCTGTGACTGGCACCATTGAGCCGGATGCGTTGATTCTGGTGTTGATTATCTTTGCCTGGACCCCGCCTCACTTCTGGGCTCTGGCCATTCACCGCAAGGAAGAATATGCCAAATCCGGGGTGCCCATGTTGCCGGTAACCCATGGCGAGCACGTTACCAAGATTCATATCGTGGTTTATACCGTCATGCTGGTGCTGGCCAGTATCTTTCCTTTCTTCTCCGGCATGAGCGGTTGGCTGTATCTGCTGTCCGCCCTGGCGCTGGGTGCCGGCTTCATGGTCTGGTCCCTGAAGCTGATGTATCGACAGAAGCCCAGCACAGCCATGGATACCTTCAAGTACTCCATCGTCTACCTGGCCCTGTTATTTGTGGCTTTGGTGGTTGATCACTATCTGTTCTGAGCCAGTTCAATAGCGAGGCGGGATTGAACCGCAAGCATCTATGACCCGGGCAAGCAAACTCAAATGGGCTGCCTTCATCGCGATCGACCTGGCGCTGGCAGTATCCCTGATTTTTCTGTTTCTGGTGCGTGACGCCGCCAACGATCTCGAGCGCCTGGACGAATTGGGCACCAATCTGCTGCCCCAGGCTCAGCCAATAAGGGTGTTTCAACTGGAAGATACCGAGGGACAGATTTTTGATCAGCAGCGATTTGCCGGCCGCTGGTCGATGGTGTTCTATGGTTTCACCAATTGCCCGGATGTCTGTCCACTCACCATGGCCGAGTTGGGCAAGTTTTATCGACAATTACAGGCTGAAAACAGCGATTTGCCACTCCCGCAGATAGTAATGGCGACAGTTGACCCACAAAGGGACAGTGCTGCCGAGTTGCGTGCCTATCTGGATGACTACAACGAAGATTTCATCGGTCTCACCGGCAGTGAGCGCCAGCTTGCCAATCTTGCTGAACAGCTTTATGTGGTGAGTAATACTGCCGCAGAGCGCAGTGAGCACGAAGGCCATATGGCAATGCCTCAGGCCAGCGACGGAGCGCAATTATTCGACCATTCTGGTCATATCTCGATCATCAATCCCGATGGCGAGCTCTACGCAGTAATGCGTCTTCCCCACCGGGACCAGTATTTGCTGGAAGCCTATGAGTTGCTCAGCAGCGACTGGGACTAGATGCCACGCCGCCCCAAAGGCGTAAAATTAAGCAGGAAAAACAGTAGCGCCGCCACCACCACAATACTTGGCCCCACCGGCGTGTCCAGATAAAAAGCGCCAATCACTCCACAGCAGACTGAAAACACACCCAGCAGGCTGGCGTAAACCGCCATTTGCTCAGGAGTGCGGGCCAGGCTTCGGGCGGCAGCGGCGGGAATTATCAGCAGAGAGGTAATCAACAATACGCCGACGATCTTCATGGACACCGCCACTGTCATGGCCAGCATGATCACCAGCATCAGTTTCAGGCGCTGAACCGCCACTCCTTCTATTTCCGCCAGTTCAGCGTGCACGGTAAGAGAGAGAAGCTGATTCCAGAAGCGCCACAGCAGCAAAACCACAATCAGCACCACCAGCAGTATCCAGATCAGGTCGCCAGCGGCGACAGTGAGCAATTCACCAAACAGATAGGACTCGAGATTCACTCGCTGGGAGCGGGTCAGAGACAGCACCAGAACCCCCAGGGCCAGGGAGCTATGGGCCAGAATGCCAAGCAGGGTATCGGAAGACAGCGAAGGTCGGCGCTCGAGAACCGTTAACAACAGGCCCAGCAACAGGCAACTGATGATAATGCTGAGTTGGGGATTGGCGCCGGAGATCAGGCCAATGGCGATGCCCAGTAATGCAGAGTGGGCCAGTGTGTCACCAAAATAGGACATCCGGCGCCATACCACAAAGGAGCCCAGTGGCCCGGCGATAAGCGCCAGAGATACACCGGCCAAAACGGCGTACTGGAAAAAATCGGCGGCCAGCAAATCAAAAAACGAGATATTCATGATTCTGGGGGTTTCACTTCGCCGGCAATATCGTGTTCGTGATTGTGATGATGGGTATAGAGAGCCAGCCCCGGTGACAGGTTGGGGCCAAAAAGATCGAGAAACGCAGGGTCTGTACTCACCTGCTCCGGCTCGCCATGACAGCAGACATGGTGATTAAGACAAATGACTTCGTCGGTGGTGGACATCACCAGTTGAAGGTCATGGGAAATCATCAGCACCGCGCAACCGCGTTCGGCACGAATGCGGCCAATGAGTTGATAGAGTTCAGCCTGACCGTTCAGGTCAACACCCTGGGCGGGCTCATCAAGGACCAGTAACTGCGGTTCCTGCAACAGGGCCCGAGCCAGTAGTACCCGTTGTAGTTCGCCCCCGGAAATGGAAATCATTTGCTGGGCGGCGAGATGTTCGATGTTGAGCAGTTGCAGGGTGGCGGCAATACTGCTGCCCTGCCGCTTGTTGGCCAGTTTCAGAAAGCGATCGACGGTCAGGGGCAGGGTTGCCTGCAATGCCAGGCGCTGGGGCATATAGCCAATACGCAAATCGCTACGACGCTCGATACGGCCAGCGTCGGGCTGCAGCAATCCCAGCAGGATTCGCACCAGTGTGGTCTTGCCGGCACCATTGGGACCTATCAGCGTTACTGCCTTGCCGGGGGTTAATTCCAGGCTGACGTTCTGCAGCACCTTGCGCTCGGCAAAGTCTTTACTGATGTCCCGGGCGGCGATAAGAACCTGGGATTGTTGGCTGTCGATCAAGTGAAAAATCTCGCTGTGTTAGCTTTGCCCGGTTTAGGAGCAGGGCTGACAATGGTATATCATGTCACAGCCGTTAAACACTGAAACCCGGACTTCCTCTATGCGGGCCACCACGCCTTTCCTCGCTATTTTACTGTCTCTTACTTCTATGTTCCCGGCCCAGGCCATGGCCCAGCCGGATATCGTTACCACGATTCGACCGCTGCAATTCATTGCCCGGGCCATCGCTGGTGATGAAGCCACTATCGAAAGTGTCATCGACATTAATGATTCACCCCATCATTTCACTCTGACCCCCAGTGACCGCCTGAACCTGGAAGCGGCCGATCTGTTGATCTGGTCCGGCCCGGAGACAGAGCCAGAACTGGCCGATTATTTCTCACGGGAGAATATCGCCGCAAAAAGCGTAACAGCCCTGGCACTGGACTCAGTGATTATTCTGCAGCATGAAGACGGTGAAACAGACCCCCACTATTGGCTGGAACCCGATAATGCCCTGCTGGTGGCCGCCGCCGTCGCTGAATTGCTGGAATCTCTCGATCCGGACAATGGAGGAAGATATCGGCAAAACCTGGACAGCTTTAACCGCGGCATTGAAACCAGCAAGGCAGAGATTCGCCAACAACTGGCCCTGGAAAACAGACCGTCCATTGCGGTTTATCACAATGCCTATCAGTATTTTGAATCACATTTTGATGCCAGTCATGTGCTGGATCTGGTTCACAACCCGGAACTCTCGCCCGGCATGCGCGAGACTCTGGCGGTCCGTAATGCACTGCAAAGCACAGAGCCGGATTGTCTGCTGCTGGAGAGTGATCACAACGAGGCTTTGCTGCAAACCCTGTTGCAGGACAATCCATTGCCAACCGTGGAGATCGATCCTCTGGGCTATGGTATTGCAGATAGCGCACAGGCCTATACCCGTTTGCTGGAATCCATAGCCCGCGCGTACGCAAGTTGCCAATCAATCAACTAAGACGGAATTTTCATGGCCAAAATGAAAGAACTGGTTCTGGTGGATGGTTCCTCCTATCTGTTCAGAGCCTTCCATGCCCTGCCACCACTGGTGTCCAGCCGCGGTCAGCCGACCGGCGCGGTAAAGGGCGTAATCAATATGATCCGCGCTCTCATCAAGTCCCATGGCGACAGCAATATCGCGGTGGTGTTTGACGCCAAGGGCAAAACCTTTCGCAGTGATATCTATGCCGAATACAAGGCCCATCGCCCGCCCATGCCGGATGAACTGCGCAGCCAGATAGAGCCCATTCACCAGATTATCCGGGCCATGGGTTTGCCACTGTTGATAGTCGAGGGAGTGGAAGCCGACGATGTTATTGGTACCCTGGCACGCCAGGCCAGTCAGCAGGGGGTGCCATCACTGATTTCCACCGGTGACAAGGACCTCGCGCAACTGGTGAATGAGCATGTCACTTTGGTCAACACCATGAGCAATGAGGTGTTGGATGAAGACGGTGTGGTCAACAAATTTGGTGTCCCGCCAGAGCGAATAGTGGACTACCTGGCGCTAATGGGGGACAAGTCAGACAATATTCCCGGGGTTCCCGGAGTCGGCCCCAAGACCGCGGTGAAATGGCTGAATGAATATGGCTCCATGCAAGGCATTATCGACAACGCCGATTCCATCGGTGGCAAGATAGGCGAGCGCTTGCGTGACAATATCGAACTGCTGGAGCTTTCCTATGAGCTGGCCACTATCAAATGTGATGTTGAACTGGAATTCAAAATCTCGGAGTTGACCCGGGATGAAGAAGACGAGCAGGCGCTGCATGATCTGTTTTCCACTATGGAATTCAAGACCTGGATCAAGGAGCTTGAGGAAAAAGGCATCACGGCAAGTGCTGATGCCGAGCCTATTGCCAGTATTGCCAGCGAGGCTGAAGATGAGCATGTGGTGGCGCCTGAGGACGTGGAATACAGCACCGTCAGCGATGAAAAAGCCTTCAAAACCCTGTGTGAGGAGCTGTCTGCGGCGAAGCGGTTTGCTTTTTGCCTGGAGTCAGACCCAGGGCATTTTATGGAAGCCCAGATATTTGGCCTTTCGGTCAGTATCCAGCCCGGCAAGGCCAGTTATATTCCCCTCGCCCATGTGGAAGACGATTCTGAACAACTCGGTGTACAGCAGGTGCTTGAGGCATTGAAGCCGATCTTTGAGGACCCTAATATCACCAAGGTCGGCCACGACCTGAAGCTGGACCGGCATCTGTTGGCCAATCATGATATCGATCTGCAGCCACTCAAATCAGATGTGCTGCTGGCATCCTATGTGCTCAATTCGGTGGCCATCAAACATCACTTGCCGGACATCTCCCGCTACTATCTGGAACTGGATCTGCCGGATCTCGATGCCATGCTGGGCAAGGGCCGCAACAAGAAAACCCCGGCCCAGGTGGCTATCGCTGACTATGCAGACTATGCCGCCAAAAAAGCCGATGCGATTTCGCGGCTGGGTCTTTATCTGGAAAAAGCCCTTACCGGGGAAGGCGAGCTACTGGGTCTGTATCAATACTATGAGCTGCCCCTGATAGAAGTGCTGCAGACCGTCGAACGCAATGGTATTGGCCTAGACAAGAAAACCCTGGCCGAGCAGAGCAAGGCAATCGAAAAGCAACTGGACAAACTGCAGGAACAGGTTTTTTCAGAGGCCGGGGAAGAGTTCAATCTGGGTTCACCCAAGCAGCTACAGGCCATTCTCTATGAAAAACTGGAACTGCCGGTACTGAAAAAAACCAAAACCGGCCAGCCCTCAACCGCTGAGCCGGTGCTGCAGGAACTGGCAGAACAATATGATCTGCCCCATCTGATTCTGGAATACCGTGGTCTGAGTAAACTCAAATCCACCTATACCGACAAGTTGCCGCTGCAGGTTAACGAGCGCACCGGCCGTATCCATTCCACCTTTCAGCAGGCAGTGGCCGCCACCGGCAGGCTCTCTTCCACCGATCCCAACCTGCAGAATATTCCCATTCGTTCCGAGGCAGGGCGTCGGGTGCGCACTGCCTTTGTACCGGCCCCCGGTTACAAGCTGCTGGCCGCAGACTACTCCCAGGTGGAGCTGCGCATCATGGCGCATCTGTCCAGGGACGAGGGCCTGTTAAAATCGTTTCGCAGTGACGAGGATGTGCACAAGGCCACCGCGGCCGATGTGTTCAATGTCCCGCTGGACAAGGTCAGCCGCGATCAGCGCCGCAGTGCCAAAGCCATCAATTTTGGATTGATTTACGGCATGTCAGCGTTTGGACTGGCCAATCAATTGAAAGTCTCCCGCGGTGAGGCCCAGGAATATGTGGACCGCTATTTTGAAAAATACCCTGGCGTGCGCAGCTTCATGGACGAAACCCGGGCCCTGGCGGATGAGAAAGGCTATGTGGAAACCATCTTCGGGCGACGGCTTTATCTGCCCGACATCCATGCCGGCAATGCCATGCTGCGGCGGGCGGCACAGCGCACCGCCATCAATGCGCCCATGCAGGGCTCGGCTGCGGACATCATCAAGCACGCCATGATCGATATCCACCACTGGCTGGAACAGACCGATCTGGATGCCCGCATGGTATTGCAGGTGCACGACGAACTGATTTTCGAAGTCAGTGAACAGGATCTGCCGCTACTGGCCGATGGCGTGAAGTTCCGTATGGTGACTGCCGCTGCACTGGATGTACCGTTAGTAGTGGATGTGGGCAGTGGTGACAACTGGGAAGAGGCACATTAGGGTTTTACCACCCTGATGCAGCCTGTTTGATCTCCGATTACGCCGGTGGCAGCTACTCATCCGGTTCCTCCAGGCCAGTCTCCGGTGGCACCGCCAGCCAGCCACTGAGATGCTTGCGGGCCGCGTCCAGGCCCTGATGATTCACCGATGAGAACAGGATTACGTTCAGGTCCCGATAGGCCTGTAACTCCTTCCTGACCTTCAGCAGGGCATTACTGGCGGCGCCCCGTTTCAGTTTGTCGGCCTTGGTAAGCAACAGCAGCAAGGGCAATTCAGACTGGCTGGCCCACTCAATCATCATCCGGTCAAAGTCTTTCAGGGGATGGCGAATATCGGACAGCAGCACCAGCCCGGCCAGTTGCTGGCGTCGGCGCAGATAAGCCTCCAGCTCTTTTTGCCACTTCTCTTTCACCGACAGCGGAACCTTGGCATAGCCATAGCCCGGCAGATCCACCAGGTAGCTACCGGGATTGAGGGCAAAGAAGTTGATCAGCTGGGTACGGCCGGGGGTTTTACTGATGCGGGCCAGGCGGTTCTGGCCGGTAATAGCGTTGATGGCACTGGACTTGCCGGCATTGGAGCGCCCCGCGAAAGCCACCTCCACCGCGCTGTCCGTCGGGCACTCCTGCAGGCGCGCAGCACTGGTCTCAAAGCGGGCAATCTGGAAGTTGATTGTCGCTGGCGGGGTTTCGGGACTGTGATCACTCATACTCGAAAGCCTGAAAAGCCTGTTAAAGACATGATTTGGGGTTAATTTTTACAGATTTGACGCGTGAAGTCGTACCGGGTTTTACGCTATAATCCGCGACCGCATTCAGGCTGTGGGGGCAAATACCCGATATAGCCTGGCGATCAAGCCTTAAGCGGCCGGTAGTCGTGAAACTGAAGTGTATCCAGGAAACTCCATGAACAAATTAGCAAGTATTGTAATTCTGGCTGCTTGCAGCCTCGTTGCTCCGCAAATTCTGCTGGCTCAGGGCGATGCCGCTGCAGGCCAGGCCAAATCAGCCCTGTGCGCCACCTGTCACGGTGCCGACGGCAACAGCGATCTGGCCATGAACCCGAAACTGGCCGGTCAGAATGCCAGCTATCTGATCAAGCAATTACAGGACTACAAGTCCGGCGCCCGTCAGAACGCCACCATGACTGCCATGGTAGCAAGCCTGTCTGATCAGGATATCGCCGATATCGCCGCCTGGTACGCTTCCCAGGAAGTGACTCTGGAAGGTGCGGATCCGGCCGTGCTGGAGCTGGGTGAGCAAATCTACCGAGCCGGTAATGCCGAAATCGGCGCTGCCGCCTGCTCTGCCTGCCATGCACCCGATGGTTCCGGCAATGGACCGGCCGGTTTTCCGTCCCTGAGCGGTCAGCATCCGGAGTATACCCTGCTGCAACTGCAAGCCTTTCGGGCCGGCGAGCGCGCCAACGACACCAACAGCATGATGCGCGGCGTGGTTGAGCGCCTCACCGATGCTGAACTGGAGGCCCTGGCAAGCTACGTTTCGGGCCTGAATTAAGGCGCGAACGGCCTGCCGGTCTGGTACTGGCCCGTTGATCGGAAACAATTTCACGCTCAACGGGTCTATTCCTGAAACGCCGGTCATAGCCCGTTCATTTTGGCTATGCTAATTTTTTACCAGAATCGCACAGAATTCCCGATGGAGTAGCAAAATGATCAAACGAAGCCTGCAAACCCTGCTTTTACTGGCCCTGCTGCCACTGGCCTTGTCCAGTTATGGGCAAATTGACCGCTTTCTGCCGGACACTCACTACACCGTGCTGGACAACCCGGTTAATACCAATGACCCCTCCAAGGTCGAAGTCCTGGAAGTCTTCTGGTACGGCTGCTCCCACTGTTTCCGGTTTGAGCCCCTGGTTAACGACTATGAGGCCAATGCCCCGGAATACGTGGATTTCCAGCGTTTTCCCGCCATGTGGAATGCACTGATGAAGATTCATGCCCAGGTCTATTACACTGCCGAGGCGCTGGATGCCCTGCATGAGCTGCATGAGCCGGTCTTCAATGCCATCAACCTGGAAGGCAATCGCCTGGCCAATGAGCGTCAGATTGGCGCCCTGTTTGCCGAACATGGCATCAGCGAAGAGGACTTTGAGTCCACTTTTAACTCCTTTTCTGTGCGCACCAAGGTCAATCAGGCCGAGCGTCGCATGCAGGACTACCAGATTCGCAGCACCCCGAATATGGTGGTGAATGGCAAATACCTCATCACTACCGGTGAAAACGTCCGCACCCAGCAGGAAATGATGGAAGTGGTGAAGTTTCTGGTGGAGAAAGAGCGCAGCACACTGGCTGCCTCCGGTGACTGATTAGCCTGCTTTAGCCCCGCCAGGCAAGAAAACCCAAAACCCCCGCCCGGACAGCCCTGGCGGGGGTTTTTCGTTGCCCCTGCGTAAAAATTCATGAAGGCAGAAGCTTTGCCGATGCTAGAACTATTTTGCCCCTGAATCAGTCTTAACAGCACAGTAATCGCGGTATTGGGGAAAACCCTCCTTGCAGCTGGCCAGGCAGGCCTGCAGGCAAGCAACAAGAGCGAATCACAGGAATAACAACGCGCCCGGAAAATTCAGGGCTCAACAACCATGGCCCAGATTCCACAGAAAATCCTCCGGCTCATCCCTCCCGGGCTGCAGAAATTGCTGGCCGGCAATGCCCGCCAGGAGCTCATGGCCCGGGTTCAGCACTGCCTGCTGTTGTTTGACGGCAGCCTGCACACACCTGCGGGCGACAGCTGCCAGCTTCAGGACAGCAAGGACGCCACAGCCATCGCCGCAGCAGCGCGGCAACTGCTGGGACAACTGGCCGAAGATGAGGCCGTGCTGTTGCTGTTGCCGCCCAGGGAGTTCCTTGCCACCAGTCAGGCTCTGCCCGGTGTCGGCCCTGACACCCTGGCCTCGGCCATGGAATTGCAGCAGGAAAACCTGCTCCCCACCTGCGAGGCACCCCTGCAGCTTGCCATTAATGGTCATTCCACCGAGTTGGGGGATAGTCACTACGGGCTCTGGATAGAGCAGTCCCGTCTGGACAGCCTGTATCAGGCTTTTGCAGATCAGGGTCTGTTTCTTGCCGCGGTCAAACCGAGACTGCTGGCGGTGGACAGCAATAGTGACAAGGGCGAGATCAGGCTGATTGATCAGGATCCACAGGGCCCGACAGCCCTGTCCCTGCTGGAAGGAGTTATTACCCAGTGCTTGCAGCTTGACCAGATAGATCTGCAACAGGAAGCTTTTGTCGAGCAGTGGCAACAGGAACTGCAGAGCCGGCCCAGCAGCAAGCGGGAAGAATTTGCCAGCGCCGCCGATTATCAGGGCCGAATCGATCCCCTGGCCAATAT
Organism: Pseudomonadales bacterium; assembly: GCA_022763285.1. GTDB lineage: Bacteria > Pseudomonadota > Gammaproteobacteria > Pseudomonadales > Pseudohongiellaceae > UBA9145. The sequence goes on along the minus strand of JALEHB010000140.1, from coordinate 35,624 downwards.
CCACTACAGCTTTTTCCCCCGCGGCGCCCTGGCGGCACGCAAGCAGGAAGAGCGCAAGCAGCGTCTTGTTGCTGCCGCTGCGGTGCTGCTTGTTGCCGGTTTGCTGTCGGCGGTTCCTTTTCTTTATCAGTCCCTGCAGTTTCGCCAGGTGGCAGCAGAACTGGAGCAGCAGCGGGAGATGGCGGCCAGCGCCAGGGCCAACCAGGCCCGGGTAGTGGCCTTCGAAAACCGCTGGGGTCCGCTCAATGATTTTCCCGACCAGAATGTGCGCCAGGCACTGTTTACCCTGCAGGAAGCGCTGGCACCTGAGCGTTTGTCCTCGCTGGAAATCAGTGAAGGTCTGATCAGCATCCAGGGCAGCAGCGAGGCACCCCAGGCAATTTTGCAAAGCCTGGAACAGGACCCCCTGTTTACCGAAGTGGGTTTTGCCCGTGCCACCAGCAATGCCCGCTACTACATCGACCTGCGCTTGAGCACAGTCAATTTCGACAGCTATATGCTGCGTTATTTCCCGGACGAATAGGCGACAGAGGCCACAAAGAATGAATGCAATTCAGATCAGTGACCGGGAAAAGCGCAGTTTGCTATTGGCTGGCCTGGTGGCAGTGGTTTTTCTGTTTACCCAGGTGTTTCCCCTGATTACCGGACTCTACCAGCAGCGCCAGGAATCCATCGATCGCGTTATGCTGGAGGTGCAGCGGGAGCAAAGACTGATCGAGAACAGCGAGCTGTGGCAGCAACGCAGCCAGAGAGTAGCGGAGCGGGAAACCGATTTGGAACAACAGGTTTTCAATGCCGCCACGGTGCCATTGGTGGAAGCTGCCATTCAGCGTGATCTCACCGACTATGCCAGGGATGCCGGGATCGGTGTCACTTCTACCCGCCTTGCTGAACAAATCGAAACCGGGGGTTGGCATCTGGTTAGCCAGGAAATGGCCTTTCGAACCGACGACGCGGCCAATACCGTCTCCTTTCTGGAACAACTGGAACAGTCCCGGCCACGTTTGTTTGTCACTGAATTCAGCCTCAATCGCACCCGTAACCAGTACACCGGCTCCATCACCGCCGTGGGCTTTGCCCGGCTGGATGATGCCAGTGAATCAGACAGTGGAGACAGACTCTGATGGCAGAGCAGGATAGTCACAGCAAGCTGATGACCATGCCGGTTTTCTCCCAGCTACTGGAGCCCCAGGGACTGGCACCGGCCCAGGACTTTGGCGACAGCCAGGTGTTGATCTGCAGCCAGTTACCGGACATCGAACAACGGGCCCGTATCCGCTTCATCACTGGCCAGCGTCTGCGTTTTGAACTGGGTAGCGAAGACGAAGTCCGGCGTCTCATCAAACACTGGCGCGCGGAATTGTCGCCATCCATTGACAGCTCGGAAGAAGAAATCTTTGTTTCCGGCTTTGAAGATGACGAGGAGTTGATGGACCTGGCTTCCGAGGCACCCATCATCCGGCTTGTTAATCACCTGTTTGCCCGGGCCATGGATCTCAATGCCAGCGACATCCATTTTGAGCCCAATGAAAACCATCTGGATGTGCGTTGCCGGGTGGATGGCATCATGACCCGCATCGAACGCCTGCCGGTGAAGATACACACCGCCGTGGCTTCCCGCCTGAAACTGATGGCGAAACTGGACATCGGCGAAAAGCGCCTGCCCCAGGACGGCCGCATCGATTACCAGATTGGCAGCAAGCAACTGGATATGCGGGTGTCCACCCTGCCAGGGGTTCACGGGGAGTCGGTGGTACTGCGTATTCTTGATCGCAGTGATACGGCGGTGGATTTGCAGGCCCTGGGTATGCCGGCCGATGTGCTGCAGCGTTACCAGGGTGTGATCAATCAGCCCCATGGCATGATTCTCATCACCGGCCCCACCGGTAGCGGTAAAACCACCACCCTCTATGCCACCCTGGAAAAGATCAACAGCGAGAAGCAAAAGATCATCACCGTGGAAGACCCGGTGGAGTATCAACTGGAGGGCATTACCCAGATCCAGGCCAATGCCAGCATCGGACTCAGCTTTGCCTCCGGGCTGCGCTCCATCGTGCGCCAGGACCCGGATATCTTGATGGTGGGCGAGATCCGTGACCATGAGACCGCCGAGATCGCTATTGAGTCGGCCCTCACCGGCCATCTGGTGTTTTCCACCCTGCATACCAATGACGCCGCCGGTGCCGTGACCCGCCTGCAGGATATGGGCGTGGAGAGTTATCTGATCAGTTCGTCCTTGCTGGCCATTCAGGCCCAACGACTGGTGCGGCGCATCTGTACTGACTGCAGTGAGACCGTGGCCCTCAATGAGGATGAGGCGCGAGTACTGGAAATCGCTGTCAGTGACTGCCCGCAAATCAAACGTGGCAAGGGCTGTGAAGGCTGTGGACAAACCGGCTATCGCGGCCGTGTTGGTCTTTATGAATTATTGCTCATGAGTGAGGCGATACGACACCTCATCGCTTCCGGTGCAGATTCCAATGTCATCCGTGCCAAGGCGCGGGAAGAAGGCATGCGTACCCTGCGCGAGGATGCCATGGAGAAACTGCGCAGCGGTCTCACTACTCCTGAGGAAGTTGTCAGGGTAACCCGTTCACTATGAGCAGCCTCATTTTCAAATACCAGGCTTTCGATGCCAGTGGCAAGATTCAGCAGGGTCAACTGACGGCCGAATCGGAGCGGGAAGCGCTGCGGGTTTTGCAGGGTCGCAACCTGACTCCGGTAAAAATCCAGCCCGCCAAAGGCGGCGACAGTAGCGCCCGCAAGGGCAAGATCAGTCAGGCGGATGTGCTGGATTTCACCAATGGTCTGTGCACCCTGGTGGAAGCCAGAGTGCCCATCGACAAGGCCCTGCGTCTGCTGGATGGCATCACCGAATCCGCCGCCATGCGCGAGTTGGTGCTGAGCCTGCTGCGGGAAGTGAAAGAGGGCAAGGGCCTGGCCGAAGCCATGGAAGCGCATCCGCGGGTGTTCTCGAAAATGTATATCAATATCGTCAGGGCGGGCGAGGAAGGAGGCATTCTCCATGAACTGCTGCCGGACCTGGCGGAGTTTCTGGAAACCAGCATGCGCACCCGCCAGGAAGTGATCAAGTCCATGATCTATCCGGCAGTGCTGCTGGTGACAGGCATTGTCTCGGTGGTCCTGCTGCTGGTATTTGTGGTGCCCCAGTTCACCATCATGTTTGAAGACGCCGGAACCGAAATTCCCAGGTCGGCTGCCTTTCTGCTGACCGTGAGCGAATTTATCCAGGCCTGGGGCTGGTTGTTCATCGTCTTGATTGTAGCTGCGGTCCTGCTGTGGAAACGGTTGGATACAGAGCCAGCCAGCAAGCTGCAGAAAGATGCCTTTCTTTTGCGCCTGCCCATGCTGGGCAATCTGATCCTGTATCGTGACTGTGCCGTGTTCGCCCGTACTCTGGGCGCCCTGCTGGGGGCAGGTATCCCCCTTATCCGTGCCCTGAGGGTGTCCAGGGAAGTGATCGGCAACTCCCTGCTTACCAGTCATCTGAAACAGGTGGAAGAAGATGTGCGCGGCGGTGCCGGCCTTGGCCTGTCCCTGCAGAAAACCAACAGTTTCCCGGTGCTTCTGCATCAGCTTGTTACCGTAGGGGAAGAATCCGGTCGCACCTCCGATATTCTGCTGCGCACCGCCGTGCAGTTCGACAATACCGTGCGCAACCAGATGTCTTCTCTGGTGGCTGCCTTGCAGCCGGCACTAATACTATTTTTGGCCATCGCCGTCGGTGGCATCACCATTACCATGCTTTCAGCCGTGTTCAGTATGAATACGGTGGAGTTCTAATGTCCTGGAGACAGCTGTGAGTAATAACAGATCAAACAGGCAGTCCATGCTGACTGCAAACAGCCGCAGACTATTGCTGGGCAGCGCCCTGCTGGCCTTGTTGCCGGCCTGCACGGTGCTGGACAAGCAGACCCCCGCCAATGTGGAAGGCCCGGCCAGCAGTAACAGCCGCAGTGCAAGCTCCGGTAACCAGGCTGCCCAGGCGGCAATTCCGGTATTGGCCAACAGTAACAACGCCGAGCGCCAGGCCCTGATTGACCAGATCAATCGCGAAGGTCAGGCCCTGCAGTTTCAGGGTCAGAACGATGTTGTGCCACAGGCGGTAAATCCTGAGGGAGAGGACATTGTTGAGCTGAACTATGAGCAGGCAGACCTGCGACTGATTCTGGAAGAATTGGCCGATGCCCTGGATATCAGCATGGTCATCGACCCTTCCATCAATCGCCAGATCAGCATTCGCACCTCCGCCGACCGGCCCCTGCAGAGAGATGACATCTGGCCCCTTATTCGGCTATTGAGTCGGGATGCCGGTGTGCTGATTGAGCAGGTGGGTGATGTGTATAACGCGCGCCAGATTCAGGGAGGACTGCCGGCTGAGATCACCACGCCCGATGGTCTCGCGGACACGGTGGCCGCCGAGATCATGCAGGTGACGCCCCTGACCTATGTTTCCAGCGATGCGGTCATTCAGGCGCTGGAGCCGCTGCTGGCCCCCGATGGCGAGGTCAGCCAGTTGGGCAATCGCAATCTGCTGATAATCTCCGGCAGTGAGTATCAACTGCAGCGCATCAATCAGCTTTTGACTCTGATCGATGCCGACCCTTTCGAGAACCAGGGCATTCACCTGTATGAGTTGAATAATGCCAGCGCCGCCGAAGTGGCCACCGAACTCAGCGATATTCTGTTTCTGATCGAAGGCGAAAACCCGTCCTATCAGGTACAGGCCATTGAACGTATCAATGCCCTGTTGGTGACGGCACCGGCGGCACGGGGCTTTGATGAAGTGAGTCGCTGGGTGCGTATTCTCGATTCTGATAGTCAGGAGCAGGTGGAGCAGCTGTTCATGTACCGGGTGAAGAACCTGGTGGCCACCGAACTGGCGGACACCCTGTCGACAATCTTCGAAAGAGAAGATGACAATGAGCTGGTGATTCAGAACACCGAAGAGCCAACGCCGCGCAATCTCATCGGCAATGTTGCCGACGATGGCCAGTCGGCAACTCTGCAAGCCGCCCCGGATACCACGGCAAGCAGCACTGCCAGCCAGCAGGCCGGTACTGCTGCGGTCTCGGCCGACCTGTCGGTGCGTATTGTGGCCGATGAGGCCACCAACAGCCTGTTGATTCGCTCAACCGCCAGAGACTACCGCCAGTTGCTGACCACCATCAATCAGCTGGATGTGGTGCCCCTGCAGGTCATGGTGAATGCGGTGATTGCCCAGATAACTCTCAATGATGATACCCGCTTCGGCGTGGACTGGAGCCGCATCGCAGCCGATGCCGACGCCAGCCCCATTTCTACCAATACCAGTACCGAATTCACCCCCAACCTCAATGGACTGATGTTCACCAAGGGCTTTCTGGATGGTGCTGCCCGAGTGGAGGCCACCTTGCAGGCCATCGCCTCCAATAATCAGGTGAGGTTGCTGGCCCGGCCCTCGCTGACGGTGAGCAATAACCAGGAAGGAGAAATCCAGATCGGTTCGGAAGTGCCAGTCAATGCCGGTTCCACCATCACCACCGGGGGTAATGAAACCGTGAATATCCAGTATCGGGATACCGGTATCGAGCTCTATATCACGCCCCAGATCAATGTCGATGGCGTGGTGAATCTGGTGATTCGCCAGATCCTGTCCTCGGTGGACTCCAGTGCCCCCGGGGTCGGCGATAATCCGGTCTTCAATAATCAGGAAATCAGCACTACAGTGGTGGTGCGCAATGGCGAAAACGTGGTGCTTGGTGGTCTGATCCAGACCGACGAGGAGCGTCTCAATACCGGCGTGCCCGGCCTCAACCGGGTGCCGGTGGTGGGGGGTCTGTTCTCTTACCAGCAGATCAGTGAAGAACGTCGGGAATTGTTTATTGTGCTGCGCCCGGAGATCATCAATCTCAATGAAGAAAACGCGGTGCAGTATCCGGAGATTCTCGACCGTTTCGAAATGGTGGCAGAATTGTTCGAAGAGCAAACCATTCAGTAAGCCAGGGATACCGAAGTCGCCAATGATCGACTCGACAGACATTTGAGGAAGAAGATGAAAACTGTGACAGCAAGTAAAACCGTTCGAACTCCACGGCAACAGGGATTCACCCTGATCGAAATTCTGGTGGTGATGGCCATCGTTGCCATGCTGGCGGTGATGGTTGCCCCCAATCTGTTTCGTCAGCAGGCAGGCGCCCAGCGTGATGCCGCCATGGCCCAGATCTCTGCCCTGGAAACGGCACTGGACTCCCATTTCATCGACGTGGGGGAATACCCGGATTCACTGACCGGACTGGTGGACAATGAGTCAGGCCGGGCTTCCTGGAATGGCCCCTATCTGCGCCGGGACCTGCCCCTGGATCCCTGGGGCAATGCTTACATCTATGAATCCAGCGGCCGGGAATTCACCCTGATCTCCTATGGCCCCGATGGGCAACAGGGCGGCAGCGGAGATGATGCCGATATCGGTCTGTAACAAGCCTCAAGCAGCCCGGACCCAGCGAGGATTTACTCTGCTGGAATTGCTGCTGGTGCTGACCATTATCGGTATGGCCAGCATTCTGGTGGTGCCCAATGTGGGCAATCTCGACTCCCGCAGCTTTGCCGTTCAGGTTCGCCAGGCCAATTCTCTTTTGAACCATGCCCGGCGCATGGCCGTGGTAGAGGGCCAGCCCCAATCGGTACATTTTATCCTCGAGGATGGGGCCCGTGAGAACCCGGCTTCCAGCGCGGCCAGTGACAATGAATGGCGCAGTGAGCGCATTCAGTTGCGCGTGATCGACAGCACGGATCAAGAGCGAGACATCGACGAGCGCTTCGAAGTGACTTTCTATCCGGAAGGCGGCAGCAGTGGTGGCAGTCTGCAGTTCGAGTTGGATGGGCAACAGGCGGTGATTCACATCGACCCCTTTACCGGCCGGATCAACAGTGGTGATGACGGTGCTTGATAAAGCTGCCAAAAAAAACCAGCGGGGCTTTACCCTGCTGGAGGTCATAGTCGCCCTGGCCATTACCGGCTTTGTGCTGGGGGGCTTGTTTTCTTTGGTAGCCGGCAGCAAACAGCTCACCTGGCGTTCCGAAGACAATCTGCTGCGCGCCACACAAATACGCGCCGCCAGCAATTTTGCCCTGCTGGAAAACGACTACGACGAAGTGGAAGAAATTCTCCGCAATGACAACTATCGCATCCGCGCCATGGATTTGCTGGATGTGCCGGAACGCAAGACCCAGGCCACCACCAATGCCATTCAGGAATTTCAGATCGTCTTTGATGAGCGGGAGGAAAGCTTCATTGGCTATCGCTGGGTTGATCTGGACACGGTGCGGTAGAGATGTCCCGGACACCAAACAGGCAGCGGGGCTTCACGCTCATCGAGATCATGCTGGCACTGAGCCTCACTGCCTTGCTCCTGGGTCTGCTCAGCACCGGCATGTATATAGTGGCCGACGACTGGAACCGTAATGCCAGTGTGCTGGATCAGGAACTGGACCGGGCATTGACCGTTTTGCAACTGGACCGCGCCCTGCATGGCGCCTTTCCCCACAGTTTCACCAATGAAGAAACACTGTCCCGGCAAATCTATTTCGCCGGCGAAGATGACTACCTCAGTTTCGTCAGCACTGTCTCCCCGCAGCGCAATCCGGGGCTCACCGCCTGGGAGCTGTTCAATGTCGATGACGAAGGTGTTTATGTCAGCCTGGCGCCGGCCTTTACCGACAATCCCTACCAACGCCTGCAGACCGCCGAACCACGCCTCTTGTTGCCGGGTTACCGCGCTCAATTCAGCTACCTCTACGAAGAACTGAACGACAATCTGGTGTGGACTGACGAATGGATTGGTGAGGAATTACTGCAGCTACCTCGTGCCGTCTATATCTTTTTCGAGCCGCTGGAGGATGATCAGGAGCCTCTGGAAGTACTGGCCCGGCTCCGCAATACCGAACACCGTTCCATCCGACCCAATCAGACCGGATTGCAGAACCTGTGATGAAGACCATGAACCGAGTCTCCACGAATCAGCAGCGCGGCGCCGTCATCATTATTGTGTTGTGGACGGCAGTGTTGCTGACGGTGCTGGTGACCGCCATGGCCGGCAAGGTACGCCTGTCGGCCAGTACAGTGATTCACAATTATGAGGCCAGTGCCGAATGGGCCGGGCTGATGGGCAGCCTCAGCAAGGCCGAGGCGGAGTTGATGCTGGAGCTGATGCCAAGGCCGGTGACCGAAGAGCGCGATGAGGAACAGGATCGCTATCGCGAGCCGCGTTACCGGTTCAATGGCCAGGCGCTGCAACTGTATTACCCGGGATCAGAAGACTTTATGGTGCGCATCTTCGATCATGGCGGCAAGATCAACCTCAACGGCATTGACCGGCGAGTCCTGCAGAGTTATATCGAACACTGGCTGGGCGGGCCGGAAGAGGCCGATCCGGATCAGGTGGAGGAGCTGATCTGGACCTGGGTGGACTGGACTGACCTCAATGATCAGCCCTCCTTCGCCAGTGGCGCCGAGCGGGACTACTATGAATCCCTTGAGCCCGGATTCGTGCCGCGCAATTACCGCGAACTGGATACCGTGGAGGAGATTCTGCATATTCGCGGCTTCGCCGAATTGCTGGAGGGGGTGAATGTGGATGCTGCGTTCACCATCTACGGCAATCACTCAGCCATCAACCTGAATCTGGCCACCCGGGACGCCCTGCAACTGATTCCGGGTATGACCGATGCCATCATCGAAGACATCATTGCCTACCGGGAAGTGGAGGATATCGATTCCCAACTGGAGATTGCCGAGCTGATTCCCTTCGAGAATCTGCAACTGATGCAGCAACTGGTGGGCTACTCCACCACTACACCGTATTTTTCCATCTTTGTGTATCCACGTCCTGAAGGCCTGCAGGACAGCAGTCGTATCATTTTCGAGGACGGAGAATTCATCAATCCCGACCCGGTGCGCCAGGCCTGGTCTGAAATCGTTGAGGTGAGGGGCTTCAGAAACCTGCCACGGGTATTGAAGATAGATCCCTATGGTCGGCTGCCGGATACCAGCCCGGCCCGTTTGCTGGAGCAAGATCGACCGATTGATGTGCCTGGCTCGTAACTTTCTGCCTAGGCAATAGCTTTGGCCAGATCTTTCGGGGATGCGCCAAGAGCGATCAGAGACTTAACAAGTAAATCGACCGAAACAGAAGGGTCTCCTGATTCCATTTTTGCAACGCGGGACTGGCTGGTTTTCACCATTTTCGCCAGGTCATTCTGACTAAGCTTTTCCCTGGTGCGGCGCTCTTTCAAGGATTTACTCAATGCAAATTTCAATTCGATATAGGCAGTTTCCTCTGGCGTGAGCTCCAGAAAATCTGCCGTGGAACCAAGTTTCCAACCCTTGCTTTCAAGTTTAGTACGCTTAGCTGCTTTCATTGTCATACTGCCTGAATCTCGATTTACAATTATCCATCACTTTAGCAGGAGTCTTGCCGGTCTTTTTGCTAACAACCTCCGCTATGATTATTGCGTCGGGGTCAATCCGGTAGAAGATTCTCCAGGTTTTGGATTCATCATTTATCCGCAACTCATGGCAGTTTCTGCCAATGCCAGGCATAGGCCTGGAATGCGGCATGGAAAGCGATACCCCGCTCTGCAGGACCCGCAGCAGATATCCGGCTTCCAGCCGGGCCTGCGCTGACAGAGCCGGTGTTTTGACCTCTCCATGGAGCCAAACCAGTGGCTTGTCCTTTGGGCTCATGACTAACAGAATATGTCATATCTGACATAGGCGCAAGTACTGACGAATTGAGAGAATCCGGCCGATGCTATGCCAGCTTGTGACAGCGGGAAGAGGTTCAGTCGTAGTCGATTGACCAGTTTGACTCCATAATAAGAGGTCCGACCCCTTTATTGGGAGCAATATGCATCAGCTTGCTGTATTTGGTTTCATACCAGAGCAGGCCGCTGGCATCGGCCAAGCCACCTATGATATAGAAATCGCCTACCCGCATGGCCAGCTTCCTGATTACCAACTGTACTTTCACCTTGTCGCCCTTGTTAAACGGGCCTTTCTCCACTTCAGGGCGTTGCGTGGTGAGAAACGAAGCCACCGGCTCCTCGGCCGACTTCATAAAGGCAAAACCGAAATGTCCCTGGATATTATCCCGCAGCACTTCCACTTCCATCTCCAGGCGAATATCAGACAGCGGCGTCAGGCTATCCAGCTCTTCTCCCTCCAGGGATTTCACCGCCAGTGACAGGATCCGGCAGTCCTGGCTATGGTCACCGGCATCGGCCTGTTCAGCAGCCGTCTCGGCTTTCTCCGAGTCTTCCTCATCATTAAAGGCCTTGTCCGGAATGTCTTCCTGGATGTTGTGATAAACCTTCTTGCTGTTGCAGAAATGCTCGTAATGGCCCACCACCTGTTCGCTGTCACCGAGCTCGCGGATCTTGCCCTGGTCAATCCACAGCGCCATGTCACAGAGTTCCTGCACATGGAACATGGAATGGCTGCAGAACACCATGGTTTTACGCTGCTGGCGAAACTCATTCATGCGCTGAACACATTTTTTCTGAAAGGCCATATCGCCCACCGACAGGGCCTCGTCGATGACCAGGATATCGGGCCGCACCATGGTGGCAATGGAAAAGGCCAGGCGCACATACATGCCGGAGGAATAGGTTTTTACCGGCCGGTCGATGAAATAGTCCAGCTCGGAAAAGGCAATGATGTCATTTTCCAGCTCGTGGATATTCTCATCCGGCACCCCCAGCAGGGAGGCATTGAGGTAGATATTCTTGCGGCCGGTGAACTCGGGATGAAAACCGGCACCCAGCTCCAACAGCGCCGCCACCTGACCATTGATTTCGATGTTACCGGCACTGGGTTGCAGAGTGCCCACCAGTAGCTTCAGCAGGGTGGACTTGCCGGCGCCGTTATCGCCGATAATACCCAGGCTCTTGCCTTCAGGCACGGCGAAGGAAATGTCATCCAGCACGTGATAAACCCGGTGGCAGGGCCGCCGCAGAATGATCTCCCGCAGGCGATCCTGGGGACGTTCGTAGATCTTGAAGTCCTTGCAGAGATTGTTGACTACAACGCGATGTTCACTCATTAAAGAACATCCCCAAAAGCAAGCCTGATACGCATAAACAACCAGCCACCCAGCAAATAGGTCAGCAGCGCCACCGGCACAATAATCAGCAGATGAACGGAAGGCATCTGCCCGGCCAATACAATTTCCCGGTAAAGATTAACAAAGCTGTGCATGGGATTGAGCAGAAACAACTGTTGCACCGACGGACTCTGCACCAGGCTGATAGGATAGATAATAGGGGTCAGGAAGAACCAGATAGTCACCATCAGGGCCACCAGCTGCTGCAGGTCGCGCAGAAACACGCAGAGTGCCGACAGAATCGCCACCAGGCCCATGGTAAACAGGAACTGCAGCAGGAAGATCAGCGGCAACCACAACCACAACAGATTGAAATAGCCCTGCAAGGCCAGATACACAAGCAGCAATACAAAGCCGATCACATGGGTCAGATAGGGCACCACGGTGCCGGCCACCGGAATAATCTGCACCGGGAACATCACCTTGGTAATCAGGGGCGCCTTGTCCAGTAGCAGGCTCGGGGATTTGCTGATGGCCTCGGCAAAGGCAAACCAGGGCAGATAACCCATCATCATGAAGATCACAAACCGGGTCTCACCGAACTCTTCTGGTGCCCGTACCTGAAAGATATAGGCAAATACAAAGGAATAAATCAGGATGTGGGCCAGGGGTGTGATAAACAGCCACAGAAAGCCGCCGATGGAACCGGTGAACTGGGCGAAAAAATCCTGCCTGGTGAAGTTCAGGAACAGTCTCTGGTTGGCGAAGGGGGTGGTGACCCATTGCCTGAGCAGGGTGATAAACATGCCAGTGTCGTGATCCGGTGTTGTGCTATTGCTAATCTGATGGCGATGAATTGCCATGCAAGGCGCGCATTTAATCATGAATCGGCCAAAAAAACTAAAAACCACTCCCGCCAGCCTATATACTTCGACAATTCCTGAAGTCCTGAATAATAGCCAGCAGCATGAATCTCAATCCCGAACACAGACTGATTCCCTTTGGTGTTTCACCCTTGCCGGCCGGCCCCTGGCTGGTGTTTGCGCCCCATGCCGATGATGAAACCTTTGGTATGGGTGGTGCCATGGTACGGGCCCGTGAAGAAAACGTGGAAACTCATCTGGTGGTAGTCACCGACGGCGCCCTGGGCGGTGATCGTGATGACCTGGTGGCAGTGCGCAAGACTGAAGTGGAGCAGGTCGCCGAATTATTAGGCATAAAGCAACTGCACAACTGGGATGAGCCTGACCGCGGTGTGCAGGTATGCCAACGGCTGATCGACAAGGCCGCCGAACAGATCAGGGCAAGCGCCCCGGCCAGTGTCTTTTTCCCCGCCCCCATGGAACTGCACCCGGACCATCGCGCCACCGCCTATGTGGTGTGGGGCGCGCTGCAACAGCTACGCCAGCAAGGCATCGCTCCGGCAGCCTTCGGCTATGAGATCGGCGTACAAAACCCGGTAAACTATTTCATCGACATGACCGCCCAGAAAGCCGCCAAGGAAAAGGTCATGGACATCTATGCCAGCCAGAACAGCGAAAACAACTATCCCGAACTGGTGCTGGCCCTGAACAAGGGCAGAACCTTTTCCCTGCCACCGGAGGTGGAATACGCTGAGGGTTTTTATCGCTTCAGTGAGGAAGAGGTGGGGGCGAGTTTGCAGGATGTGCTGCGGGCGATTGTGGAGTTGTATCTGTAGCCGGGCAAGTTACTGAAGCAGCAAATACAGGCAATCAATGCAATCCCTGGTCTTCTCCCGCTGGTGGTTTATTCCCAAGCCCTGTTATCCAGGTTGGCCAAAAATCCTGCGGCCATTCAGTTCCTTGCCAGATTCGATGCAAGATCAACAGCCACTGTCGTAGTTGCTCATTTCCCAGAACCAGAGTGTCATCTCCAGCTTCGTGCTTGAAAATCAGAGCAACACCTTCATCGTTGGCCTTGATATCCACTTCCTTTATCAAATAGCTAAGCTGGCTATCGTCGGCTTGTACGGGATTTTGTAGTTTGATTTTTGCGGCGGCTGTTTCCTGGGCAAAACCTTGTCTGCTGTTAGAGATATCTGATGCAGTTGTCTGCGTTCCGCCCTGATCAGGAACAGGGTTGCTTTCAAGACGTTGTACAAGGTGGGGAAGGAGTCGTTTCAGCAAGCGATGGCTTGACCACAATACCCTCGTATTTCCGTCCTCGGCTTCACCAGTCAGCCTGATTCGGTCTTCGTTTGGGTCGTAGTGGCAGCTTACACGAGAAAGAATGGTCATAGCTCAGCAGAAAAAATTAATCCTCAGTCTCTTCCAGCCAATTACCCACTTCCACGATATCTTCGGCATCCAGAGTGCCTGCTTCCCGCTTCAGGATGAGCATATACTTTATCTGCTCGTAGCGAGCCCTCTGCAGATCGCGCTCGGCGCGGTACTGATCGCGAATGGCATTGAGTACATCAACACTGGTGACTGTGCCAAGCGAAAAACCTCGTTGCATGGCCTCTGCACTTACTGCAGTGGAATCCACAAGTACTTCGGCAGCTTCGACCAGTGAAGAACTGGCCTGTGCTTGCAAATAAGCTCCCCTGACTCTTTCGCTGGCCTCCAGTTGAACCTGACGGAGTTCGCTTTCAGCGATATTGCGCTGGCTTCGGGCTTCGCTCACCGCTGCCTTGTTGCTCCCGCCCGCATAGAGGGGAATCGATACATCTACGCCAATATAGGTGTTGTCTGTGCGGCTTTGAGGGGCGTTGTCAAAACCGACATTGGAATCCTGCCTTTGCGCAATAAAAGTCACGCGTGGCATATAGGCGCCCTGTTTTTCCGAAATATTTTCTTCTGCAGCCTCAACAGCATAGCGCCTGGATTGAATAAGCGGGTTATTCTCCTTTGCCAGTTGAACCCAATATTGAATACTACCATCCAGCGGAGTTACATCGACCTCGGGCTGCAAACTGAATATATCCCCTACCTGGATACCGGAAACGGATTGAAGTGCGTCTCTCGCCAGCGCCAGTTCCGCCTCCAGCTTCAGTTGTTCTGCCTGTACCGAAGCGACGCTTGCCTGTGCCTGATAGAGATCCGTAACCTGCGCCAATTGTCGATCATACAGGCTCTGCACCTGCTCTAACTGGTTTCTGACTGCATCCTGCTCGGAGGCAATGGATTCCAGTGCATCTTCTGCCTGCAGTACATCAAAATAGCTTTCTGCGACTTCAGTCATGAGCGTCGCCAGTTCGTTGAAATACTCGGATTCGGCCTGGTTGACGGAAGCATTCGCCCGACGCCTTGATGCAAATGCTTGCCAATTGAAAAGCGTTTGAGTCAGCTGAACAGAGAAGCGTTCACCATCAAAGTTTTGAATCTGATTGGAAACACTGCGGCGGTTATCAGTCAAATTGGCGTTAGCGTTCACCTGTGGCAAGAGTTGCCCGGTGGCTGCTCGCTTGCGCGCGGAAAAAATATTTAACTGTTCCTCTGCAATCTGTAACTGCGGATTATTGACCAAAGCAGCAGTCATGAAATCATCCAGTGTTTGTCCTTCGACCAGGCGAGTTTCAGCTGCCTGGCTGTGAGGACTGAACGCTGTAGCAATAATAATCGCCAACAGCGCAGACAATTTGCGGCGCACAATCAACATTTTAATCTTCGGTGAAGCTTCGGGCCATGGCATTGGAAAAAGGCTTGAAGAGGTACTGGAGCAAGGTTCGGGAGCCAGTATTGATAAAAACTTCTGCAGGCATTCCCGGCAATAAGACTAGCTCGCCGAGGTTTCCCATCCCTTCGGGTGTGACTTCGATGCGGGCAAGATAGTAAGGAACGTTTGTGGCTTCATCTACCAGTCTGTCGGCAGAAAGATTAATCACCCTGCCGCTAATATCAGGAACGTTTCTGGAAAAGGTCGGGAATCGAATTCTCGCATCCTGATCCAGCGCCACTCGGTCAATGTCTGTTGTGGCAACCTGTGCTTCAACAATCAGATCTTCGCCCTGAGGTACGATATCAACGATCTTGGTGCCTGGCGCAATCACTCCACCAATTGTATGGAATTGCATGCCGTTCACAATGCCGTCATCGGGCGCCCTGATTGTTGTGCGTGTTACAACATCGCGCAAGGCGCGCATACGTTCAGTGAGATCCACAAGGCTGGATTGTACTTCGCTGAGCTCAGCAACCACTTCATTCTGAAATTCTCGGTCCTGCTGCAGGATCTGCAACCGGGTTTCGCCAATTTGGACCTCGGTCGTTGCGATAGTCGCGGCAAGGTCTGCCACTTCACCCTCAAGACGTGCCTGATTGCGTTCCAGTTCTCGAAGCCTTGTGCGCTCCGAAAACCCCTGTGCAAGCAAGGCTTCTACATCAGCAATTTCTTCAGAATAAGAATCTGCGAGGGTTTGTTTGCTGGAACGCAGTGCCCGCAGGCCTTCGATAGTGGATTGCAACTGGCCAATGCGCTGTTCAAGCACTTCGATACTGCCTTCATGGGCGGCTTTACGTGCCTGGAAAATTTCAGTTTGTGCCGTGGTTTCAGCGATTACCAGAGAGGCACTGTTATCAAGGCTATCCGGGAAATCAATTTCTTCAAGCGATTCACGTTCAGCTTGCAGGCGCGCTTCCCGGGCTTTAAGGGCGACAAACTGGGCATTGGCCATTTCCAATTGAGCCAGAGATTGTGTGGAATCCAGTCTGAGCAATGGGCGACCAGCCTCGACCCTGTCACCATTGCGCACCAGGATTTCACTGATGATTCCTCCTTCCAGGTGTTGCACCACCTTGCTATAGGATTCAACAGTGACCACACCAGGTGCCACGGCGGCGCTGTCAATTGGGGCCGTCGCCGCCCAGACACCGAAGACTCCGAATATCAGCAGGAAGATTCCAAGCCCAATGCGGCGCGGTCGATCCATGCTAGTGGTAATGCCATCATCTGCTGACTGGTCTTCACGGGCTGTTAATAGTGTCTGGTTCATTGTGCTTACAACTTATGCGGTAGCTGATTTGTTCTGAATTTGTGGACCCATCAGATTTTTCAAGACTTCATCTTTGGCTCCGAAATGAATTGGGGTACCTTCCTTCATTACCAGTAGCTTATCCATGCTGTGCAAAACCATGGTGCGGTGGGAAATGACAATGACTGTGCAACCCTGTTGTTTGATGCGTCTGATTGCATCTACCAGTTCCCGCTCTCCCTGATCATCCAGATTGGAATTGGGTTCATCGAGCAGCAGAAGTTTGGGGCTGTTATAAACGGCACGGGCCAGGCCAATGCGCTGTCGTTGACCACCGGAAAGCGCGCCGCCATTACCACCAATGACTGTGTCGTAACCCTCTGGGAGGTGCAGAATAAGTTCGTGAACACCAGCCAGCTTGGCTGCGTCAACGATTTTCTCCGGATCAGCCTCTCCAAAGCGACAAATATTCTCGGAAATAGAACCATCAAACAATTCAATATCCTGTGGCAGATAACCTATATAGGGGCCAAGTTCTGTGCGATCCCAGTTCCAGATGTCGGCACCGTCAAGGCGAACCTTGCCGGCCTGAGCAGGCCAGATGCCTAGTATCGCTCGGGCCAGACTTGATTTCCCTGAAGCGCTGGGACCGACAATACCCAGTGCTTCACCGGCATTGAGTTTAAGACTCACGCCGCGAACGACCGGAACTTTCGCGCCAGGTGGTACAACCACCAGTTGTTCAATGCTGAGATTGCCCTCAGGTGCTGGCAGCTTCATGGTTTCCTGATTCGCAGGAATCCGCTCCAGTAATTCCCCCAGACGGTTATAGCGTGCCCTGGCTTCAGTAAATCCGCGCCAGGAGCCAACCAGTAAATCAATCGGAGCCAGGGCACGGCCCAGTAACAGGGAACCGGCAATCATCATTCCCGGGGATATTTCCTGTTGCAATGCGAGCAGGGCGCCGAGCCCCAACATCAGGGATTGCATCACCATACGGAAAGTTTTCGAGACACTGGTCAGGGCGCCAGCTTGCTGACTGGCGTCGGTTTGCAGGCGCAGAACTTGATCGGATTTCTGATGCTGGCGCAATCGAATATCGTCTGCCATGCCCATGGCTTCGATGACTTCGGAATTACGCAGGCTGCCGTTCAATTGATTGGCAACGCTTGAAGACAGGGTATTTGCTTCGGTCAATTTGTCATGGGTTATCATTTCCGTCGCAAATGTCAGCGCAACCATGACAATGGCGGCAAAGATGGCAGCAACCCCGAACCAAGGATGAAACATGAACATAACGGCGATATAAATTGGTACCCAGGGGGCATCAAAAAACGCAAAGACGCCATTACCAGTCAAAAACTGTCTGAGCTGTGACAGGTCAGCCAGTGGCTGGGAATTTGTGACCATACCGCCGCTCATTAAAGAACGTTTGAAGGTGGCATCGGAGATACGGTCCCTGAGCTTTTTTTCTATCCGGTTGCTGGCGCTTACCATGATCATCGATCGAACCCACTCAAAGCCTCCCAGCGCCAGCAGCAGGCCTACCATCAAGAGAGTAAGCATGCCCAGAGTGGAGTAGCTGCTGCTGGCAAGAACACGGTCATAGACCTGCAGCATATAAATAATTGGCACCAGCATCAGCAGATTGATCGCGGCGCTGAACAAACCTGCGTAGGCAAAATAGTTTCTGACATCGCTCAGGGCGTTAGCCAGTTCTGGAAATTTCTGATCTTTGTTATTCATTGTTTGTGTGGGTCTGGTAGCCACTGCTTGTCCTGGGGCAGGTTTTTGGTTTCACCGGCATCGAGCGGAGTCTCCAAAGGTGAGGGCGACTTTACGCTTTTCAACCAGTGAAATCAGTTACTTTTTGGATTTTCCTTGTTTCCGGATGGCATCGCATACTGCTACCGGAGCTCCTGGCTGCCATCAGCCAGTTGTCTCAACATGGCAAGGTTTTTGATAACCAGGCGAGCCGGACCATCCCGCTTCACAATCTGGCCTTGTTGCAGTGTCTGGAAGACCCTGGTGACCGTTTCCCGGCTCAAATTGAGCATGATGGCGATTTCCATATGGGTCGGAGGGTTGCTAATAATCGCCGACGGCTGGTCTTCCTTCACTTTATCGGCCACCAGCAGCCAAAGCTGGCAACAAACCCGTTGGGCGATATTGGGCAGCCCCAGCAGGGCCCGTTGTTTGCTCAATTGCCTCACCCGGCTGGCCACTCGGGCGGCGATGAGTTGCATGGCCCGGGGGGTGGCGAATATCACTTCCTGCAGTAACTTCCGGGGTATGGCCACCACCACAACTGCCGTCAGAGCGATCACGTACTCTGGCTGGGGCGAGCCATCAAAAAGAGCAAGTTCGCCGCAGAAGTCGCCAGGTTCGACGAAATAGAGCCCAACTTCGCGACCATCTATTGTAAAATCCACTCCCTGCAATCGCCCTTCAAAAAGAAAGCAGACGGCATCTTCCTGCTCTCCTGCATTGAGTACAATGCCGCGTCTGCTGTACTTCCTGGCACTACTTTGCTGCGCCAGCTGGAGCAGGACTTCCTCCGGCAAGGCTTTCAATACCGGGAAGGTGCGGAGCATGGCTGGGGTGATATTCATGAAATCAGTGTGTTCTCACCAGTGCTGCCCTTGAATTTCCGTTCGGGACCTTATTGCGGCCAGGGGGAACCAGGTGGACTTGAGCCCGTTGCAGCCCCTCTGCCGAGCCAGGCCGCCCAGTATAAGTAGTTGAATAGAAATAATAAATTCAGTTATCACACTTCGTGTGATTACAGTCACCCCGGCAGGAGTCAATTCGGGCTATCTTTCTCGGGTATAGTAAGGCAGAGCTATGGCCAGGACTCTGAAATCTATTATGACAATCTACTCTTTCGACTCAATGCGTAAAAGTTTTACAGCTTTGCTGCTGATTGCTTTGTCGGCGGTGAGCAGTGCCCAGACTCAGAGCGCATCAGCACCGGCCGCAGGCGAGGTTATTCTGCTACTGGGTAAGGCATTTATTGAAGATGTCGACGGCGGGCGGCAGGCAATCAGGGTCGGCGACCCGGTCACTGTCAATCAGCGCATTGTTACCGCCTTGAATGGGCATGTACATATTCGCTTCGTGGACCAGGCCCTGGTCAGTGTCAGGCCGGACAGCCGTTTGGAAATATTGCGCTATGACTACAATCAGGCGCGCCCGGAACAGTCCTCGGTGAAGTTCAATTTGCAGGAAGGTGTCACGCGCGCCATATCCGGAGACGCCGCCCATTCGGCACGGGACCGCTTTCGACTAAATACACCGGTAGCGGCGATCGGGGTGCGTGGAACTGATTTTGTTGTCAGCGCCACGGAGACTACAGTGCGGGCGCTGGTGAATGAGGGGGCAATTGTGATGGCCCCCTATTCGGCAGATTGTGCCATTGATGCGCTGGGGCCCTGTCTTGTCAATGCGGTAGAAGTTTCCGACAGCAGCATGCAACTGGTGGAGTTTAACAGTAGCAACAGTATGCCGCGTCTGCTGCCGGCCGCTCATGAGCGTGATCCGGCCAGCCTGCAGGGAGACGTACAAGTCGCGGTAAACAATTCCAGCGAGAGCAGCAATCAGGCAGATGACAATTCCACCAGCAATGAAGTCTATCTTGAGGGAGTCACTTCATCACGGGTCAATGCAGTAGCTCAGAATATCAATTCGGATAGTGCTGCTGAAACTCCTGTGCCTTTACCGGACTTCACTCCCGATGCACCAGTCTCGGCAACGTCCCTGACTGACAGCCAACTTGTCTGGGGTCGCTGGGGTGATGGCCAGGGCGAAAATGAGCGAATAAGCCTGGCTTATGATGAGGTAATTTCCGGCCGGGAAGTAACCATCAATGGCAGGCGTGAATATTTTCTGTTGCGTCCGGATCTTGAGAGTCGGCCTGTTGATGCGGGTCTGGGTGTAGTGAGCTTCGGGCTGGAGAGCGCCCAGGCCTTTTACGAATCAGATAGTGGTGTTTTTGCCATGCAGGTCAATAATGGCAATCTGGAACTGGATTTTGATTTCAACCGCTTTGCCACCTCTCTTGATCTCAATGCCGAGTTCACTGGCCCGCTTACCTTCAGTGCATCGGGAAGTGTTTTTGATGGCGGCTATTTCCACAGCCGCACAGATGATCAGCGTATCGCCGGCGCGGTTACACTCGATGGCAGCGAAGCTGGTTATTTCTTCGAAAAGCAGCTTGAGGACGGTGGCATACACGGACTGACTTTGTGGGGCAGCCCCTGAGCCGGTGACAATGAGCAAGCTAGTAAAACAATACATCAATCCTTTCGCCTGGTCGCAGCTGACCCGGCGAATGGCTGTGTTGTTGGCTGGTGGATTATTGAGCCTGTTGATTCTGCAAATCTTTCCTGCTGCACTCCACACACTGGAAGAAAGGCTCGGCGATCTGGGCTGGACCCTGTCTCCGGAAACCGTTGTCGAGCAACGAATCACTATTGTAAGTATTGATGAAGCGAGCCTGGATGCCATTGGTCCCTGGCCCTGGTCCCGCGAGATAATGGCAGAGCTGACCCGGGCAATCGATGAAGCCGGTGCGCAGCTTCAATTGCATGACATTATTTACAGTGAACCTCGTCCTGGTGATGATCAGTTGCTGTCTGCATTACAGGATGCCAATGCCGTTGTTCTGGCTCAATACCCTGTAGTGGGATCATCTCAATCCATTCAGGCAGGCCAGATTTCACATCCCGTCACTGGTATTGATTGTAATACCGGAATACCTGCCAGCACTGACTTTATTGCCCCGGCAGGGACGTTTTCCGGCGTCGCCAAAGGCCATATTACGCCTGTGATAGATCGGGACGGTGCCATTCGTCACGCCCCGGCAATCGTCTGTGTGAATAACCAGGCCTATCCAGCCCTTGCCATATCAGCCTTGTTACAGGCAATTGATGCCGGTCGCTGGCAAGCAGAAATCAGTCCTGCGCAAAGTCCGTTCGATCCGGCACTGACGCTGACCTTGCCGGCATACCCGGGCCTTAAACTACCTCTTTCTGAAGACGGCAGTCTGCGCATTTCCTACGAGCGGGATCCGGCCAGCTATCGCGCAGTCTCGGCGGTGGATCTGTTGCGTGGTGATTATGAGCCACAGATGTTTGCCAATAACTGGGTGCTGGTTGGCGCTACTGCGTTCGGGATGGGTGATGTTGTCCCCACCCCTTTCAACGGTGCCACACCGGGAGTAGAACTATTAGCCCGTATGCTGGGGAGCCTGCTTGATGTAAACATTCCCTACACACCAGTAGCAGCCGGTTTCTTCCAGTTGCTTCTGGCAGTCATGGCCGGAGCCTTGCTGCTTCTGCTGGCCAGTCGGGAAGGCAGGTGGACAGAACTAGGCTTGCCTGTGGCCGCCATAGTCTTACCCACTGCAGCGCTGCTTTTGCATATTACTCTACTCTCCACTGCCAATATCTGGCTCGGTTGGTTAGCCCCGGCTCTTTTCAGTGTAATTACTGCAGCAGGCCTGCTGCTTTTGGAGCTTGCCACTGTACGCCTGGAGCGAGCCCGGGTGTTTGGCAACCTCAGCAGCTATTTACCGGGTGAACTGGCGCGTGAAATTGCTTACGCATTGCCCAGCTCTAATATTAACGCCCGCCGCATTCAGGCGACTATCCTCAGTGCCGACTTGCGCAACTTTTCGGCTTTTGGTGAAAACCGTCCGCCCGAGGAATCTGCGGCAGTGCTGCATTTCTTTTTCACAAGGGCAACCCAGATCATTGAGAAACATGGTGGGCGTGTGAATGAATTTACCGGTGATGGCTTGTTGGCGGTCTGGAAAGATGCAGACTGCGCAGCGGCAGATGCGGCATTGAGAGCAGCGCGGGATTTGCAAGCTGAAATTCGCCGCGATGCCCTGGCCGAACATGCGCCTCAGGGTCTGGAACCTCTTGCCGTGGGCATCGGTATTGAACAAGGCCCGGTACTGGCAGGTTCGCTTGGCCCGGCACATCGCCGCAGCCATGCCCTGTTGGGAGATACCGTGACTATTGCATTGCGTATTCAGGATATGACGGCTGAACTGGCGCAGCCAATATTGTTGGGCCCCTGCGTGGCTCGACAGCTCAATGAGCAAGCGCTCGAATCGCAGGGCAGTTATCTGCTGGCAGGACTCACTACACCTCACACGCTGTTCGCTCCGGAAGCAGCCGGCCAGGATTTGGGCGGAATTTCTGCTACAACAGCTCGGCCCGAGCTCAAGGTTCTTTCCGGTGGCAAGACTGCTGCCCGGGAATAGTTAGCTTTTTCCTTACTGACCTCCGCAATGAATAGGACTCCTGGCACTTTTCACAGGCTAATCGCTATCGATTGCGCCCTCCCCCGCGATTCATGATAATCAGCGCCATGCCGCGAACCAGCAATGCCATGGCGCTAACCACCAGTCGTAAAAATATCTCCAGATCTGCCGCCAGTCGGCGTTCAGGTATATTTTTACTGCTGTCTATTGTGCTCAGTTTTGGCTGTAATCAGCCAGTTCTGGCGCAGTCTGCCGGATGCCCGGACCTGACCGGCTATATGGCCTTTTCCGGGCCGGATTGGCAGGCTCAGGTGACCAGGCTGGAGCCGCTGCTTGGTCGCTGTCTGGATTCTTCGCAGTACTTTGCCTTGCTGGGCGCTGCCCAGTTAAACAGCGGATTACTGGCCGATGCCTTTGAATCCCTGGAGCGAGCTTTACTGCTGGATCCGGACA
This sequence comes from Pseudomonadales bacterium, assembly GCA_022763285.1. Classification (GTDB taxonomy): domain Bacteria; phylum Pseudomonadota; class Gammaproteobacteria; order Pseudomonadales; family Pseudohongiellaceae; genus UBA9145. Next base: position 12,868 of record JALEHB010000140.1, on the reverse strand, counting down.
ATGGTGCTGCCCAGGTAGATTACTCCCAGGCCCTGTTTCAGGAAGGCCAGATTTTCAATGCCCTGGAGTTGAATGAGCGCTTGTTGGCCCGCACTGATCTACCAGCCAGCTTGCTACCGGTGTTGAGAGAACGAGACGAACGCTGGCGCGCCTTGACCCGCCAGAACGAAATTTATGCCGACCTGTTGCTTGGTTACGATGACAATCTCAATGGCGCTCCGGCGCCAGACCTGGTGACCCTGACGCTTTCCGGGGAATCAGTGTTATTGCCCCTGAATCCTGAATTCCGGCCCATCAGTGGTCCCTATGGCAATATCCGCCTGGGTGGTCGTCATCGACGTCTTTCTCCCGGCTTCCAGCAGAATTTTTCTGCCGATATTCGGGGCAGGCTCAGTGAAGATTCCGACTCCGATCTGCTCCAGGCAGACCTGCGCTATAACTACATCCGACCTTCAAGAAGCCACAGCTGGCAATTTGACACGGCCTTCAGCAATTTGATGTTCGGTGGGTCGCCGCTCTTCAGTGCCGCCGAAGGTAGAGCCAGATACAGCGCCGGGTCCCTGGGTGCCTGCCGGCCCTTCTACGATCTGGCGCTGCAATACCAGCTCTATCATGACCAGAGTACCTTGAATGCGGCGGATTCACGCCTTTCCGCCGGCCTGAGTTGCCCGCTGGGTGGCGCAGAGCAGCCAGCGCTGCTGACATTCCTGGAAAATGCCCGTATTAATTTCAGCGCGGGTGTTCTCAACAGCCAGGCGCTGCGTTCCGAGCGGCCCGGCGGCGACCGGCAGGGCTGGCAGTTGAATGCAGATTTTCAGTTTGATGCCGGTCCGGGCTCGGTGCGGACCGTGTTCAACCATACCCGCATGCGCGACCGCGAAAGCTACAGCGAGCTGCTCATCAGTGGCGGCCTGCGCCGGGTGGAGCGCAGCTATGTCTTGGCACAGTATAGGCAACCCATTGATATTTCAGGGATTAATGCTGTATTCTTGGCCAATTTCTTCCACCAGTACCAGGCCAGCAATATCGAACTTTTCGAGAATCGCGACACCACCTTCGAGGTGGGCCTCAGCTTCAGATTCCGTTAATGTGACCCGGATCACACCTGGAAGTCCCTCAGCGCTAAAAACTTTGCAGATATGAGCGACTTACAGAAAGTTCTTAAGGTAAAAAAAGCCTGCAATTTGTTGCTTGATCTGCCGCTAAACGGTAGTATCCGGCACAAGTCTGCTTGCGGTTTTAGAACTTGACCCAAGCCGGATGTAAATTAAGCAGGATTCAAAGCCATTTCCGGTCCATGTGATTACGGTCACAAGCAGCCGGAACGGCCTTGTTTATGCTTATTGATACGATGGTGGGGTCAAATGCGTTTTATGCGATTCAGCCTTCCAGGCTGAACCACCCTGAAACGCAAATCAGTGGCCACAATCGGGTTTGAGACTGACCGGGGAACTAGTTAAACCGGCTTCACGATCGGCCATAAACAAGTTTGACCAGAAACAAATAGACGAAATCGATTTCAAGGAGTTAAAAATATAATGGCTATTACAGCTGAAACCCGTACGGATCTAATTGAAATAGTTGTGGGTATGTTCGGCGCCGCACCTGGCGCTAGTGTGCTTGCAGAGCTGACCACTTCAATCGAAGCCGGCACAAGCTTGCGCGACCTGACAATTACACTGGCCAATTCAACAGTGTTTAAGGCAGCTTATCCTAACTTTCTTACCAATGAAGAATTTGCAACCAACTTCCTTACCAGCATTCTGGGCAGCAATGTGTCCCAGGAAGTCATGGATGAGGCCGTTGCCATTGCAGTAACCGAGCTGAACGGCGGCATGTCTCGCGGCGACCTCGTTTGGCTGGTTATCGACTTCATGGATACCATTGCCGAAGATGATGCCAACCTGGGCACCGCGGCAACTGCGTTCAACAACAAAGTTGAAGTGGCTGAATACTATTCAGTTACCCTGAATCTGAGCGCCAGCACACTGGATGATCTTGAAGCAGTCATCGAAAATGTTGATGAAACTGACGCTTCTGTAACATCTGCCAAAGCTGTTGCCGATGGCACCAAGACTGCTGGTGAAACTTTTACCCTCACCAAGAGTGTCGACAATATCGTTGGTACTACTGGCGATGACACCATCAATGGTGCCGAAGACACTGTAACCGGCCTCGACAAGATCGACGGTGGTGCCGGAGAAGACACGCTGGTCGTCAATGACGTAACTGGTACTGCAGCCGCAGGCGCCAATTTTGGTGCTGTAAGCAGCGTCAAGAACGTAGAGTCTCTGGTTCTTACATCTGTTGAAGAACTTCGTGGTGGTGCTCTGGATGTGTCTGCATGGACCGGTCTGGAATCTGCGACAGTAGCTCTGCAAAGCATTGATGCTGCCCAAACAATTACCGCCGGTGCTACAACTGACGTAACACTCTCTGGTAATGTCGACACAGCTGCTGACATTACTGTTAGCGGTGGTCACGCTGTTGATATCAGCATCAAAGACGTTGTTGATAACTCAGGCAAAACCATCACTGTAACCGGTGGCTCTGGTACAGGCTCTGCTTCTGTAACTCAGACTACTGCAACTGGCAGTGAAGCTTTCATGGCCGCGGTTAAGATTGACGACAAAGATGCTGCAACTGATACCAAGCTTGGTACTCTTGCCAGTGCAACCATCAATGGCCTGCACGGTGGTACTGCAGCGATCAACTCTGATGCGTTGACTGAATTGACTGTAGCTAACAGCAGCAAAGGTATCACTATTGATAACGACACTGCCAAGCACAGCCTGGACCTGTCCCTGAACAATGTTACCGGCGGTACTATCGCTGATGTGGTTGCTACTACGGTAAATGTTGAAACCACTGGCAAGAAGTCAACTGGTGTGACTCTGTCCAATACACTGGCTACTGCTCTGAACATCAGCGGTGACCAGTCTCTGAGCGCTGCTCTGGGCACGCAAGCTACTGGCTTGACTATTACTTCCACCAGCACTGGTGGCGTTACAATTACATCAGCTCTGGATACCGATGTCACTTACACTGGTTCCGATGCTGCTGATGCGATTACTCTGGGTGCAACCACCAAAACCATCACTACCGGCGGTGGTGACGACAAGGTTACTCTGAGTGCCGGTGTTACTGCTCTGGGTACTGGCGGTTCAATTGATGCAGGCGACGGCAGTGCCGACACCCTGGCTTTCGCCGATGCCGACGATGCTGGTACTGCTTCCGCTGGAGCGACTTTCCAGGCCAAGATTGCCGGCTTTGAAGTGGTTGAATTGGCGGGTGCTGCTGGCGCAGGTGTGACAGTTGACCTCGACAACCTGGATGATCTGTCTGCAGTGAAATTCTCTGCTGACGTTGCTCAGGCAGTTGGTATCACCAATATGACTACTGGTGGCAGCCTGACTGTTACCAACAATCAGACTGGTGCGACTACTGTCACTATCAAGGACGCTGCAACCAATACTGCAGACACCTTTAACATCGCCATCGCTGGTTCAGCAGCTGTAGCTGCCAACTCTGTAACAGTGAATAACACTGAAACAGTCAACATCAGCACTGACGACACAGCAACTACCACAACTTCCATTGAGCACACTCTGACTCTGGTAGCCGATAAAGTTGCTTCTATTGTTGTCTCTGGCGATGCGGGTCTGACGCTGACCAACACCAATACCACTGTGACGTCATTCGATGCCAGCGGTGTAACTGATGGTGATGTGACATGGACAACTGGTGCCCTGGCTAAAGATGCCACCATCACTGGTAGTTCTACCGAAATCAATACCTTCGACACTTCTGCCTCCAGCAAGAAGATGACCATTACTACCGGTGCTGCGGCTGATAGCATCACTACAGGTGCTGGTGCTGATACGATCAACGCAGGTGCAGGTGACGATACAATCATCATCGGTACAGGCCTTGATATGATCACTGGTGGTGACGGCAAGGACACTTTTGATTTCAATGGCATTGCTACAAATGGTAATACCTATGCCGAGATTCAGGATTTCGCTACTGGCGACAAGCTGGACTTCGTGGGTATTTCTGATGCAGCTATCGCTGACGTAACCAACATCGGCGCGGCCATTACTTTGGCTGGCACCGCAGTATTCCAAGATTACCTGGATGCCGCAGCCGCCGGTGATGGATCAGCAGCGGGCCTTGTTAACTGGTTCCAGTTCGGTGGTGACACTTACATTGTTGTTGACAATGAAGCTGCTGCTACCTTCCAGAATGCTGGCGACCACGTGCTGAAGCTTACAGGTGCTATTGATCTTAGCGGTGCAGATATTGCCACTGAGATCCTTACCCTGTAATACATATTTCAATATGGAATATGACAAAGAGGTGAAATTACACTGTAAGAGTAGCCCTGATATCTGAAACCAGGTATCGAAAGCCCCGATTCAGAGATGAATCGGGGCTTTTTTATTGGACAGTCCTGGCAATTTCGATAGCCTAAATCCAAATTTAGGTTATTCTTCCCAAAAATCTTTTCACAGTATCGTAAATTCGTTTTTGATACTTTGCGCAAAGCAACTAAAAAAGATTTTATAATTCACAAACACCTTCCACAGACATTTGGGCAGTAAGTATGAATACTAGCGAAGATTGGACATCAGGCTACGTGGCTGATATTGGCTACACCTATGGTTATTACCACGAATTGAATCCCATGAGAGCGAGGCTGGGATTGTTATACAACGGTATTGTCTGTCCTGAATTCAATACAGCCTGTGAGTTAGGATTTGGCCAGGGCTTGAGCGTGAATATGCATGCAGCTGCTTCCAGCAACTCGTGGTTTGGTACCGATTTTAATCCGGCTCAAGCTGGATTTGCCCAGGAACTATCTGCTGCCTCGGGCGCATCAGCAGGCCTATCTGATGAGGCATTCAGAGAGTTTTGTAATCGTGATGATCTGCCAGAATTTGATTTTATTGGGCTTCATGGAATTTGGAGTTGGATCAATAAAGAAAACCAGGACGTAATAGTTGATTTTGTACGCCGCAAACTTCGCGTTGGAGGTGTTCTGTATATATCCTATAACGCCTATCCTGGGTGGGCTGCCTTTGCACCAATGCGCCAGCTCATGTCTCAGCACGCAGAAATAATCGGTTCAGAGGGGCGGGGTCTGGTTAGCGGTATCGACGGTGCTATCAAGTTTGCCGATGAACTATTGAAGACGAATCCCATTTTTCTGAGAGCAAACCCGCTGGTAAATGAGCGTGTAAAAAAGATGCAGGATATGAGCCGCCACTACCTTGCTCACGAATACTTTAATCGTGACTGGCATCCAGAATATTTCTCCAAAATGGCGGACAGCTTGTCGAGTGCAAAACTTGATTTTGCCTGCTCTGCACATTTTCTTAACTTCATTGATTCGATAAACCTTTCCAAAGAACAGCAGGAATTTCTGAATCAAATTCCTGATCGCATGCTGCGGGAAAGCACCAGGGACTTTATGATCAATACTCAATTTCGAAAGGATTATTGGGTTAAAGGATTAAGACGGCTTAGTAGCGACGAGCAAGCGGAATTGTTCTTACAGGAACGGATAGTTCTTCGAACTCCAAGAGATGAGGTCGCATTGAAGGTTAAAACACCACTCGGTGAAGCAGATATGGCTGAGGCGGTCTACAATCCCATCCTTGATGTGCTTTCAGATAACGAGGCGCATGTTATTGGCGAGATTGCAGTAGCTTTGAAAGAAACTGGCATCAGCCTGGCGCAAATAAGTCAGGCTATTATGCTTTTGACCAGCGCAGGTTATGTATTCCCTGCTCAATCCGAGAAGCAACAGAAATCTGTGTCAAGACAATGTAAAGCACTCAATGATCACCTTGTCAGCAAGGCAAGATATAATAACGACGTTGAGACCCTTGCAAGTCCTGTAACTGGAGGCGGGATTCCGGTATCTCGCTTCTCTCAAATCTATCTAAATGCGTATCGAAAGGGTATCAAGAGTTCAAGTGAACTCGCCGAGGTTGCCTGGAAATATCTTAAGAGTCAGAATCAGAAATTGCTAAAAGATGGCCAGGTTATCGAAAAGGACGAAGACAATATTGCCGAGTTGGAAGCGAGAGCTATAGAGTTCCTGGAAAAGCAAATTAAGGTCTTGAAAGGGCTCAAGATCATGTAGTGCCCAGTACTAGAGATTGTCAAAATTGATACTGCCAGAATCAGGCGCATCAAGCATGATATCAGCAAACGGCTTTGAATCAGCATATTGTCTCGTCAGCTTGGATAATCCTAGTGCATGAGGCATTGATAAAATTTGGCTGTACGCAACTAATAATGCTCTGCTGTCTCTCAAAGATTCCAGTGCTAGTGAGTCAAGTTCATTTAACTGTTTTTCGTCGATGCAATGGAGGCCGTTCACTTCAATTGAATGCCCGTTGGAACTAATGGATAGTTCCCAGGGCTTGATCAGGGAGTGTTGTTGCAATTCATTTGCAATCCTTTCGGCGCTTTCACACAGAGAGCTAGTTTGTTGAAGTTCATTCAGGATTATTTTAACTGTTTCACTTGGGTTACCATCTGAATCAAACAATGGGTAAGAATCTTTTGTGCCGGGCTCACACAGAAAATCAGATGATTCATCAATACAGAGCACCAGGTCCCCATCCTGATTCTTGAGAAGTGCGTAAGGATAATTTCTGTATTTTCTGGGCACATATCGGTTGGACCATTGCCCACGCTCGTTCACAAACAGATTACGTCCGGGTTCCAGTCCTTGGATAAATACTGGTAGGAACCGAGTTTCAGATTCTACAAAAGCGATAGGCGCAGCCAATGCAGCTTGCGGTATTTCAGCAGATCCCAGTGGGCACAACGCGTCAGAGGCAGCGAACAGAAAGTTTTCGATTCTACGGCAAGCCAGGTTGCCGTGTCGGTCCGCTGTTACAGCATGAAAGTCAGTCATTGTTTATAATGGAAAAGAAGTCCTATCGGCAATTTCGTATGGACACCATGATAGGTTAGCAAGCTTCATTCGTCCAGAATGCACTCTTGAATGAGAAGAAACTATTTTATCTATTCGCTCGACTTATAGTAGAAACTTTCTAGCAGTTGGAGGCCGGAGATGATCCGTAACCACTTAATAGGCATTATTGTTATTCTGGGCTCCTATCTCAATCTAACCTCTCTAAATGCCCAAGAACTCACCCTCTTCGAAGAGATAGAGCAGCCCGAAACCACCAGCAATAACAACACCCAATCCCGCGCCGTTCGCCGCGCCCAGTCCAGTTCCTCCACCCCGGAATTCACTCTGCTGGGCACCTCCCGCATCGGTGACAACTATAGCGCCATGCTGCGCCACCGTGACGGCGAAGCACTGTCAGTCAAGCTGGCTGCCGATGACAATACCCGCATACCGGGTTACAGCGACTATACCGTGGTGCAGGTGGAATCCGGCTCGGTGTCAGTGCGTTATCCCGACAACCAGCCCTGTCAGGCCAATGAAGAACGTGGCGTGCGCTGCAGCAGTGCTGACAATATCGCCATTCTCGGTCTGGTGACCGCCGAGCCGGTGCTGCGTCAGGAAGCGATCCGGCTGGAAGACGAAATTGAGAATGCTGGTAATCCTGACGGGGAAGTTGCTGGTGAAGCCGGGGACCAGGCTTCCCGTAACCCCTTCGAGGCCATCCGTGCCGCCGCCCGCAATGGTGCCAATCCGGCCTCCGGAGAGCCACGCCGCTTTGAGCCGCGCCGCATCGCCCCGGAGGATGTACCGGAGGGAATGCGGGTCGTTTCCACCCCCTTTGGTGATAGACTGGTACAGGAATAAACCAGCAATTCAGGCAAGGCCAGTCGGGTGGAAACCAGTTCCAGCAACACAGAAAGCAACACAGAAAGCAACGCAGAAACCAACGCGGAAAAGCCCGGCGTCTCGCTCTCCATAGCCACGGTCTGCTTCAATACGCCGGCTGCCGAGTTGGAGGCCATGCTGGCATCTCTGCTGCCTGCCATTCGGCGTCTGCGTCAGGAATTTGATGTTAGCAGCCTGCGCCTGTCCCTGATCGACAATTCCGACTCCAGTGAGAGCAGTGCCGCCCTGGTGGCTGCCCTGTCCGAGTCTCTGGTGCGGGAACAGATTACCGTGGATGTGATGGCCGGCCATGGCAATATTGGTTATGGCCGGGCTCATAATCTGCTGCTTGACAGCCTGGACAGTGACTTTCATTTATTGATGAACCCGGATGTGGAGCTGGAAGAGTCCGCTCTTGTGGAAGGGGTCAGATATCTTTTCAATAATTCCGATGTAGTCCTGGCCAGCCCGCTGGGGGATGATGAGCAGGGAACCCGTCTGCATCTGTGCAAGCGCTATCCGGCCTTGCTGACCCTGCTGTTACGGGGCTTTTTCCCGGATTTTATCAAGGCTTTCTTCAGAAGTCGGCTGGCGCGCTATGAGATGCGGGAATTGCAGGACAGCGATCAGCCTCAGACTGTTGCCATAGCCAGTGGCTGTTTTATGCTTTGTCGCCGCAGGGATCTGCAAGCGGTTCGTGGCTTCAATCCTGACTATTTTCTGTACTTTGAAGATTTTGATCTGTGCCTGAGACTGGGGCATCGGGGCAGGCTGGTGTTTCTACCCAGCATGAAAATTATCCACCACGGCGGTAATGCGGCGGGCAAGGGGCTGAATCATATTCGCCTGTTCATGCGCTCTGCCATCACCTTTTTTAACAGCCACGGCTGGCGGATATTTTCACAGCCATGATGATTGCGGAGACTGACAGAAATAACAGAACTGTGCTTTTAACCGGAGGCACCGGCTTTCTTGGCCGGGCCATCTGCCAGCAATTGCTGGACACCGGTTACCGGATTCGCCTGTTAATCCACAGGACGCCCGCCCGGCCCTGGCAGGAGGCTAACGAGCAAACAGAATCGATCACCGCAAATCTGCAGGACTTGGCGGCGCTGCAACAGGCAGTTGCAGGCGTCGATATCATCGTCCACGCCGCCGGCCTGGCCCATGTCCATAACGGCGATGCCGGAGCCATGGAGCGGATCAATGTCCAGGGTACCGACACCCTGCTGCAAGCCGCCATCGGCCAGGGCGTGAAGCAGTTTATCTATATCAGCAGTTCGCTGGCGGCGGAGGCGGAATCCGGGCCGCAGCAGGCGACAGCCTATGCCCGTTCCAAATTGGCCGCCGAGGGAAAAATTCGGGAAGCAGTGGCCCAGAAGGAAATAGCGGCGGTGATTCTGCGGCCAGTCAATATTTACGGGCCCGGCATGGCCGGCAATATCGCCGCCATGATCAGACTGATAGGCCGGGGCATGCTCCTGCGCTTGCCCAGGCTGGATACCCGCCTGTCGTTGGTGGCCGCCGAGGACGTCGCCAGAGCTGTCTGTCTGGCTCTGGAAAAGCCCGAACCGGGAGTCAGACGCTATCTGCTCACGGACGAGCAGGAGTACAGTATTTCTGCTATTGAGGCCGCCATCTATCAGGCCCTGGGCCGTAATTTACCGGCCCTGGCCATGCCGCGTGTGTTATTATACGGCGCGGCTGCGACGGCCGGCTTGTTAAACCGTCTGCGCGGCAAAAAGGGTGGAATCAGCCTGCGGACTTATCACAATCTGGTTACCGACAATCTGCATTCGGCCCAGCAAATCCGGGAAGAACTGGGATTTTTTCCCAGCACAACGTTTTATCAGCAATTGCCGGACATCATCGACTCCCTGGGTTAAATATCAGAGTCAAAACAAGAATCACAACCAGAATAAGCAATAAGCGAAACCAACTGCCCAAGCCGGCCAACAAGACAACGAAGAGAATTCAATGACCAAAGGAATCATACTCGCGGGCGGTACCGGTAGCCGCCTGCATCCCCTGACTTTGGCCGTGAGCAAGCAGCTCATGCCGGTCTATGACAAGCCCATGATCTACTACCCCCTGGCCACGCTGATGCAGTCTGGCATTCGGGAAGTGTTGATCATTACCACGCCGGAAGATGCCGAGGTTTATCAGACCCTGCTGGGGGACGGCAGTCAGTGGGGCATGGCCATCAGTTATGCCCAGCAGCCCAGCCCCGATGGCCTGGCCCAGGCGTTCTTGATCGGTGAGCAGTTTATTGGCAACAGCCGGGTCTGCCTGATTCTGGGTGATAATATTTTCTATGGTAATCGTATTGAAGATACTCTGAAGAGTGCTGTTGAGCAGGACCAGGGTGCCAGCGTCTTTGCCTACTATGTGAATGATCCGGAACGCTACGGGGTGGTGGTACTGGATGAAAACAACAAGGCCGTGGATCTTGAAGAAAAACCTGCCAAGCCCAAATCCCATTATGCGGTGACCGGTCTTTATATGTATGACAACGACGTGGTGGAGGTGGCCAAGTCCATCAAGCCCTCGGCCCGCGGCGAGTTGGAAATTACCGACGTCAACAAGACCTATCTGGCCCGCCAGCAACTGCGGGTGGAGCTGTTTGACCGGGGCACCGCCTGGCTGGATACCGGTACCATTCAGTCACTGCTGGATGCCGCCAATTTTATCCGTGTACTGGAAGAGCGCCAGGGCCTGAAGATTGCCTGCCCGGAAGAGATCGCCTACCGTCAGGGCTTTATCGATGCCGAGCAACTCTGTGCCCTGGCCGAGCCTTTGAAGAAGAGCGGCTATGGCCAGTACCTGCTGCAACTGTTGGAAAATCCCTGATGCAAATTACCGCCACTGCCATTGCCGATGTGCTGCTGTTCGAGCCCACCCGCCACGGGGATGAGCGCGGTTATTTTATGGAGACTTTCCGTCTGTCCCATTTTCAGGAAAGGGGCCTGGATTACCAGTTTGTCCAGGATAACCAGAGTAAATCCCGCCGTGGCATTCTGCGCGGACTGCATTACCAGTTAAACCAGCCCCAGGGCAAGCTGTTGCGGGTAGTCTCCGGTGAGATCTTCGATGTGGCGGTAGACCTGCGCCAGAGTTCCGCGAGCTTTGGCCAGTGGGTGGGGGAAACGCTGTCAGCGGAAAATGGCAAACAGCTCTGGGTACCTCCGGGTTTTGCTCACGGCTTTCTGGTGCTGTCAGACAGCGCCGAGATCACCTACAAATGCACTGACTACTATAATCCCGCCGATGAGCACAGCCTGCTCTGGAACGATCCTGCGGTGGGGATAGACTGGCCCGATGCCGGTACCGATGTGGTGCTTTCTGACAAAGACCGGGCCGGCAAAAGCCTGGCCGACTCGGCCCTGTTTCCCTGAACCATGGCAAGCCAACCTGTAATCGTGGTCACTGGCGCGGGAGGCCAGCTCGGCAAGACCCTGGCGCAGCTCTGGCCGCAATCTGCCCTGTCACAGATCTATCAGTTGCTGGCTCTGGGTTCTGCCGAGCTTGATATCTGTAATTCCGATGCCATAGCCAGCGCCCTGGCTCCCCATGATGTCGCCGTGGTGATCAATGCCGCCGCCTATACCGCTGTCGACAAGGCTGAGCAGGAAGTGGAGCGGGCCTATGCTGTTAATGAAACAGGCGCGGCCAATCTGGCACAGTGCTGCCAGGCCAATGGGGCCAGGATGATTCAGGTCTCCACCGACTTTGTCTTCGACGGCCAGGCGAACTCGCCCTACAAGACCGATGCCAATACCGGGCCCCTCGGTGTCTATGGCGCCAGCAAACTGGCCGGTGAGCAGGCGGTATTGAACTGTCTGGGGGAGCAGGCGGTGGTGCTACGTACCTCCTGGCTTTACTCACCGTTTAACAGCAATTTCGTGCTGACCATGCTGCGCCTGATGCGGGAGAAGGAGCAGCTTGCTGTAGTGGATGACCAGATCGGTTCTCCCACTTCCACCTTCAGTCTGGCAGACTGTATTCTGGCCTTTACAGGCCGGACGGATCTGAATGGTGTTTATCATTGCTGTGACGGAGCAGAAATAAGCTGGTGTGATTTTGCCCGTGAGATTCAGGTCCGGGCGCTGACGCTGGATTTGCTGGAAAGAGAAATACCCATCGCTGCCATACCCGCCAGCGATTATCCGACGCCAGCTCGTCGCCCGGCCTATAGCGTGCTGGATATTTCTGCCACGCTGGCGGATCTGGATCTGCCAGAGCCTGACTGGCAACAGAATTTGCAAAGAGTATTGGAACACCTGGCACAATAAGAAGCCGGAGGTTCAAGGGAGAGTTTATGAGATCCATGCTTGTTACCGGTGCCGCCGGATTCATCGGCGCCAATTTCATCCACTACTGGCACAAGAAATATCCTCAGGACAAATTGTTGATTCTGGACGCACTGACCTATGCCGGTAACAAGCAGAATCTTGCCGGGCTGCTGGACGCCGACAACATCGAATTCGTCAGAGGCTCTATCACCGAAATTGATTTGGTGACTCGCCTGCTGGTGGAAAACAGCATCGATACCATTGTGCACTTTGCTGCCGAGAGTCATGTGGATCGTTCCATTACCGGCCCGGGTGCCTTTATCGATACCAATATCAATGGTACCTATTGTCTGTTGCAGGCGGCCAAGACTGTCTGGCTCGATGGCGATGAGAAGCTCGAGAGTCATCATTTTCATCATGTCTCCACCGATGAGGTGTATGGCACCCTGGCGGCGGATGATCCGGCGTTTTCCGAAACAACGCCCTATGCACCCAATTCTCCCTATGCCGCCAGCAAGGCGGCCTCGGACCATCTGGTGCGTGCCTACCACCACACCTATGGCCTGAATGTCACCACCAGCAATTGCTCCAATAACTATGGCCCCTATCAGTTTCCGGAAAAACTGATTCCCCTGTGTCTGCTGAATATTCTCGCCGGCAAGCCTTTGCCCATTTACGGCGACGGCAAACAGGTGCGGGACTGGTTGTATGTGGATGACCACAGTCGTGGCATCGACCTGATCATGGACAAGGGTCG
>JALEHB010000139.1 GCA_022763285.1 Pseudomonadales bacterium | reverse complement strand
CTGGAGATACTGGGTCTGGAAGGTGAGCCGGACAAGCAAGCCATCATCAAGGCCCACCGCAGCCTGATGCAGAAGATGCATCCCGACCGCGGTGGTTCCGGTTATCTGGCGCAGAAAATCAATGCCGCCAAGGACTTTCTGCTGAAGCAACTGTAGAGACTTTAAAGAACTGTATAGAGAGTTCAGTGACAAAAAGATCGCCAGCACTGCTTCAGCAAGGATTCCGGTTTGAATCCACAATCAGGACAGGGAGGGTGTTAAAATGCCTGCCTGTTGTTCCAGCCATTTTCAGAACAAGCTAGCAAGGAAAACAGGATCATGCTGATTCGAAACGAAGATTTTATTCAGAGCGTCGCCGACGCCCTGCAATACATTTCCTATTACCATCCGCTGGATTTTGTCAAAGCCGTGCACCAGGCTTACGAGCGCGAAGAGTCTGCGGCTGCCAAGGATGCCATGGCCCAGATACTGATCAATTCCCGCCTCTGTGCCGAGGGCAAGCGTCCCATCTGCCAGGACACGGGTATCGTCACGGTGTTTCTGAAAATCGGCATGGATGTGCAATTCGAAGGTGGCATGTCGGTCAGTGATCTGGTTAATGAAGGTGTGCGCCGGGCCTATCTGCATCCGGACAATGTACTGAGGGCATCCATTCTTGCCGATCCGGCCGGGGCCCGAAAAAACACCCGGGACAATACCCCGGCTGTCATCCATATGGAGCTGGTGCCCGGCAATAGCATAGATGTGAAACTGGCGGCCAAAGGGGGTGGCTCGGAAAACAAGGCCAAGATGGTGATGCTCAATCCCAGTGACAGTATTGTTGATTGGGTGGAAAAAACGGTACCCACCATGGGGGCGGGCTGGTGTCCGCCAGGTATGCTTGGACTGGGTATCGGCGGCACGGCAGAAAAGGCAGCGGTGCTGGCCAAGGAATCGCTGATGGATCCCATCGATATTCATGAGCTGCGTCAGCGCGGCCCGGCCAATCGGGTCGAAGAGCTGCGTCTGGAAATTATGGATCGCGTCAATGCACTGGGCATTGGCGCCCAGGGTCTGGGAGGACTGACCACGGTACTGGATGTGAAGATCATGGACTATCCCACCCATGCCGCATCCCTGCCAGTGGCCATGATTCCCAATTGTGCGGCCACCCGTCATGCCCATTTCACCCTCGATGGCAGTGGTGTGGCTGAACTGCCAGTGCCGAGTCTGTCTGACTGGCCGGAGATTAGCTGGGATGTGGGGCCGCGCGCCCGCAAGGTGAATCTGGATACGGTGACCCGTGAGGAGATAGCAAGCTGGCAACCGGGTGATACCCTGCTGCTGTCTGGCAAGATGTTGACCGGCCGTGATGCGGCCCACAAGCGCTTGCTGACCATGCTGGACAATGGCGAAGCCTTGCCGGAAGGGGTCAATTTCAAGGATCGGTTTATTTATTATGTTGGGCCGGTGGATCCGGTGCGTGATGAAGTGATTGGCCCGGCAGGCCCCACCACCGCCACCCGCATGGACAAGTTCACGGGACCACTACTTGAACAGACCGGGTTGATGGGCATGATTGGCAAGGCCGAGCGCGGTCAGTTGGCCATTGATGCCATCAAGCAGCACAAGGCAGTGTATTTGATGGCAGTGGGCGGCGCGGCCTATCTGGTGTCCAAGGCCATTCGGGCAGCCCGGGTGGTGGCATTCGAGGATCTGGGCATGGAAGCCATTCACGAATTCGAAGTGGAAGAAATGCCGGTGACAGTGGCTGTCGATGTGAATGGCAGCTCAGTGCATCGCACCGGCCCTGAACAGTGGAAGGCCAAAATTGCTGAAGAGCATGCCATCGAGGTGAGCTAGACCCGGATTAATCCGGGTCTGTCATGTCCGGATAGGGATTGGCAACGTCCAGGGAGACGCGGGCACCGTAGTTGCGAATCCCTATGCTGTCAGCGCGCATATCCATATCGGCGAAATCCAGCACGTCATGATCGAACTTGTAGATAGTGTCGTTCTGTCCGGCTGAAGCGGCCGCATCATAGTCGCGACTGGCCTCGGTAACTTTCTCATTACGGGTCAGGTAGCTTTTCACTGCTGCCTGGCCATGACGCTTGCCAAGCATTCGCAGCGTTACCTGCGGCGACAGTATCGAGGCGCTGGCATTATTGCCGCCAAAGCCCTTGGAATTGATCAGCACAGCATCCATGGCATCAGGGCCGACTTCCTTGTGATTGAGCAGAAACTCCAAACCTTCGGTACTGACATCATCGGCCAGAGAGTCGACGGTGGCGATGCCGGGAATCCAGCCGTCCTGCCAGACACCCAGGCTGGCGGCCAGCTGATCGCCGGCCGAGCTTGCCAGGGAGTGACCCAGATAGGCTTTGACTGCGCTCACAGGCCAGTTTGAGATTCCGAAGTTATCCGCGACTGCGGACAGGATGTGGGATTCGGTAAGCCTGTTCTGGGGAGTGCCGGTACCGTGGGCCTGGACAAAGCTGCGCTCAGCTAGTCCCTTTTCGCCAATGACTTTGGCGGTGACGGCCGCGGCCTTGGCCATGGACAGATAATTGCCCAGCCCCGGACTGGCGATAGACTTCTTGTGTCCGTCGGCATTGATAAATACATCATTTACCGAGCCGAGAATATTGCAACCCAGTTCCAGAGCCAGTTCATCGTCACAGAGAATAATGCACTGGGCCGACTCGGCCAGAGTGAAGCCGCAGTTGTGGCCGAAGGGACGACAGGCACGGCGGTAGTCCGGCTGATCCTCTGAGCCAAGACCATCCAGGCCGCGCAGCCCCGCGTCATCGGCCAGAGCACCCATATTGGCGAAGCCTTCGAAAACTTCAGGTACCAGCGGCGCCTCACTGGTGCCGACAATCACCAGGCGATGACTGCCGGTCTGGATATCGCGAATACCCTGGCGCAGGTTATAGAGGAAGGTGGCGCAGGCAGCGACATTGGTACCGGTAGTGCCGAGGTTGCCCAGCAGGTAGGCGTTGATGAAGTCTGCCGGCATCTCCGCATAGCCCAGAGGGAGTTGCTTGGAAGACACCTTGCGGCCCAGCAGTCGTGCCTGCAACATGCCGCCAAAACCATTGCCGTCCAGCTGTCCCAGGCCGCTGCCGGCATAGACACTGATCTGGTCTGCAGGCAACAGATCACGAATTTGCTGCCAATCCACCCCCATGGAATTAATGGCGTCCGATGCCGCATAAACCATCATCTGCAATGCCCGGGGATGATTGCGGGCCTGGTAGAGACTGGCGGGATTGAAGCCCGTGGGAAGCTGGCCGGCACTATTGACGCTGGAGGCGTGCTGACTGGGCAGGATTACCTGCATTTTTTCCTGCACCCTTACCCAGACGGTATTATCCGGTTTGGGGTGTTCGGTGACGATGGTCCAGCCCGCGGGCAGTGGGCTGGGCAAATCCCGGCGGCGAATTTCAAATTCCAGGGCCTCCCCATCCGGTGCGCCAAGATTGACCCGATTGAAGCTTTGCAGATGTTCGGGATCAAACAGGGTGGCTTCCAGCTTGCGAACCAGACTGCTGTTCTCAAGTTGCGCGGCGATGGCCTGCAGGTAGCTTTGTCGTTCCACCGGATTGTCATCACCATCCAGCCATTGCTGGCCAGATTTGCGCAATTCACCGCTCAATGCAGCCAGACTTGCCAGAGTTTGTTCCCGTTCGGGGGCGGAGAGGGTGGAATAGACCAGGCGCCGATAGGCATTGTGCCCCGAGCTGCGGCCGGCCGCATTGATTCCTCCCATGGCGGTAATAATTGGTAATCGTGACATGATTTCCCTGCTTCAATTCCCTTGAATTTAATAGGACTATAATCAGTCTGTCGGCCCAATGACTATGATATATCGGCCACAAGATATGACATTATAGCCATCGCCTCGGCAGCGGAAAATACTGACCCGTACAGGCCTGAAGCACTGCCGCCTTGCATCTGTCAGGGAGCCTCAATAGGATGACTGAAACGGTGGAACAGGCGGGGGTAGCATGAGAACAACAACAATCTTCAGAACAATCAGTCAGTTGGGCCTGTTGCTGGGCTTCAGCCTCAGTGCCAGCCAACTGGCAGCCCAGGATCAGTTTGCCAATGTGAGTATTGAGACTGTGCCAGTGGCGGGCAATATCTCCATGCTGTTGGGGCAGGGTGGCAATATCGGGGTTTCGGCGGGGGAAGACGGCATCCTGATCGTTGATGACCAGTATGCGCCGCTGGCCGACCGAATCCGCGCTGCACTGGCCGAGCTGGGCTCCGACGTGCCGCGCTTTGTGCTCAACACTCACTTTCATGGTGATCATACCGGAGGCAATGCCGACTTCGGGGCAGAAAGCCTGATTGTCGCCCATGAAAACGTGCGCGGCCGCCTGCAGGCAGCTGAGGCAGTGGCCGAGGCACTGCCGGTTATCACCTATGACGACGATGTCACCATCCATTTCAACGGGGAGAACGTCACCCTGATTCATATGCCGCGCGGGCATACCGATACCGACAGCGTGGTCTGGTTTGAGGACTCCAATGTCATCCATATGGGAGATCATTTCTTCAATGGTGGTTTTCCCTTTGTTGACCTGGCCAATGGTGGCACCGTGCAGGGCTATCTCCGTAATCTGGAAACCGCCTTGTCCTGGATCGAGGATGACACTGCCGTAATACCGGGGCATGGCCCGCTGGCGAGCAAGGCGGATCTGCTGGAGTTCTACAATATGGTGCGTGATACCTCCACCAGCATCCGGGTCATGAAATCCCAACGCATGAGCCGCGAAGAGATTGTTCAGGCTGGTCTCGACCCCGTGTATGAGCGTTGGGGGCAGGGCTTTATTAATGAGCAGCGCTGGATCGAAACCGTTTTCGACAGTTACCCGCGTTAGGCAGAACATCGCGTTAGTACACAGGGATTTGACAGATGGCTGAAGCAAAGGACTTTCATGAGCGCGTGATGGGCGTGCATGAAGCACTGGGTATCCCCGCCGACTACGCGGCTCGTTGCGGCCTGCCACTGGTTGAAGAGCCCCGGGAACTGGTGACGACCGAGCCCGATTATTATGGCCGGCAACAGCGTCTGACCCCGGAGGCATTTCAGGCCTGGAGTGCCATGCGGGATGCCGCGGCAGCAGAGGGGGTTACCATTCATCTCATCTCGGCGTTCCGCAGTCTTGAATATCAACAGCAATTGATCGAGCGCAAGATTCAAGGCGGCCAGTCCATCGATACTATTCTGGCAGTCAACGCCGCGCCCGGATTCAGCGAACACCACAGCGGGCGGGCCATTGATGTAGGGACTCTCAACTGTGACGCCCTGGTGGAGGCTTTCGAGCATACCGAGGCATTCGCCTGGTTGCAGCGACGGGCGGCGGAGTTTGGATACAGGCTCAGTTTCCCCCGTGATAACCCCCATGGCATTGCCTACGAGCCCTGGCATTGGTGCTTTGTAAAAACAGACTCAGAGGTTTAGACAATTGCATTACAAAGGTGTAATCTGAAATTCAGAGTTTAAGCAGGAGGAGTAATGCCAGCACTAAAAAGTCTGGTTGATTATACTTCCAGAGCACTTCAACAAGTGTTCGGTCCGATGCTATACAGGCTGTTCCCTGGCGAACAATTGTATCTACAGCCCGGACTCATCCCCGCTCAATCCCATTCCATGCTCCGTCCCGGAGCAGAATCTTTACAACTATCTGTAGCACCAGCGACTCACCGCGCTGCGGTTGCCCTTGTGCGCCAGACAAATTCACCACAGCAACGAGGAGGGCATTTTACTAGTAAGCCAATTTGGTAAATTTATGCAATAACCACAGGAGATTTTACTTTATGACTAATGAATTCCAGGTTGTGTTTCACAACATCGACCAATCCGACGCCCTGACTGATGCCGTCAACAAAAGGATCAGCAAACTGGAACGCTATTGTGACCAGATAATTACCGGCCGGGTTGTTCTGGACTGTCCCCATAATAATCACCATAAAGGGAAGGTGTATTCCGTCGGACTTGAAATTCATACTCCTGCGAAAGAGGTGCGTGTTAACCAGGACCAACACGATAATCACGCCCACGAAGATCTCTATGTCGCCATTCGGGATGCTTTTAATGCCGCCGAGCGACAACTGAAATCCATCGACAAAAAGCATCGGGCGCTGCCACCCCACAAGGTTGCAGAAATGTCAGATGCGGCGCTTTAGTCGCTTGATAATTTGGCAAACAGGTTTGTAACAGCTATGGACGAACAACTGAAAACGGAAATTGAAGCAGCAACCTTCCGGCGCCTGCTCAGGCATCTGGATGAACACAAGGAGGTGCAAAATATCGACCTGATGAATCTCGCCAGTTTCTGCCGCAACTGCCTGTCGAAATGGTATGCAGCAGAAGCATCGGAACGAGGCATCGAGGTAGATTATGATGCTGCCCGGGAACGGGTCTATGGCATGCCTTACAGTGAGTGGAAAGAAAAATATCGGCAGCCTGCCAGTGCCGAGCAATTGGCGCAGTTTAATCAGCAAAGCTGACAATCTTTCCGGTAGCTGTCTGTTTGTACAATGATACAGATATAGACAAAGACCGAAGCAGAAAAGCCGGGCCAGTCCCGGCTTTTCTTTTGCCTGTTCAGAAATCCCTGCCGGTCTCGGTGGCGAACAACTTGTTTCTCACCAGTCGGCGGTACTCATTGGGTGTTACTGCATTGACCTTTTTGAACAGGGCAGTGAAATAGCTGGCATCGGCATAGCCTACCTGGTCGGCCACTTCTGAAATGACCAGGTTGCTGTGCTTGAGCAGATCCTTGGCCTGGGAGAGACGAAACTCCTGCAGGTACTGGATAGGTGTGGTATTGGCCGCTGATTTGAAGCGCCGGTTGAGGGAGCGTGTGCTCATCCTGAATTGCCTGGCAATATCCCCAAGCTGAATATTCCCCCGGTAGTTTTCCTGAATCCATTCCTGCACCTTGATGATGGTCTCGTCATGATGCGTGCTGTGCTGATCTCTTGCCAGCAGCAATGATTCATAGGAACGGCTCAACTCATGGGTGAAGTGCCTGGCAACCTGGTTTGAAATATCTTCGCCGAAGAGCTGGTCCACAAAGTGCAGCATGATATCCCGCACCGCATTGACACTGCCGGTACAGAAAACGCGATTATCATGGGTGATAAAACGTTTGCGCTCCAGTTTGGTTTGCCCGTAGCGCTGTGCAAACAATTCAAAATAGCGCCAGTGAGTGGTGGCCGCATAGCCATCAAGCAGGCCGGCTTCAGCCGCGAAAAAAGCCCCGGTGGTGACAGCGCAGATGGTGCTTCCCCGGGCGTGCATCTGCGCCAGCCAGGGCGGCAAATCGGCCGATTGCAGCAAGCTGCGGCGGGGATTGCCCCATAGTCCGGGGATAAAAATCAGTTCACTGTTGTCCAGTTCCGCTACAGTGCGGTCACAATGGATAGTCAGGTCACCATTGAGTCTGACAGTTTTACTGGCAACAGCCACGGTTTCAATTGTTACCTGCTCACCCTGAAGGCGCCGGGCCCGTTGTATATCCCTGGCCGCGCTGAGCATCTCCAGGGGGATGGTAATAGTGGAGCCCAGGGCATCGGGAATAGCCAGCAGGCTGACATGTTTCATACCCTGGCCTGCCACTCAGTCATAGTCGATAGCCAGGACAAAATATTCATGGCTGCCTGTGGGAGTATCGATCAGGATGTCACTCTCGACGGGCTTGCCCAGCAGAGCCCTGGCCATGGGAGAGTCGATACTGATGTAGCCGCGCTTGGGGTCTATCTCATCCGGGCCCACCAGGCGATAGCGGTGGCTGTCGCCAGCCTCGTCTTCCAGCGTCACCCAGGCGCCGAAAAAGACGCGACTGCTGTCATCGGGAGGCTGGGAAACTACGGTAATCTCATCCAGGCGTTTGCTCAGATATCTGACCCGTCGATCGATTTCCCGCAGGCGACGCTTGCCATAAATATAGTCAGCATTCTCGGAACGGTCGCCCATGGCGGCTGCCTCGGACACCGACTGGGTTACCTGGGGCCGTTCCACTTTCCAGAGCTGGTGTAATTCCGCCTTGAGCGCACGTTCACCCTCGACAGTGATGTATTTGGCGCCGGGCTTTTGGGGTGGTCGATAGCGGCTCATGGTTTGTTTTGCTCTGTTGTGTTTGATTCCAGGGCGTCCATTTCCAGCTCCAGGGCCAGCTGATCCACCGTGTCGGCTTCCGGCTCATCCACCTGGGGCAGGACTCTGACACCCACACCCAGCAGTCGCACCGGCTTGTTGCCGCGACGAAAGCCCTGTTCACACAGGCTTTTATAGTTGTCGGGGCAGGTGCTGGCAGCAAGCATTTCTACTGTGGTCTGGACGAAATCATGAAACTTGATTTTCACAAACTGTTTCTGGATTAGATAGTCTTTGTCGAGGCGCCGCAGGCGCCGGTGGAGTTGCTCAATCAAGGCCGGTAGTTCTGCCATGCATTCCTCTACCGATGCCAAGTCCCGGGCATAGGTATTCTCCACGCTGACCGATTTGCGAATCCGGTCGGTTTGTACTGGTCGATTGTCGATTCCAAGACTCAATTGCCTGAGACGTTCACCGAAGCTGCCGAAGTGTTGAGTCAATGCTTCTTCGCTCAGCTTTGCCAGATCAGCGCAGGTATGAATGCCCAGTTTTTGCATGCGTGCAGCGGTGACCTTGCCAACCCCATGCAGTTTTTTTACCGGCAATCTGGCGACGAAATCAGCAACTTGCTCCGGCTTGATGACCGTGAGACCGTCGGGCTTTTCCCAGTCGCTGGCTATCTTGGCCAGGAATTTGTTGGGCGCGACACCGGCGGAGATGGTGATGCCAACCTGTTGGCGCACCTCGGCACGGATAGCCTCGGCAATCCGGGTGGCGCTGCCGTCAAGCAATTCGCACTGACTGACATCTAGATAGGCTTCGTCCAGGGACAGGGGTTCTATCAGTTCGGTATAGCGGGCGAATATCTGCTGGATCAGGGTCGATGCCTGACGGTATTTTTCCATGTCAGGCTTGATGATGATCAGGTCCGGACATCGCTTGCGGGCCGTGGCGGAAGCCATGGCGGAGTGAATGCCATATTGGCGGGCGACATAGTTGCAGGTAGCGACTACGCCGCGTCGCTGGGGTGAGCCGCCCACGGCAACAGGTTTGTCCAGCAGTTGCGGATTGTCACGCATCTCAATCGAGGCGTAGAAACAATCACAATCACAATGAATTATCTTGCGTGTCACTTTCCTGTCGGCCAGTCAGGCTTGTCTGGACAGCATGGCAGCATTGGTCTGCTGCCATGCTGGAGAAAGCCCCAGTCTAGCCGTTACGCTTGGCGAAATCCTGCATGAAATCCACCAGAGCCTGGCAACCGGCTTTGGGCATGGCGTTATAGATGGAAGCACGGGCGCCACCCACATCGCGGTGCCCCTTGAGTGCATACAGACCCTCGGCTTCCGCCTGTTTGAGGAAATCCCCCAGCAGCTCTTCATTGCGCATATTGAAAGTGACGTTCATCACCGAGCGATGAGCCGCCTGGGCAGTACCGTAGTAAAAATCATTGCTGTCGATGCAGTCATAGATCAGCTTGGCCTTCTCTTCATTGCGCTGCTCCATGTCAGCCACACCACCCTGGTCTTTCAGCCACTCGAGTACCAGCGACATCATGTAGATAGCGAAGGTGTTATTGGTGTTGGCCAGAGAGTGCTGGTCGGCATAGGTCTTGTAGTTCAGCAGGCCCGGTGTCATGGGCAGGGCATGACCCAGCAGGTCTTCGCGAATGATGACCAGGGCCAGACCGGCCGGGCCCAGGTTTTTCTGCAGGCCAGCGAAAATGATACCGAACTGTGAGATATCCAGTTTGCGCGACAGAAATTCCGAAGTCATGTCCGCCACCAGGGGAACGTCACCGGTGTCGGGGAAGCTGTGCCAGCGAGTACCGAACAGGGTGTTATTGCTGGTGATGTGCAGATAGGAACTTTCAGGATCCAGGCTGGCAGGATCAAACTCGGGAATGTAGCTGAAATTCTGGTCTTCGCTGCTGGCAATATTGACTGCCTCGCCATAGCGGGCGGCTTCCTTGCTGGCCTTGACGGCCCAGTTGCCAGTCAGCACGAATGAGGCCTTGCCAGCCGGTTTGCGCTGGATGATATTCATGGGAATGGCGGAGAACTGCATCTGGGCGCCGCCATGCACATAGAGAATCTTGTAGTTATCAGGAATATTGGCCAGCTCGATCAGCAGTTCATCACAGCGATTGATGATTTCATCAAACTCTGCCGAACGGTGGCTGATTTCGATGACTGATGCGCCCATGTTTTTGTAATCAAGGAATTCAGCCTGGGCTTTTTCCATGACTTCAAGGGGCAGCATGGCTGGCCCGGCACCAAAATTGTAGACACGAGACATAATAGTTTTCCTGATTGGTTGATTGCTAGTGTTTAAAGAACGGTAACCTTGATGACATCATCGATATCGGCGATCGCCGCCAGGGCAGCGTCCGAGGGTTTGCTTTCCAGGTCGATCAGGTTGTAGGCAATGTCGCCACGGGACTTGTTCAGCATATCGATAACATTGATATTCTGATCAGCCAGCACAGAAAGAATCTGCCCCAGCATTTTTGGAACGTTCCTGTTGGAAATGGCCAGGCGGGTTCCTTTCTCGGCATTGGCGGCACGGTCCAGAAACAGCGCCGGAAAGTTCACCGAGTTTTTGATATTGCCATGTTCGAAAAAGTCCATCAGCTGGTCCACTGCCATGACGGCACAGTTTTCTTCGGCTTCCCGGGTGCTGGCGCCGATATGGGGCATGGCGATGACATCATCGCGACCGATAAACTCGGGGCGGGGAAAATCACAGATATAGCGTTCCAGTTGGCCCGCATCGAGGGCGGCCAGCAGGGCCTTGGCATCGACAATCTCGTCACGGGCGAAATTCAGCAGCTTGGTGCCACCGCGCATGGCGGCGAACATTTCCTCATTGATCAGGCCGCGGGTGCTGTCCAGTACCGGCAGATGCAGGGAAATAAAGTCAGAGCTGGCGATCAGGGCGCTAAGGTTTTCTATGCGGCGAACCTGACTGGGCAGACGCCAGGCGGCGTCCACTGAAAGGGCCGGGTCATAGCCCTGCACATCCATGCCCAGGCCAATGGCCATTTCTGCCACCAGCGAACCGATGGCGCCCAGACCAACAACACCGAGGGTCTTGCCGGCGATCTCGGAACCCTTGAAGCGCTTCTTTTCCTGCTCCATGAGTTTGTTCATGGCGTCATAGTCATCGT
>JALEHB010000138.1 GCA_022763285.1 Pseudomonadales bacterium | reverse complement strand
TGACCCCGGCCTGTGAAGTGGCCACCGCTGCAGTTTTTAGTCATGAACATTTGACACGGAACTCATCTGCCATCAAAATGGCCGACTTTCTGGCGGGCCGGTCCCGAAATGACTGTGAACCGATAACCCGCGGGCTCTATGCCGAGGTAGATACAGCCTTGAATTGGCTGGAAAAATTCGCCCCGGCAAGAATGACTGGCACTGGCGCCGCGGTGTTTGCCAGCTTCGATCATGAGGCCGAAGCCAGAGCCATTTTCGAACAACGTCCAGCCGGTCTGGACGGGTTCATCGCCCAGGGACTTAATTCGCTGGAATCGAGTTCCGGCGGCGATTAAAATGGGCAGGATCTGCTACAGACTTCACGACACGAGTCCGTAGAGTAACTAAAGAGTTACAAGAGCAAGTTTTACTGGGGTGTCGCCAAGTGGTAAGGCACAAGGTTTTGATCCTTGCATGCGTTGGTTCGAATCCAGCCACCCCAGCCAATTTCCCGGCCGACAGTGAGCAGCTTGCCTGAAACCGCAAGTACCACTGCCAGCAAAATCGAAGCGGCTCGCAGAAGCCTCAAGCAGCACCCGCCAATCAGGAAGGAAACGTGGCAAATAATTTAATGGTATTTACTGGCAATGCCAATCCGGCGTTAGCGGATGCCATTGCCAAAAATATTGGTGTGCCCCTGGGCTATGCCAGTATCAGCAAGTTCAGCGACGGTGAAGTGTCGGTTGAGCTAAATGAAAACGTTCGCGGCAAGGACGTCTTCGTGATTCAGCCCACCTGCGCCCCCACCAATGACAGCATCATGGAATTGCTGCTCATGGCGGACGCCCTGCACCGGGCCTCGGCCAATCGCATTACTGCCGTGATCCCCTATTTCGGCTATGCCCGCCAGGATCGTCGGGTGCGCTCGGCACGGGTTGCCATCAGCGCCAAGGTGGTAGCTGACATGATCAGCGCCGTGGGTGTGAACAGAGTTTTGACCGTGGACCTGCATGCCGAGCAGATCCAGGGCTTTTTCAGCATTCCGGTGGACAACGTTTACGGTTCCCCGGTACTGACTGACGATATTGAGCGCCAGCACTATGACAACCTGATGGTGGTCTCACCGGACATCGGTGGTGTGGTAAGAGCGCGGGCCGTGGCCAAGCAACTGAATGTGGACCTGGCCATTATTGACAAGCGTCGCCCCACCGCCAACGAGGCACAGGTGATGCATATTATCGGTGATGTAGCAGATCGTACCTGCCTGATCGTCGATGACATGGTGGATACCGCCGGCACCCTGTGCAAGGCGGCGGATGCATTGAAAGAGCATGGTGCCAAGAAGGTGGTTGCCTACTGTACGCACCCGGTGCTTTCTGGTCCGGCCATTGAAAACGTGACCAAGTCCAACCTGGATGAGTTGGTGGTAACTGATACGATTCCGCTGAGTGATGCAGCCAAAAACTGCAAGCACATCCGTCAATTGTCCATGGCCAAGCTGTTGGCCGAGTCAATTCGCCGGGTCAGCAATGAGGAATCCATCAGCGCCATGTTCGATAACACCTGATGAATTCGCCGGCCTGGCCGGCAAACGGAATGCGGGGATTCGCCCCGACTGAGAATGACAGTGGCCTTTTGGGTCACTGTCTTTTTTTAACACTCGGACAAGCTGGTCGCAAGCTGTCTGAGTTAACGTGAAGGAGACAATTATGTCTGCCAGCGATTTTGAACTGAACTGTGAAGTTCGAACGGACCAGGGCAAAGGTGCGAGCCGCCGCCTGCGTCGTTTGAACAACCAAATCCCCGCCGTACTTTATGGTGGTGGCGAGGACCCGGTGTCCCTGTCCATTCCCCATGACGACATTTTCCATGCCACGGAAAATGAGGCGTTCTTCTCCCACATCATTACCCTGAACATTGGCAAGGACAAGCAGCAGGCGGTTATCAAGGACCTGCAGCGTCACCCTGCCAAGCCCTTCATCATGCACGCTGACTTTCAGCGCGTTCAGGCCAATGTGGAAATTACCGTTAACGTACCCCTGCACTTCATGAACGAAGAGAAGGCCAAGGGTGTCAAGCAGGACGGCGGTAACCTGATCAAGAACATGAACGAACTGGAAGTGACCTGTCTGCCCAAAGACCTGCCCGAGTACATCGAAGTGGATGTGATCGAGCTGGAAATCGGCGACTCCCTGCACATCTCCGACATCAAGCTGCCGGAAGGCGTGACCAGTGTTGAGCTGTCCCACGGTGAAGAGCATGACCTGCCGGTTGTGGCTGTTCAGGCACCGCGCAGCGAAGCCGAAGTGGAAGAAGCCGACACTGCCGTTGAAGTACCCGATGCGGAAGTGCCCACTGACGCTGACAAGAAAGCGGAAGACTCATCCGAGGGTGACGACTCCTAGTCTGTCTTTCCATTCAGGGATTCGCCATGAGCGACCATCCTCTGGAATTGATTGTGGGCCTGGGCAATCCGGGCCCACAACACGATTCCAACCGTCACAATGCCGGCGTCATCTTTCTCCACCATCTGGCCAAAGCCTACGGCGGCAGCCTGCGTGGCGAGAGCAAGTTCTTCGGTGAATTCGGCACGATCACCATTGATGGGCGCACGGTGCGCCTGTTATTCCCCACCACCTTCATGAATCGCAGCGGCAAGTCCGTGGCGGCGGTCTGTAATTTCTACAAGATCGACCCGGCCAATATGCTGGTGGCCTATGACGAGATCGATTTCGAGGTGGGCGTCACCCGTTTCAAACAAGGCGGCGGTCATGGTGGCCATAACGGCATGCGGGA
>JALEHB010000137.1 GCA_022763285.1 Pseudomonadales bacterium | reverse complement strand
TCAAGCATGGTTCACGGCGTCCTTAACGACTGTCTGTTTGGGAAACCCTGTTATTTACATCGGCCAATCGTTCCGGTGTTCCAACGTCAGTCCACTGACCCTGGAAGTACTCACCGGTCACCTTGTTCGCCTTCATGGCCTCCCTCAGCAGGGGCACCACCGAGCGTGGCTGGATCGGAAAACCCTTGAACAGATCGCGATGCATGACGCTGATGCCACTGAAGGTCAGGCGCTGGTCATCACTGCCGGGATTGTCATGGACAAAGCCCTGCTCATCGATCATGAAGTCGCCATGGGGGTTGTGATCGGCATTGGCCACCAGCACCAGATGGGCCAGGCAATTCTCGCCGTCCACTTGCTTGAGGCTGGAATAATCAAAGTCGGTATAGATATCCGCATTGACGACGATGAAACTGTCGTCTTTCAGCTTTGGCAGAGCCTTGATGATGCCGCCAGCGGTGTCCAGCAGAATGGGTTCGCGGGAATAGCTCAATTGCAGGCCATAGCGGCTGCCATCACCGAGGGCAGCTTCCAGCATGCCGCCCAGATAGAAGTGATTGATTACCGCGGCGCTCACGCCAGCGGCCACCAGCTTTTCTATCTGATGTTCAATAAGGGTCTTGTCACCCACTTTAAGAAGGGGTTTGGGAGTGTTGGCGGTAAGGGGCTGCATACGCTTGCCCAGCCCGGCCGCCAGAATCATGGCACGCATTAGAATTCCAGGTCGAGTTTGTCTCTGGCCACCGGCAAAACCTTTTCCCGGAACCAGCCAAGAAAGGCCTCCAGCTCCGGATACTTCTCTGCCACGTCCAGAAAATAGCTGATAACCAGTGGGATATCGGCCAGATAGCGCGATTTCTTATCCCG
This sequence comes from Pseudomonadales bacterium, assembly GCA_022763285.1. GTDB lineage: Bacteria > Pseudomonadota > Gammaproteobacteria > Pseudomonadales > Pseudohongiellaceae > UBA9145. Next base: position 1,931 of record JALEHB010000137.1, on the reverse strand, counting down.
GATAGCGAGCCGTGAGAAAATACCCAGCACTTTCAGGTGTCGCTGCAGGCCCATCAGGTCCATGTCCCGCTGCAGTTGTGAGAACTGAAGCTCTGGCGGCAATACCTTGCTGGTCTGAGCGGCCTGGTAATAATAGTTTGCCAGAGACTCGATACTGTCATCATCCCAGCGGATATAGCAGTCCCGCAGCAGCGACACCAGGTCATAGCTGTAGGCACCGGTCACCGCATCCTGAAAATCCACAATGCCGGGTAGTGCTTCGGGCGGATAACGCCGGGGGTCGGGGATCATCAGATTACGGGAATGATAATCACGGTGCACGGCCACCTGGGGCTGTTGCAGCGCCGCTTCTTCCAGCAAGGTATAGGTCGACTCGATCAGGGCCTGGTCGTCGTCACTCAACTCAATACCCAGAAGCTGCGGGCAGAACCACTCATGAAACAAGGCCATTTCGGCGCGTAGTGCGGCCCGATCGTAGGGGGCAAGTCGCTTTTTATCGATACCTGTCTGAAACTGCACCAGAGCATTGATTGCCGCATGGTATAGCTTGTCGATACACTTGTGATCGCCAAGTTCACGGGCGGCCTGCAAACTGTCCAGATAGAGGCTATCGCCGAAGTCTTCCTGCAGCAGAAAGCCCTGATCGAAATCACTGGCGAAGACCTTGGGTGCCAGCACGTCCGCGTCGCGAAACATATTGCAGATACGCACAAAGCGGGGATTGTCTTCATGGGCTACCGGCGCATCCACGGCAATAAAACTGTCCTGATCCGTGTGCAGGCGAAAATAGCGTCGAAAACTGGCATCGCCGCTGACCGGGGTCAACCTGACCTCCTCCAGGGCGGAGTTGTCCAGTAACTGCCGCAGCACTTCCTGGGCCCAGTTCTGCAATTGTTCCAATCGTCTATCTGTCACGCTCTCGCCTTAAACTTCACCTTTGATCTCGCCTTTGATCTCGCCTTTGATCTCGCCTTTAACCTTGCCTTTAACCTTGCCGCTAAGCTCGCCCGTGGCCTCAGCGCCAGCCGCGGCCTTGCTTTGCATTGATTCGGCAATGAATTATCATGCCTGTGCATTCTGCGCCGCGTCCAGAAGACGCTGGCTACACCCAATAAGTCGGTTTCAGGCCGCAATTGTTTATCAGCTCACGAGCCACCACCTCACCATGCCCAGACTCGCCCCTCTGAACGCCAAGCCTCTGTCGTTCAGCAGTCCCGATTCGACCGGATGGCGCAAGTGTGGGCCGGGTCTGCTGCTTATCGTATCGGCCGGCCTGTTATTGAGCTTGCCCCTGAATTCGGCCACCGCCCAACGGGGCCAGTTCAATTGCCGCCCCAATGCCAGTGGCGATGGCTGGGTTTGTGAACAGAGCGCAGCCGGGCAGATCTTACCGGCAAGGCCCTCGGCGGCTTCTGCATCCGCCACTTCCAGTGACACAGAACCCACAGCAGCACCCACAGCCACAGAATCTGCAGTTACCGCCCCTGGACCACAAACCAGCGCTCCCGGGCAAAATCCGGCTCAGGCACAATCCGCAACAGTTTCACGCCAAAGTAGCCCGGCCCCGGTGGCAGCCAGCACTATGCCTCTGGACTGGTATCCGCGGGAATCCCTGAGCCCGGATCAGGCGGCCCAACTGGCACCCTGGTGCTGCGGCGCCTTTATTGACCCCCTGGCGGGCATGGCCACGGCCGACAATGAGCCGGATCAGGCCACCATGGAATTCAATGCCGTCGATGGCCTGACCCAACTCAATCAGAATTTGCTCAGTATCGACGGCGACATTGTGGTTAGCCAGGGTTACCGGCAAATTCGCAATGACAACAGCACCACCATCAATCGGGGCGACAATACTGTCTCCATGCAGGGCAATGTGGAGTTTCGTGAACCTGGCCTGCTGCTCACCGGCGATTCTGCCTTTATAGACAGTA
>JALEHB010000136.1 GCA_022763285.1 Pseudomonadales bacterium | reverse complement strand
CTCAGCCAGCCCGGTCAAGCACGGACAAGTCCAGATTGTGAGACCTGCCCAGCCACAGAGTCAGCTCGCTGTGATCCCTGAGATCATCACCACTCAGGCCATGGACCAGTATGTCCAGCCCCTGCCTGTTATGGAGCAACCATTGAACCACAGCTGCAAATTCATTCTCGTGAAAAATCACCTGAAACATGGGCATGGGATGAGGGCCAATGGGAACCGCAAAGATCCTGCCCAATTGCACCGGAAAAAGCCGCGCCAGCTCCCTATGGAGCCGGCGGGCAAGGTCGAGCTGCGTTGCCTCAAAATAGACATGGGCATGGTAGTGCCTGCTGCTTATTGCGCCCATGCCGGAGTCTCTTGCAGTTGCGGGATTTGCAGACGCAAAGCTCCGGGGCCCAGCAGAAATTGCACAGCACTGCTTAGCGCCAGGAACAGCGGATACTCAAAACCACCGCCCTCATTGGTGAATAACCAGCCCGCTCCCAGATGCGCCCAGGTGGCGCCCAGCGACACGGCAACCAGTATCGCAGCCACGGGCCGGACGGCTACTCCCAGTATCAGCAAGACACCGCCAATAATTTCAGCCGCCAGGGTGCCATAAGCCAGCAGCGCCGGCAGTCCCAGTGACTCAAAAAAACCAACTGTACCCGGTACGGTGAAAACCATCACCTTGAGATAGGCACTGTGGGCCAGAAAAATAATACCCAGGCTGACGCGCAGCAGGGTCGGACCATAAATTGCGTAACGATTCATAAAGCCTCCCGTTCATTAAAACAGTGAATTGTGAAAACGGGGTCAGATTAACGCTTGCCTTAATGCAACAGAATCCCCAATATTGGCAATACTCATTTGCAATATTGCAAGGATTGATTTGAACTGGAATCACCTGCCCACCTTTCTGGCAATTGCCGAACAGGGCAGCCTCGCCGGGGCTGCCAGGCAATTGGGCCAGAATCATTCCACCGTGTTCCGCAGGCTCAACGCACTGGAGCAGGACATGGGCGTGCGTCTGTTTGAGCGCTTGCAGGAAGGCTATGTACCGACGACAGCGGGAGAACGGCTCATCGAGCTGGCTCGGGAAGCGGATCTGTCCATCCAGAAAATCGAACGGGAACTGGTGGGTCGGGATCTGGCTCCTTCCGGCAAGGTACGGGTCACTGCCGCTGCCAATATCGCCCGTACCGTGCTTCCCCCGGTGTTCGCCAAACTGAAAAAGGACTACCCGCAGATCAGCATTGAACTGGTGGTGGGGGATTCAGACTATGACCTCAATCGCCGGGAGGCGGATATCGCCGTGCGGGCCACCAGTTCACCGCCGGAACATCTGGTGGGTCGACAGATCATGCAACTGGATTGGTGGCTATGCAGACGCAAGGGGTCGCGCGCACAACAGCCGACATCCATTGAACAACTGGTGGACATTCCCCTGATCGGGGCCGATTCATCGTTGATGCGACTCAAGGTATTTCAGTGGCTGGAGGCAAATTACAGCAAACAGATTGTTGCCCGCTCCAATGACCTGTCCACCATGGCGGCGCTGGCCAGTGCCGGTCTTGGCTATGCCATTCTGCCCTCGGATCAACAGGAGGACGGCCTTTGCCGACTGCTGCGAATACCCGAATCAGAAGGGGCCCTGTGGCTGCTTACTCACCCGGACCTGCGACATGTCACCCGCATCAAGGTGGTTTGGGATGCCTTGGTACAACGCTGTCAGGGCCAGGACCGCTGAAGAGATCAGGACACCGAACGGCGAATCCTGGCTGACAACCACTCCGAGACCACCACCGTGGCGAAGATCAAAACAAACACCGTGGCCACCTGACCCCAGGCCAGATTATTGATGGCGGCATTCATTTGCAGGCCAATACCACCGGCGCCCACCAGTCCCAGCACCGTGGATTCACGGATATTGATATCCCAGCGGTACACCGCCGTGCCCACAAAGGCTGGCAGGATTTGCGGCCATACCGACCAGGCCAGCACCTGGGTGTTGGCAGCACCGCTGGCGGTAATGGCTTCCACCGGTTCCGAATTGATCTCTTCGATGGCTTCATAAAGCAGTTTGCCAATAAAACCAATGGATCTGAGAGCAATGGCAATAATGCCGGCAAAGACACCGGGGCCCACAATGGTCACCAACAACATGGCCCAGATCAGGGCATTGATAGAGCGGGAGCTGACGATCACCGTCAGGGCCAGGCCACGCATGAGCGGATGGGGCGAAGTATTGCGGGCCGCGAGAAAGGCCAGAGGAAAGGCGATGGCCACACCCAGGGCCGTACCCACGGTGGCGATATTGAGGGTATCCCAGAGCGGCCCCATGAGTGAGCCGGTAATGGACCAGTCTGGCGGGATCATACGATTGACCAGACTCAGACCCTGCACCCCGGCATCCTCAAGAAATTCCCAGATGGTGTTATCGGAAATCACCTTCCAACAAATCAGGAATAACAGGATGCCTACGAACCAGCCCGCCCAGATTGCCAGTTGTTGCTTGCGTTCGCGCCGTTGCCAGCGGTACTGATTATCGGCTGTCGTTAATGGCATCTATTGCACCCACTTGCGCACATAGCCGGAGAAATATTCGCTGGCCAGCACCACGGCAATGATAATCAGCAGAATGGCCGCCGAGGTGTCATAGTCATAACGGTTGATCGAGGTGTTAAGAGTGGCACCTATGCCTCCGGCGCCGACGATGCCGATCACTGCCGATTCCCGAAAATTGATATCCAGGCGGTAGAGGGAAAGGCCGATCAGGCGCGGCATCACCTGGGGCTGCACGGCGTAATTGATCCACTGTAGCCAACTGGCGCCGGTGGAGCGCACGGCTTCCATCTGGTCGGCTCTGGAATCCTCGATATCCTCGGCCAGCAATTTGGCCATGAAGCCGATGGTGGCAAAGGCCAGGGTGATCACGCCCGCCAGGGGTCCGAAGCCCACCATGGCCACGAAGAAAATGGCGATGATGATTTCCTGAAAGGTACGCGACAGGGCAATCAGTGTGCGGCAGAACAGATACACCGGTAGCGGTGCAATATTGCGTGCCGCACCCAGGCCGATAGGCACCGAGAGAATGACGCCGATCACTGTGGAGGTGAAGGTCATGGTGAGGCTTTCACGAATGCCGAGGAAGATTTCATCTGTGCGGCTGATGAAATCGGGGCTGGCGAAGGAAGCAATGAAGTTCAGGCCCCGCTCCATGCCCTCGGCCACCCTGCCCCAATTCACCTCGACACTGAAATACACCAGCAGCAGATAAACCAGCACGGCGATATTCAGCCCCCAGCGAAGGCGCTGATCACTGATAAAGGGCAAGGGTTTCCAGTGTCCCTTTTTGGCGAGCTCTATGCGTGAGGCAGTGGCGTTCATAGTCAGTAGCCCGTTCAGGGATGGGCTCCCCGGGCAATGCTGTCCAGAGGATCAGCGTCGGCCTCTTCCTCATCGGCCTCTGTATCCACCGCAGACCAGTCTTCTTCACCATAAATAAGGGTGAGGGTTTCTTCTGTAAGTTCATCGGGCTTGCCGTCAAAGACGATCTGACCGGCGGCCAGGCCGACCACCCGATCCACGAACTGCTGGGCCAGGGCCACATCGTGAATATTGATAATCACCGCCAGGTTCTGCTCACGGCAGAGCTCTACTATCAAACGCATGATCTGGCGTGAGGTTTTGGGGTCGAGACTGGCGGTGGGTTCATCCACCAGCAGCAGTTTCGGCTTCTGCATAAGGGCCCGGGCAATACCGACCCGCTGTTTCTGGCCGCCGCTGAGGGCATCGCCGCGCTTGTCCAGCATTTCCAGAAGACCCACCCGTTCCAGCAGCTCACAGGCCTTTTGCACATCCTCGCTGTCGAAACGCCGCAGCAGGCTGCGCCAGAAACCCAGATAACCGAGCCGCCCGGACAACACGTTTTCCATCACACTGAGACGGTCTACCAGGGCATAGCTCTGGAAAATCATGCCGATTTCCCGGCGTGCCAGTTTTAACTTTTTACCGCGCAGCTTGGTCAGTTCCTGTCCATCCAGGCTGACCTGGCCGGCGCTGGGTTCCACCAGGCGATTGATACAACGGATCAGGGTACTCTTGCCGGCGCCACTGGGCCCGATCAATGCCAGCACCTGGCCGGCGGGGACTTCCAGATCGACGTCATTGAGGGCGAGGTCACCGGTGGCATAGCGTTTGGTCAGGCCTTGCAGTTTCAGCATTGGGGATTCCGTTTCTTGATCCTGTTCTTCAGTCGCAGTTGTAGACCGTGTTATTGGCCTCATCAATGGTGCGAATCACCTGCCAGTGCTCCTGATAGTTGATCGGCAGAAACTGATTCATGCCTGCCTCGGAAAACTCTTCCTGCAGGGCGGTGCCTTCCCAGTCGAAACTGAAGAAAGCCTGTCGAATTTTTTCCTGCAGTTCGGGGTGCAGGGTATTGGCCAGACCATAGGCGGTGGTGGGAAAGGTCAGGGAGGTATAGATGGTGCGGTACTGATCCGCCGATACCACGCCCCGGGCTTCCATGCGATGTAATACTTCATTGGCCACGGCGGCCACTTCATAGTCACCATTAACTACGCCCAGAATGGAGTTGTCATGGCTGCCGGAATACGTGGTGCTGTAGTCACGCTCCGGGCGCAAACCGAATTCCGACTCCAACAGGGTAGAAGGTGCCTTGAATCCCGAATTGGACGTGGGAGAAGTGAAAGCCAACTGCCGGCCGGCGATGTCTGCGGGTGATTCGATGCCACTGCCGGGAAAGGTAATGAGTTCCATCTGGTAACCGAAGCTGCCATCTTCGGCCGCCATCAGGGTAAAGGGAACAAAGCCGGTACAGTTCACCGCCACCGGTGTGGAGCCGGTATTGAAGCCGGCCACATGCAGACGCCCTGCCCGCATGGCTTCCAGTTGGGCGGCATTGGATTGCACCGGGAAAAAGCGCACTTCCTTGCCAGTAAGCGCGGACAGATGGGCAATAAATTCGTCCCAGACCCGGGAATACAGTGCCGGGTCTTCCACCGGCGTATAGGCAAAGATCAGGATACCGGGATCTCGCCAGCGGTCCGGGTCCGCTGGCAGGTCCGCCACCAGATCACCGTCGGCATCACTGTAGCGGGGGGACAGTTGGGCTGTTGTCTGCGTACTCAGCAGCAGGCTCAGCAGTATCAGGGCTGGCAGAAATTTTATTGTTGTTGGTTTTTTCATGGGCTGAACGAACTCTACAACATCCGGCCTGACAGGAGAACCACAAAGCCTGCCTGAGCCGGCCATGCTAAACTTTGCCAATGACTGATTCCCTGTTCGACGATGCAGACAAGGCACCGCCCTACCAACCCCTGGCGGCCCGACTGCGGCCTCGCAATATAGATGAGTTTACCGGCCAGAGTCATTTGCTGGCGCCGGGCAAATCCATCCATGAGGCCATCATCCATAACCAGCCCCATTCCATGGTGCTGTGGGGGCCACCGGGAGTGGGCAAGACCACCCTGGCGCGGATTATTGCTGCTGCCTGCGACTGTCATTTCGAGACTCTGTCGGCGGTGCTGGCGGGGGTCAAGGAAATCCGCGCTGCCATCGAGCAGGCCCGCTTTCACCAGGCCAACGGTGCGCGCAAGACCATTGTCTTCGTCGATGAGGTGCATCGCTTCAACAAAGCCCAGCAGGATGCCTTTCTGCCCCATATCGAAGACGGCACTATTTTGTTTATTGGGGCTACCACCGAGAACCCGTCTTTCGAGTTAAACAATGCCCTGCTGTCTCGGGCCCGGGTGTATCTGCTCAAATCCCTCAGCGAGGACGACTTGTTGTCGGTGATCAATCATGCCCTGAGCGATACCGAACGGGGTATCGGTGAATTATATTTGCAAATGACCGAGGCGCAGAAACAGGCCCTGGCCCGGGCCGCCGATGGCGACGCTCGGCGCAGCCTGAACTATCTGGAAGTACTCAGTGACATGGCCGACGATGTGGATGGCCAGCGCCTGGTGAAAGATGAACATCTGGAGCAAGTACTGGCAGAGAGCTATCGGCGCTTTGACAAGGGCGGCGATCATTTCTACGACCAGATTTCGGCCCTGCACAAAGCGGTGCGCGGTTCTTCGCCTGATGGCGCATTGTACTGGCTGACCCGCATGCTGGATGGCGGTTGCGATCCCATATACCTGGCCCGGCGACTGACTCGCATGGCCACTGAAGACATTG
>JALEHB010000135.1 GCA_022763285.1 Pseudomonadales bacterium | reverse complement strand
CAGTTGCGGCAAGTAAATAGCAAGCTGGTCAGCGAACTGCCTGAAAGACGCCTGAATCGCTTCGGCCCACCGTTCGTAACTGAAAATCTCTGTTTCCATGCTGACCACCTGTCAATAATACTGGTCGGCCGGGCGGGGAGCGGACAGGTGCCAGCCACGGGCGGCCAGGAGATTGAACCGGAGATTTGTCCGGCGTTGCCATGCCACGACCTTACAGGCTCGATAAGGCATGTTATGGTAACGTTACTGCAAATTCGCTGCGCCGTCAGCATCTGTCTGGCGGGCGCAGGATTAAGAAATTCACCCTATTGTTCGGGATAAAGCATTGAAAATTGGCATTCTGTCGAGAAATCGCAAACTCTACTCCACCCGCCGGCTGATTGAGGCCGCCGAGGAACGTGGCCACGAAGTGGTGGTGCTGGATGTGCTGCGTTGTTACATGAACATCACAACCCACAAGCCCAGCATGCACTACAAGGGTGAGGAACTGGCGATGCTGGATGCCGTGATCCCCCGAATAGGTGCCTCTGTCACATTTTATGGTACGGCAGTGCTGCGCCAGTTCGAGATGATGGGTGTCTATCCGCTCAACGAATCCGTGGCGATTTCCCGTTCCCGCGACAAACTCCGATCACTGCAATTGCTGTCCCGCAAGGGCATCGGCCTGCCAGTGACCGGTTTCGCCAGCAAGCCTGACGATATTCAGGATTTGATCAAGATGGTGGGCGGTGCGCCGCTGGTTATCAAACTGCTGGAAGGAACCCAGGGCATCGGCGTGGTTCTGGCGGAAACCCGCAAGGCGGCCGAGAGCGTGATCGAATCTTTTCTCGGACTCAATGCTTCGGTGCTGGTACAGGAATACATCAAGGAAGCCGGCGGTTCCGATATTCGTTGTCTGGTGGTGGATGGCAAGGTAGTAGCCGCCATGAAGCGTCAGGCCAAGGAAGGAGAATTCCGTTCCAATATTCACCGTGGCGGTACTGCGTCCCTGATCAAGATCACCCCGGAAGAACGTTCCACCGCCGTACGCGCGGCCCGCACCATGGGCTTGAACGTCTGTGGTGTCGATATTCTGCGCTCGGCCCATGGTCCGCTGGTCATGGAAGTGAATTCCTCACCAGGGCTGGAAGGTATCGAATCTGCCACCGGCAAGGATGTGGCTGGCCTTATCATCAGCTTTATGGAAAAGAATGCCAAAGCCGGCAAGACCCGCACCCGGGGTCGAGGCTAGAGGCACAACAGACGTGACCAAGACGGATCCTTCTATCCTTAGCATCGCCGGCCAGGACATCCGCCGCGGTGAGCGCAAGACACTGGAACTGCCGGTTCCCAGCCTTTATACCCATACCCAACTGGAAATGCCGGTGCAGGTGATCCGTGGCAAAAAGCCCGGCCCGACACTGTTTGTTTCCGCCGCCATACATGGCGATGAAATCAATGGTGTAGAAATCATTCGCCGGGTGTTGAATCAGAAAGCTTTGAACCGACTGCGCGGCACCCTGATTGCCATTCCCGTGGTGAATATCTTCGGTTTCATCAACCAGTCCCGTTATCTGCCGGACCGACGCGATCTGAATCGCTCTTTCCCCGGTTCTGAATCCGGTTCCCTGGCGGCCCGCATTGCTCACTTGTTTCTCAATGATATTGTCTCCCACTGTAGCCACGGCATTGATTTGCACACCGCGGCCATCCATCGGGAGAACTTTCCCCATATCCGGGCGGTGCTTGATGATGAGGAAACCGAGCGCATGGCCGCCGCCTTCTCATCACCGGTGATTCTGGCCAGTGACATCATCGAGGGCTCCCTGCGCAAGGCGGTGGAAGAAAAGGGCATCAATATTATTGTTTATGAAGCGGGAGAGGCACTGCGCTTCAATGAATTTGCCATTCGCGCCGGTGTGCGGGGCGTTATGTCAGTGATGCGTGAACTGGGCATGCTGGCGCCGTCGAAAACCAAACGCAAAGAAGCCTTCACAGAAGTATCCATGACCAGTGTCTGGGTGCGGGCACCACAGTCAGGTATTGTCAGACTGATCAAACCCCTGGGCTCCTGGGTGAAAAAAGATGAGGTGTTGGGGGTGGTTGCTGACCCCTTCGGCGACGATGAGCAGCAGGCCCTTGCCCCTTATGACGGTGTTGTGATTGGTAAAACCAATCTGCCCCTGGTCAACGAGGGTGAGGCACTGTTTCATATTGCCAAGGTGAAGAGCCGCGTTACTGCCGGGCATATCGAGGAATACCAGCATGTACTGGACCCCAACACCGACACCTCGGAACCGGCAGAACCGCCAGTAGCCTGAGCAGTGCTCTTCAAAGCCAAAAAAGCCGGCACAAGTGCCGGCTTTTTTTATGGCAATGGTTCAGGCTCGCAGGTCCTGCTGTCCGGGTACCAGACGACCTGAACTGTAATCCTGGATCGCCTGCTGAATCTCCTCCCGGCTATTCATCACAAACGGGCCATGATGCACTATGGGTTCACCGATAGGCTTGCCAGTGATAATCAGCAAGCGACTGCCTGTTTCAGCCTTGATCGCCAGCACACCTTCCCGGCTCAGGCGAGCCAGCTTGCCCTTAGCCACCGGATAATCACTGTCACCGAACCGGGCCATGCCCTCATAGACATAAACCAGCACAGTGTGACCCTCCGGCACAGTCACCACTGCCTCCTCACTGCTTGCGAAGTGGACGTCGAGATAGGCCGGTTCCGTGCTCAGGCCAGTGACATAACCCTTCACCGGCTTGTCATTAACAGACAACTCACCGGCGATTGCCTTGAGCTGCAAGCCATCGATTTCATAGCCGGGAATCTTTTCGGCAGCGATGTCCTGATAGCTGGCGGGTTCCATTTTTTCCACTGCGGGCAGATTCACCCAGAGTTGGAAGCCGCGCATACGGCCTTCTTCCTGCTGCGGCATTTCCGAATGAATCACACCTGACCCGGCTTTCATCCATT
>JALEHB010000134.1 GCA_022763285.1 Pseudomonadales bacterium | reverse complement strand
TGAATTCACAGATGTCAGAGACTGTCATAAATTCCTTCCGACAAAGGGTTGTGGATTGGCAGAAATGCCGGTGCTGAAGCGGAGACGTACAGAAATCAGCCCGGGTTTGTTTGCCAGTTCTTTTTTGCCTGTCCTGAACTGACTGGCGCATTATAACCGATTTTTGCTGTCATCCTTTTTGAGCTTTGTTGGTCGGCTTGAGCGAGCCATCTTCACTGTCAGTGGTGAGCAAATAGTCAAACACACTGGCAATGGCAAACAGCAGGTCCTCTGAAAGCTCTTCGCCGAGGGGGATGCTGGCCAGTTCCTGACTGAGGGCGAAATCCTGCAGTACCGGAATATTATTGGCGCGGGCGGTGGCTTCTATGGCGCGGGCCAGGGCACCATGACCCTGGGCTATGACATCGGGGCCGTCGTCTTCGCCGAATCGCAAGGCCGAGGCAAAATCCTGTTGCTTGAATTTGTTCATCTCGATTCAGGTCCTAATGGGCGAAACTGTTGAAATTGCTGAGCTTCAGGCCACCGGCAGCCAGTTTGCTGCGCAGTGCCTCCTGGTCGTGTTCCAGGCGGCTGGCCAGCAGCTCGTCTTCACAAAGAAATTCCAGTCTGAGGGACTGGCCCAGCAGATTCATGCGGGCCTTGACCCGGCCATGGTTGGCCAGGTCCATGGAAAACTCGGCTGCCCAGCGCCGTTCCTCATCTCCCTCGGCCAGCTCTTCCTTTTCACCGTGAATGATCAGGGGCAGACAGTCAGGCTGGTTGTGACTGTAAAGGGGTAATTCAAATACCCAGCGGTGCCAGCCCTCGTCGGTTTCATCCACGGCGCGGTACTGGCTGTCGACTATCTTTTTCAGTACTTCTTCCGCCTGATTGATGACCTTGCGCTTGAGACCGATGGGCTGATGATAAAGCTCACGGTACAGCGACAGGCCATAGGGTTGCAGGCCCTGACTGGGATAACTGGGACCACCACCACCGCCCAGGCTGTTCACCAGACGCAGCAGCAGTGCTTTGAGGTCTCTCTCGAAAGGGTTTTCCCGCTCATGCAAGCCCCGGCTGGCGGCCTCCAGCTTGCTTTCCAGAAACAGACCCGAATTTTCCAGCGCGGCTTTAAGGTTTTCCAGTCGGCCCAGGTCGCCAGGTCGCAACATCGAGCGTTTCAGTTTATGCAGCAGAATCATGCTGTCGCCGGGCAGAGTCTGCAATTCGGCCTGGGATTTCTCGTAGGGAATCTGTGCCAGTCGGGTCAGGTTGTTTTGGCGCAGGCGCCGGGCCTGCTCCAGCAGATTGCCGGCCAGCACGGCGGCGGGCTGATTCTGGCTATTGGCAGCACGCAGGTTTTCTACCACCTCCAGCTCCAGCTGGGGAGTCAGGGCGGCAACCCGCACAATCAGGGAACTGCCCTGTTCCAGGGGCGCTTTGGAGGCGGCCTGATACAGCTGGCCATTGATGCGCAGCAGGTTGCCGCCATTCTTGTCGCGGCCCACCACCAGCGCCAGCATTTCCTGATTGAGCTTCCAGCTCAGCTGGCGTTCCTGGCCTGGCAATTGCCTTAGATCGAGACGGGTTAAATCCACGCAGGTTGACCTCTAAAAAACTGCAGGGTGAACAAATTGCGGGTAGCAGCAAGGCCGCGCTTAAACCCGTAACTCGTCTTACGACGATCTTTTCAGAAAGCTTTAGAACTTTTTCAGAATCATTGGCACAGAGTTTGCTCTTTACCCTGTACGTAAACAGAAAGACGCTCCATCGACGCCAGCAAGAATCGCCAGAAGCCACGGAATACAAGGGCTGCAGAGGCAAGGGTGGAGCAGGGTGTCAAAAAAACTACCCGCTGAAAAATCGACGTTGTCAAAGCGTTGACTGGGTACAAGCAACGAGTCAGAGACTGAAGATTGTTATGAATCAGGTAGATCGCAAACAATTAGCGCGCAACACAGGCCCCGCCCGGGCCGCGCAGTTCCTGATGGTGATGGGGGAAGAAGGGGCAGCCAATGTGCTGCGTCATCTGTCCACCGATGAAGTTCAGAAAATCGGTGTGGAAATGTCACGTATGAGTGAAATGACCACCGATGAAGTGAACGACATCCTGACCAATTTCCTCAAGGACGCAGAATCAGACGGTTACATCAATATTGTTGCGGACGAATATACACGCGCGGTGCTTACCCAGGCCCTCGGTGAAGAAGCTGCCAGTGAGATTCTTGAAAAGATTCTTATGGGCGGCAACACCAAGGGCCTGGATTCTTTAAAGTGGATGGAGCCCGCCCTGGTGGCCGGCATCATCGCCAACGAGCATCCGCAAATTCAGGCGATTGTCATTTCCTATCTGGGCCCGGAATTGTCTGGCGAAGTGCTTAACCACATGCCGGAAGCGGCAGTGGTGGAGCTGATCGTGCGTATGGCAGAAATGGACTCCGTTGACCCCAAGGCCCTGCAGGAGCTCAACCATTCCCTGGAGAAGCAGGTCGAAGGTGTTGTTACCAAACAGAGCTCGGCCATGGGTGGCGTCAAGAATGTGGCCAATATCCTCAACTCCCTCGAAAAATCCATGGAAGACCGGCTCATGGAGAAGGTTACCGAGGTCAGTGCTGATCTGGCCCAGAGCATTCTCGACCAGATGTTTGTATTCGCTGACCTGACAGATATTCCCGATCGCGACTTCCAGAAAGTGCTGCGTGAAGTGGCGACCGATCGCCTGGCCCTGGCCCTGAAAGGCGCCGACCAGGAAATTCTCGACAAGGTATTGAACAACATGTCCTCCAGAGCGGCGGAAATTTTCCAGGAAGACATGGAAGAGCTGGGTCCGGTGAAAGTGGCGGATGTGGAACTGGCACAGAAAGAAATTCTGGCGGTAGCGAAGAAGATGGCTGATGCCGGCGAGATCGAATTGAAGGAAGACGAAGCGGCCATGATTGGCTAGGTCTGAGAGAAAGCGACTATGAGTGACTTGTTATCACAAAATGAAATCGATGCCCTCTTGCATGGTGTTGGCGGTGACGAAGAGCAGCAGTCCAGTGCTGAGGCCGAGGATTACGTTCTCTATGACCTGACCAGCGGCATGCATCGCGTCAAGGGTTGGTCGCAGGAGATTCAGGCTGCCGATGAGCGTATGCAGGCTTCCCTCAGCATCAAGCTGCTGGGTTTGCTGCACAAGAGTGTGGAAGTGAAGCGCCAGGACATCCGCATCGAAAAATACGGCAAGTACGTCAAATCACTGTACGTGCCCACCAGCATGACCACCTTCCTGTTGTCCGGCATGGTAGGTTTCTCGGCTATCGTGCTGGACGCCAAGCTGGTGTTCGCCCTGGTTAACGCCTTTTTCGGCGGCGGTTCCCGCCCCACCCAGGTTACCGGTCGTGAGTTCACCCACACCGAGCAGCGAGTGATCAAACTGATCCTGAAAACCATCATCGATGCCATCAAGGATAGTTGGAAGGAAATCTCAACTTATGAGTTCACCATCACCGAATCGGAAATGAACCCGGCTCACCTGTCGGCCTATAACGACTCCGACGTGTTGATGATCAGGCCGTTTCGGGTGGAATTCGCCGGCGGTGGCGGAGAGATCCAGTTGCTGATGCCGGGCAATATCATCGATGCCCTGTTCCGCAACAAGAAATCCAAGCTGGCTGAAGCCGGTTTGACTTCCGCTGATGTGATGCGCGCCGTGGCCCATGACTTTGATCTGGATGTGACCGGCGAGTTGAGCGGTGCGCGTCTGACCATCGGCGAGGTTTTCAAGATGAGCCGTGGTGACATCATCGGCGTCGACTCCCCCGAAGAAGTGGATGTAAACATCAATGGCATTACCAAGTTCAAGGCCCGCATGGGTGAACTGAACGGCAAGGTTGGACTGGAAATTCTGAACAGGGTTTAGGGCTGATTATGACTGACGTGAACAACAATGAACTCGACATGGCCGCCCCCGGTGCGGCCCGCAGTGGCGCCATGCCCAGAGCCGCGCTGCAACAGCCGCAGTCGGTCACCATGGATGCATTGAATGTGGCGCCCAGCGCCATGAATGTTCCGGCGGTGATCAATACCGAGCCACTGACCATTGAATCCATGGGTGATGTGCCGGTGACCCTGATCTTTGAAGTGGGTCGCTCCAATATCACCATCAAGCAATTGATGGAATTGACGGCCGGCTCGTTTATCGAAATGCGCAACATCATGGTGGACATCATCGATGTGCGGGTTTGCGATCGAACCGTGGCCCATGCCGAAGCCATTGCTCTGCAGCAGTGGTATGGCATGCGTATGGGTGAAGTGGAAATTCCGGCCACCCTGGAACTGGAGCAGCTGCGATGAACCGCCTGCAGAATTTTTCACCCAGCATGTTGATGCC
>JALEHB010000133.1 GCA_022763285.1 Pseudomonadales bacterium | reverse complement strand
GTGAGAAGAAGGCGGCCTCAACTGCCATGAATCTCATGTATCGCCATACCACCCGGCCGGAACTGCTCAGTAAAATGTCACAACTGGCCCGTGAGGAGCTGCTGCATTTTCAGCAGGTGGTGGAAATCATGGCCGAACGTGATATCCGCTATGTGCGGCTCAGTCCGTCCCGTTATGCCTCGGGCTTGCGGGAATTGATCGACCATCATGGTCCCCGGACGCTGGTGGATACACTGATCGCCGGTGCCTATATCGAAGCCCGCTCCTGTGAGCGCTTTGCCTGTCTGGTGCCCCATCTCGATGACAGGCTCAGCCGCTTCTACAAAAGCCTGTTGCGCTCGGAAGAGCGTCATTATCAGGATTATCTGCAATTGGCCGCTGCCTATAGCGAAACTGACATCACTGAGCGTGTGGCCCGTTTTGGTGCCCGGGAGGCGGAGCTGATTTCAAGTCCGGATCAGGAGTTCCGCTTCCACAGTGGCTTGCCGGTCAGCGATTAGCGGCCGCGACAGGACTCAGGTGCGGCCAGGTTGTCACCCAGTTGCTGCCGCAGCTGACGAATCTGGGCGCAGGGGATGTCAGGATTCCCGACCAGATTCACCGAGGCCAGAGAGGGCAGGTTGAACAGGGGGCCAATATCATCGATCCGGTTGTTGGCGAGATTGAGCGCGCCCAGGGATCTGAGGGTCTCGAGGGGGGTGAGATTGCGGATATTGTTATTGGCCAGATCGAGAAAGCGCAGCGACAGTAGCTGGCCGATATTGCTCAGATCCTGAATCCCGGCATTGGCACAGGACAACACGCCGAGTTCACTGGTGGTGACACTGCGTTGGGTCAGGGCCAGGTTGATACAACCCTGTAAATCAGCATCAATCACTTCTCCCCCCAGCAGTCGACCCTCGGGGTCATAAACCGGCTGATTGTTGATGGATACCGCCAGGGGCTGGGAGCAGCCGAGCAACAGGAGCAGGGCGCCGCAGAGAAACAGGAATCTGAAGTGGGACATGGGTTCTACAAGCCAGGATCGAGACCCCAAGTATGGCCCAGTTGGCCCCTGGCTGCCAATGCAAAGCCTTTTAATTCAACAGCTTCCCAGTTAGTATGCCTGTCTTTATCAGCTAGGGTGCGAGACCCGCTCGGGGATCGCCAATTCATTGAAAATCAAGGAACTCCCTATGAAATTACGCAATAGTCTGCGTCAGGTGGCCGCTACTGTGGCTATTTCCATGGCATCTCTGCCTGTCCTGGCCCAGAGCGACATCAATCTGGAAGACGAAGATAACCGCATCGGTTATGCCATTGGTGTCAATATCGGTCAGAACCTGATGAGCCAGAATATTGTCGACAGTGTACCTCTGGATGCGTTTATCGCCGGCATGATGGATGCTATCTCTGCCGACGTGCAGTTGGAGGACCAGGAAATCATGATGGCTCTGCAATCTTTCATGCAGCGCCAGCAGCAGGCCCAGCAGCAGGCGCTGAGCAGCAATCTGGCCGCCGCCGAGGAATTTCTGACGGAAAACGGAGCTCGCGATGGTGTGGTGACTCTGGAGTCGGGCCTGCAGTACGAAGTGCTGCAGGAAGGCCCCGCCGATGCGGCTTCACCCACAGTGCAGGATTCTGTCCTGGCTCACTATCACGGCACTCTGCCCGACGGCAGCGTATTCGACAGCTCCGTCGAGCGCGGCGCGCCTGCCACCTTCGGTCTGTCCCAGGTGATCTCCGGTTGGACCGAGGCCCTGCAGCTGATGTCAGTGGGTGACAAATGGCGCCTGTATATTCCGCCCAATCTGGCCTATGGCGAAGCCTCGCCGACACCGGCCATTCCCCCCAACTCGGCTTTGATTTTTGAAGTTGAGTTGCTGGAGATTCAGTAGGATCTGAAACCAGTGCCGGCAAGTAGTAAGGCCTATATCAAGGACTTTAACAAGGGACTGCTGCAATTTCTGCAGCAGTCTCCCAGTCCGTTTCACGCTGTGGCCAGTATGGCAGAGACCCTTGAAGCTGCCGGCTTCGAGCGTCTGGATGAAGCGCAAAGCTGGAAGCTGGAGAAAAAGCGTCGCTATTATGTGTGCCGCAACGACTCCTCGATTGTGGCCTTCAAGACCGGCAGCAAGGACCTGACTCGTCACGGTATCAATATTGCCGGAGCCCACACCGACAGTCCCTGCCTGAAAATCAAACCCCAGGCGGAAGTGCGCAAGCAGAATTACCTGCAACTGGGTGTGGAAGTCTACGGCGGCGCCTTGCTGCAGCCCTGGTTTGATCGTGATCTGTCAATCGCCGGGCGTGTACATTTCCAGAACAAGCAGGGCAGGCTCGGTTCTGTACTGATTAATCTTGAAAAGCCGGTGGCCTTTATTCCCAGTCTGGCTATTCATCTCAATCGGGAAGCCAATACTGCTGGCGCGGTCAATGCCCAGAAAGAGTTGCCGCCACTGTTGCTGCAATTTGCCTCGGATCAAGCGGGCAAAAACTATTCTTTCGATAATTTTTTGTTGCAGCAGGTACGCAAACAAAGCGCAGGCAAGCAGGCTGCCAGCGTGCTCTCCCATGAATTGTTTCTCTATGACACCCAGCCGCCAGCCATGGTGGGGCTGGAGCAGCAGTTTATCGCCTCGGCCCGCCTGGACAATCTGCTGAGCTGCTATCTTGCCATGCAGGCTCTGCTGGACAGCAAGGACGATCACGCCAGTGTGCTGGTTTGTAATGACCATGAAGAAGTGGGCAGTGCTTCCAGTAGTGGTGCCCAGGGACCCTTTCTGCGCAAGGTGCTGGAGCGTTGGGTAGGCAGCCAGCACAAGGCCGCCGATGCCATGGACCGGGTGATTCACCAGAGCCTGTTGTTTTCTATCGACAATGCCCACGGTGTGCATCCCAATTATCCGGAAAAGCACGATGATCAGCATCGCCCCCTGCTCAATGCCGGTCCGGTGATCAAGATCAATGCCAATCAGCGTTATGCCAGCAATAGCGAAACAGTTGCCCTGTTCAAGGCTCTCTGTGAGAAAGTGAAGGTGCCCTGTCAGTCTTTCGTGATGCGCAGTGATATGGCCTGTGGCAGTACCATCGGCCCCATTACTGCCACCGAGTTGGGTATCCGCACCCTGGATATCGGCGTGCCACAGTTTGGTATGCATTCCATTCGCGAATTGGCGGCCTCAGATGACGCCGCAGCCCTGGCCAAAGTCATCAAGGCTTTTTATCAGCGCTGAGTCAGTCGCGGCGACTTCTGCTTCTTTAACTCCCTGATCAGAAAACGCACCGGGTTCAGTGCCGCCATGATGCTGTCATCCAGCGGCGGGGTCTCGCCGCAAATCAGACTGGCCAGATATTCCCCTCCCAGACTGCAACTGCTCAGACCATTGGAGCCGTGGGCGGCACTGACATAGAGCCCGGGATGATAGACACCGGCTTGCTCGAACTGCAGGCTGGCGTCCTTGTTCAGGTCGGCAAAGCGCTCCAGCATGGCCGGCAGGTCCGGCACCGGACCCAGCAGTGGCAAGCGGTCCGGAGTGCTGCTGCGAATGGCGCTGCGGGAGGCGGTGATCTCCGAGCCCAGTAGCTGCGGTTCACGTAAAGCCTGGCGGGCAAGCTGAAGATTGCTGGCATCATCGGCCGGGCGGCATTGCAGATTGTCATCATGGCGCTGATAAGTGGCGGCCAGACAATGACTGCCGTCGCTGGCGGGAAACAGGGAGCGGGCGGCGCAGACAACAGTCTTCAGTGCTTCGCTCCGAGGATTGCTGGCGATGTGTGTGAGCTGACCGCGCACCTGCTCGACAGGCAGATCCGCACAGTCTGTCCATTGCTTCATGGCGGCGCTGGCGGTGATAACGAGTGTAGGGCTGCGGCTCAGTTCCCTGCCATTGGGGTCAAGTATCTGCCATAGCCCGTCCTGATT
>JALEHB010000132.1 GCA_022763285.1 Pseudomonadales bacterium | reverse complement strand
TGAAAATCAATATGCAAGGCCTGCTCAAAGAACCCACCCTGCACTTCCTGCTCATTGCCCTGCTGGCCTTTGCCGCCTACGGGCTGCTCAATGCCGGCAATGACAAGGTGCTGGAAATCGATCCGCAGGAGCTGGAAGCCCGGCTGTTCATGCAGGAACTGGCCAGTGGCCAGGCCCTGAGTCCCGAACAGCGCCAGCTACTCACCGCCGTCTATATTGAAGAGCAGTTGCTGGTGCAGGAAGCCCTGGCCATGAATCTGGATAATGACGCCCGTATCCACGATATCCTCGCCCAGAAAATGCGCCATGTGCTCAGCGCCCGGGTCATTCAGCCGGATGAGCAAACCCTGCTGGATTTCTATGAGGCAAACATCGAGCGCTACGGCCGGCCGGCCAGCCTGAACCTGGATGAGCTGGTACTCAATACCCGGGAGGCGCTCAGCCCGGAGCTGCAGCAACTGCTGGAAGCCGGTGCCGAGCCCGACGTCATTCTGGCACTCGAAGCCGGTGACGTGGCGCCACTTGATGATGTCAGCCAGCTGGATCTGGCCAATATCTTCTCAGCGGATTTTGCCGAGCAACTGTTTGCGGCCGAATCCGGTCAGTGGCAAGGACCCTTTGTCAGCAATCGTGGCCAGCACTGGTTGCGCATCCGTCAGCGCCAGCCAGCCACCACCCCAGCGGCTCAACGCATTCTCGAGCAACTGCGACTGGACTGGATTGCCCGGGAAGAAGAAGCCCTGCTGGCCCGGGAAATCGCAGAATTGATGCAGGAGTACGACATCGTTTACAGCCAGGAAGACAGTGAATGAAAAAGGCCCTGCTGTTGCTACTCACCGGCCTGATTCTGGCGCCGCTGCCGGCTGCAGCCCACGATGTGGATGTCACCGGAGTTGCCAGGGTGTTTCTGGATCAATTGCCGGACGGCGTCTACAGCCTGTCGGTGGTAGACCAGCAGGTACCGCCGCTGTTTGATGTTGGCCGCATCTTGCCGCAACGTTGTGAGGCACTGCCCCCGGCCAGATTCAGCTACCGGTTTAGCTGCGAGCCAGAACTGAACGCCGAGGATACGCTACAGTTTCCCTGGTCACTGGAAGGCGTGGTGGTGCTGGCCAACTGGAGCGATGGGCAGCAGAATTCTGCCTATTTTGCCGGTGATGGCAGTGTCGTGGAGGTTCCCCTCAGTGGCCTCAAGGCCGGCGCCGGCTCCCTTGGCGGGCTCGCCATCACCTACCTGATTCTGGGTGCCGAGCACATCCTGTTCGGCATCGACCACCTGCTGTTTGTGCTGGGTTTGCTGCTGTTGCAACACAGCGCCTGGAAATTGCTGCAAACCATCACCGCCTTCACCATCGCCCACAGCATTACCCTGGGCTTTGCCGTGCTGGAAATCTTTCCGCTGCCCAATGCACCGGTGGAAGTGCTCATTGCTCTGTCCATTGTCTTGCTGGCGCGGGAAATTCTGTGTGGGCTCAAGGGCCAGACCAGCCTGGTACATAGCAAACCCTGGCTGGTGGCGCTGATCTTCGGTCTCTTCCATGGTTTCGGCTTTGCCGGTGCCCTGGGTGAGATTGGCCTCAGCAGTGCGGATGTGCCCCTGGCCCTGCTGTTTTTCAATCTCGGCGTGGAACTGGGTCAGATTGGCTTTATTGCTGCCCTGCTCGTCTTCCATGCCCTGTTGCAGCGGCTGTCGCGGCAACTGATTCCCAGCATCTACCGCGGCCTGGCTTATGGCCTGGGGAGCGTGGCCATGTTCTGGTTTATCGAAAGGCTGCCGTCTTTGGCCCTTGCCTGAGCTTTTGCGACCTTATTCCTGCCAGGTTCAGCGCTGCTGGTATTGCTGGTGGCAGGATTCGCAGGGTGGATACAGGGCATTGTTGCCAGCTTCTGACAGGGCCTGCTCGTCCTGCTCCTGCACCGCGCTCAATACCTGTCTGGCGGCGGCAATCATGTCATTGTTCCAGGCTTGCCAGTCCGCTTCTGCGGCACTGGCCTGTTCGGCCTCAAGTGCACCCCCGGCAGCCAGCAACTCGGCGGTGGCAATGACGGTCAGGGCGGCGTTTTCGACTTCCTGCCACTGAGCCTGGGTTTCCAGCTGATATGCGCCCCAGATGGTATTGGTTGCGGGCGTCAACAAGGCATTCATCAACTGCTTCACGGTCAGCAATGGCCCGCTTTCCTGGGCCGACACTGCGCCGGACAGCAAGACCATGGCCAGCAATCCGGCTCTCAACAAAAACCTGTGCATTATAGAATCCCCCTGAAGAATGTTAGCGAGCATAACCTGTTCGAGGCCTGACGCCCAGTCACCGTCAGAGGCGACGGGCAGCGCTTACCAAGGCGGCCGGATTCTGATTTAATCCTGTCTCAGCCATTGCCGATTCGCCAGCCAAGAGAGGTTGCCCATGCTCGCCGTGAGACAAATATTTCTGCTCGTCGCCCTGTTCACTGCCAATCTGGCCCACAGTGATTTCCTGGATGAAGTGGAGCATGGCTTTGCCGACAGTAACGGCGTACCGATCCATTATGCCACCGTCGGTGAAGGCCCCCTGGTGATCATGATCCATGGCTTCCCGGATTTCTGGTACAGCTGGCGCCACCAGATGGAAGGCCTGAAGGATGCCTATCAGGTGGTGGCCATCGACCAACGCGGCTATAACCGCAGCGGCCAGCCGGAAGGGGAAGAAAACTACAATATGCGTTTTCTGATCAATGATGTGGCGGCGGTGATTCGTCACTTCGGCCAGGACAGCGCCACCATTGTGGGTCATGACTGGGGAGGAATTGTTTCCTGGCAATTTGCCTTCGCCATGCCGGAGATGGTGGATCGCCTGGTGATTCTCAATCTGCCCCACCCCAATGGCATGAGCCGCGAATTGGCCAGTAATCCAGAACAACAGGCCAATAGTGCCTATGCCCGCGCATTCATCGAAGGCAGCCCCGAGGATCCTGACATTCTCTTCGGTGGCCCCATGACGGCTGAGACCCTGTCATTCTGGGTGTCAGATCCGGCCGAGCGACCCCATTATGTAGAGGCCTTCACCCGTTCTGACTTCGATGCCATGCTGGCTTTTTACAAACAGAACTATCCCCGACCCGGCAGCGCGCCCATGCCGCCTGCCCCGCAACTGGATGTTCCCCTGCTGGTCTTTCACGGCCTGCAGGATACCGCCCTGCATTCAGACGGACTCAATAACACCTGGGACTGGAACGATGCCGATACCACCATCGTATCAGCCCCTGATGCCAATCACTTCGTCCAGCAGGACGCTGCCGAACTGGTCACCTCCACCTTGCGCTGGTGGCTGGATGCCAGACGCTGAACCAAGTACAAAACATTTACGCCCTGACTAGAGCAATTACGGAGACACTATGAAAAAACTCACCTTTCTCGCCCTGACCCTGATCACGCAGCAGGCCCTGGCGGCAGACCCTGCCACCACCCGCAGCAAGATTGAAGCAAATCTGCAGGGATCTATTCGCGAGGCGGCCGAAGTAGCCCGGGATGCCAATCGCAAGCCTGCCGAAGTGCTGGAATTTTTCGGCCTGGAAGACGATATGAAAGTACTGGAAATCAGTCCCGCTACAGGCTACTGGTCCAAATTCGTCGGCCCCACTCTGTGTGAAAATGGCGGCGAGTTGGTGTTCTCTGTGGGGGTCAGTGACAGTTTCAAAAACGACGTCATGAGCCTGCCCGGACTGGAGTGCACTTCCGCCATCAACGATGATGTCAATCTTGGCAGTATTCCCCCCTTCGAGTTCGACAGCGGCGATTTCGACCTGGTGCTGACTTTCTGGAATCTTCACAATCCCAATGCCGAAGACCGGCAGAATATGAACCGTGCAGTTTTCAATGCCCTGAAATCAGGCGGCATCTATGGTGTTGTGGACCATACCCGGCGTCATGGACAGCCCACATCCCGAGCGGTAGGCCGGCGCCTGGACCCGGTCCTGGTGATCAAGGAGATGGTGGATGTCGGCTTCGAATTCGTGGATTTCAGTGATATGCATTATCACCCGGAGGATGACCTGACCCAGGAAGTCGGAACGCCCGGAGTACGCGGCAACACTGACCGCTTTACCCTGAAATTCCGCAAGCCCTGAGGGCAGATTAATGACCGAGCCTTGCGCGGGATCAATGCCCGCGCAAGGCGGCCATGCCATCATTCCACGGTGATGGGAGTATCCATCGATCAGGCAAACTGTGCAGTTCGGAGCGAAGCAGGAGGTAGTTGGCATGTTGGAGATTGACAAAAGTCTGAAGAGTATTGCTGTGGGCGTCATCATGCTCACAGTGGCTGCCTGCCAGGTGGCAACCGAGGAGGCTCCCCAGGCCTGGAATCCCCTGGATGACTTTGAAGTTCTGGACCCCGCCTCCATTTTTGCTACGCCCGAACCCAGCCCCGAAAACAGCACCTATTCTACCGAGCAACTGAGCCGGGGCCGATACCTGGTGGGACTGTTAGGCTGCGGCAGTTGCCATACCGACGGCGCGCTGGTGGGCGACCCTGATCCTGGCCGCCTGCTGGCCGGATCCAGTACCGGCATCGCCTACACCAACCCGCTGCAAGACAGCAATCCGGGGGTGGTCTATCCGGCCAATCTGACGCCGGACCTGGAAACCGGTCTCGGTAGCTGGACCATGGAACGCCTGATCACCATGATTCGCGTTGGTACCACGGAGCACAGTGCTTCCAGTCTGCCGGTAATGCCCTGGCCTGCCTACGCCAGCATCACCCGGGAGGATGCTCTGTCCATCGCCGCCTACCTGAAAAGTTTGCCACCGGTGCGACATGCCGTGCCCGCCAATGTGAATCGTGGCCAACCCGCCCCTGCACCCTATGTTCATTTCGGTGTCTATCAGAGCCGGCCACGCTGAGTCGTGTCCCGGCCTCGATTTCTGGCTCTTGCAATGCAGCGCCAGTTATTATTAGCTATCAGCATGGAAGCAAGTGGACAAGGGCGTGTCTGAGCACATCAAAAAATTCATTCCTGAAGATGAATTCTATTTCAAGGAAGGCTGCTTCATCGTTGAGACCTCAAACAGTGTCGATGATGGTGAAGTCTCCATTGCCCAGGCCCGGGTGGAGCCCGGCCAGCAAACCCGTTGGCACTGGCTGAACGGCACCTATGAGCGCTATGTCATCCTGGAAGGCAAGGGTCTGGTAGAGGTGGGAGCCGAAGAACCCACCGAGGTCAATCCCGGCGACGTGGTCATCATCCCGCCGCAGACCAAACAGCGCATCAAGAACATCGGCGAAGGCGACCTGAAATTCCTGGCTATCTGCACCCCACGCTTCAGCCACCGGAATTACTACAATATCTGAGCCCGATTCCATTCCCTGCTCGTGACCTGCATCTATTTGTAGTATGGTTTGTCAGCTCTTTGCCTACAGCCATTACAAAAACAATAAATAAATGACTCATGACTCTATTTGAATTCATGATGGCCATCGCCTCGGTGGTCATCGCCATCGCCTTGACCGAAATGTTCGGTGGCTGGGGAAACCTGCTGCGGGCCCATATCGCGCCGCAAATTGACTGGCTGCATCTGTGCTGGTCGGTGGTGGTGGTGCTCTATGCCATTCAGTACTGGATGGGAATCTGGCCCTACCGGGTACAGGATTTCAATTTTATCTATCAGGTCTGGTTTCTGATCATACCGACCCTGTTCATCGTCCTGGTCAGTTTTGCCATCACACCGGATGTCGGCCCCGACGACACGCTGCGTCTGCGCGACTACTATATGTCTCGCCGCGCGCCGATCTTTTTTGGTCTGGCGATTTTTGTCACCACCGCCCAGTTGGCCGATCTGGTGATTCAGGGCAGTGGCTTTTCCCTTATCGGCGTGTCATTGATCGGCAGCCTGATTATTCCGGCCCTGAGCACCGCCGTCTGGATGCATTTTGCAGTCATGCTCTACAATCTCTATTTTCTGGTGCAAGTGGCCTTTACCCCCACCATCAGCGCTCTGTAAGGAAACAATTCGGCCTTTCATCGCCGAAATCGACAAGACCTTTCCAATTCAGCCCGGCAATTGCACCCTCGGAGTGCAGGATTTGCTAAAATCCTGTCACCATGAAAAAGCCAAGCCCACGACGTTTTGCAGTCGTCCTGAATCTGCTGTTTCTCCTGCTTTCCAGTACGCCTCCTGCGGTAGCCGCCGAGCCTCTGCAGGCCGAACTGGCCAATGGCTGGACCATCGAACTGCGCAGCCAGCTGCAACCCCTGGTGATCAATCGCCTGCATAGCTGGCAGCTGATACTGCGGGACAGCAATGGCCAGCCACTCAATGGTGCCAGTATTGAGGTGACAGGTGGTATGCCGGATCATGACCACGGCCTGCCTACGGCTCCTCTGGTCAGTGCCACTGCCGAGGACGGTATCTATCTGCTGCAGGGTATGCGCTTTCATATGCCCGGCTACTGGCAATTACGTGCCGTGGTGGAAAAAGACGGTTTTTCTGACGAAGTCGTATTTGATCTGCAATTGTGAAGACCCTGATTCCCCTGATCTTGCTGCTGGCCGCTGGCCTGGGCTACGCCACTTACCAGTTCTGGGCACCGCCGCCCGGCAGCTGGACGGCGGCGGAAGCGGCACTGATTCGCTCCATGTCCCTGTCTGCCCTGCCCCCCTTGCCGGCCGACCCCAGCAACCGGGTTGCCGACGATCCACTGGCGGCAGAACTGGGCCATCAGCTGTTTTTTGATGAACGCCTGAGCAGTACCGGCACAGTTTCCTGCGCCACTTGTCATCAACCGGAACATTATTTCACCGACCAGCTGCCCCTGGCCGTGGGCAAGTCTCTGGGACCTCGCCATACACCTGGTCTGGTGGGACTCAGTCACAGCCCCTGGTTCTACTGGGATGGGCGCAAGGACAGCCAGTGGGCGCAAGCCCTGGCACCTCTGGAAGCAGCCCATGAACATGATTTCAGCCGCAGCGAACTGGCCAGTCTGATCAGCAGCGATGCCGGACTGACAGCGCTGTATGAAAAGGTCTTTGGCGCTCTGCCGGAAGTACCGATGAATACAGCGCCCGCCACCCCCGACGGGGATGCCGACAAAATCGCCGCCTGGCAGGCGCTGGATGCTGAGCAGCAGCAAGCTATCAACCAGATCTACGCCAATGCCGGCAAGGCCCTGGCCGCCTATCAGCGCAAGTTACAACCGGGGCGGTCCCGCTTCGATGACTATGCCGATGCCCTGGACGACAGCGTGGATACCCGTACCAATGACAGTCTGACTGACACCGAGATAGCCGGTCTTGCCCTGTTCATTGGCAAGGCTGACTGCGTCAGTTGTCACAATGGCCCCTTGCTCAGCAATCATGAATTTCATAACACCGGTGTCCTGGCGGTAGACGGTCAGTTGCCCCCGATGGGACGTTATGAAGGAGTGCGCATGGCACGCCAGGACAGCTTCAACTGCCTCGGCCCCTATAGCGATGCCAAACCGGAACAGTGTCTGGAACTGCGCTTTGCCCTGGACAGCAATGAACTGGTGGGTGCCCACAAGACCCCCACCCTGCGCAATGTCAGCGAAACCGCGCCCTATATGCATGGCGGGCAAATTGCCACCATGGCGGAGGTCATCCAGCATTACAATGAGGCACCGGTCTCCATGCTCAGTCATAATGAAGCCAAGCCCCTGGGCTTGCGGGCCGCGGAATTGCGTCAACTGGAAGCCTTTATGCACAGTCTGACAGCACCTCTTGCAACGGCGCCTCGTTGGCTGCAAGCCCCCGCCAGTGCACAAGGAGAGCAGGCTCTTGAGTGATGAACAACAAGGCTTTGATGTAATCATCGTCGGCGCCGGCATATCCGGCATCAGTGCCGCCGCCCATCTGGAACAGCACTGCCCTGGCAAGCGCTATCTGATTCTGGAAGCGCGGGAGGCAATCGGTGGTACCTGGGATTTGTTCCGCTACCCTGGCATTCGCTCCGACAGTGACATGCATACCTTCGGATTTCGCTTCAAGCCCTGGACCAATGCCAAAGCCATTGCCGATGGCCCCTCCATCCTGTCCTATCTGCAGGAAACCGTGCAGGAGTACGGCATCGACGAACATATTCGCTTCGACAGCAAGGTCAAACGGGCCAGTTGGCAGGACCAGGACGCCTGCTGGAAGCTTGCCATAGAAAACAGCAAAGGGGAGCAAAGCACAATTAGCGGCAATCTGCTGTTCATGTGCAGTGGCTATTACCGCTATGACGAGGGCTACACACCGGACTTCCCCGGCATCGAAGACTTCAGGGGGCAGGTGATCCATCCCCAGCACTGGCCCCGGGACCTGGATTACCGCGACCAACGGGTTGCAGTCATTGGCAGCGGTGCCACTGCCGTGACTCTGGTGCCCGCCATGGCCGAGCAGGCTGCCAGTGTCACCATGGTGCAACGCTCACCAACCTGGATTGTCTCTCGCCCCGGCAAGGACCGACTGGCCAATTTGCTCAACAGGATCCTGCCCGAAAAGATTGCCTACGCCATTACTCGCTGGCGCAACATCCATTTTCAGAATTTCATCTACAAACGTGCCCGCAAGAATCCGGAAAAGGTCAAACAGACCCTGCTCAAACTGGCGCGCAAACAGCTGGGGGAATCATTCGATATCGACCGGCACTTCACCCCCGACTATGATCCCTGGACCCAGCGCCTGTGCCTGATTCCTGACTCGGATCTGTTTGAAGCCCTGAAATCAGGTCGCGCCAATGTGGTCACCGGCCAGATTGAACGCATTGAAGCCGATGGCCTGCTGATGCAATCCGGTGAGCGGGTTCCGGCTGATATTCTGGTAACCGCAACCGGCCTGCAATTGCAGTTGCTGGGCGGCGCCGAATTTTATGTCAATGGTGAGAAGGTTGATTTCAGCCAGCATTATTCCTGGCAGGGAATGATGCTCTCGGACATTCCCAACCTGGTCCAGACCTTCGGTTATATCAATGCCTCCTGGACCCTGCGCGCCGACCTCAATTCGCAATTCGTTTGCGATCTGGTCAAGGAGATGGATACCCGCGACGCCAAAAAATGTATCGCCAGGCCAGCAAACCCCAACATGCCTGCCCGGGATTTCATTACCGGCTTCGATCCGGGTTACATGCAACGCAGCATGCATCTGTTCCCTCGGCAATCGGAAAACCCGCCATGGACCAACACCCAGGATTATCTATTGGACAAGAAACTGCTGGCTGCCGAGCCAACCCGGGATCCAAGTCTGGTGTTTGAATAAAGGCGCATCCAGAATCAATAACAAGCAAGCGACAAACAAAAACGCCGGGACAAGCCCGGCGTTTTTATTAGCTTCGAAACTGTTTCAGCAATCTAGTCCAGCGGCACAAACGCCAGCGCAAAATTACCGTTTAGTGGAATGACCAGTTGATTCTGAACAGAGTCGTAGCACATGGATGCCGCGCTGGGAATCCCCTCGGCAATCACTTCCGCCTCCTGGCCAGGACGAATTCGGGAGACACTGCCAAAGCGTACGGAGCTGACGTACTTGGTGCCATCTTCCAGCACTACTACACCGTCATTACCCCCTTCCACGGCATGTTCAGTACGCACTACTTCGCCGTCCGGGTTGTAGGTGATTACCGCGTTGTCACCAATATTGACCACCACGATATTGCCATCCTGGTCCATGGCCACGCCATTGGGCACATTCAGGGGCGCGCCGTCGGCAAACACCGAGGTTTCACCGGCAGGCGTGACTTTGTAGATCACTTCCGGGCTACGGGTATTGGAAGCATAGACCGTCCCATCTTCAGCCACGGCAATACCATTGAGCAGGGTTGAACCGGGGATTGCCACCGACTCCAGCGGCTGCCCACTGGCCAGATCGAAAGAACGTACATAACCGACATCTACAGTGTAAAGCACACCGTTCCGCACGGCGCTGCCAAGCGGGTGGTGCAATTCCAGTCCGTCGCGGTTGACGCCGATCCACTTGGGCGTGTGTACACTGCCGTCAGGATTGATCAGGGACACAAAACCGTCATTCTCGGTGCCATCACCACGCTCGCCATTGTTCATGGCAAGAATCAGGTTTCTGGCGGGATCGAATGTGCAACTCTCGGAGAAATGAAAACTGCCATAAACCTTGACGTTATCCGACATTGGCACCCTTACACCGGCTTCGTTCACCGAGCCAATGGGCTCACCGGCGGTAAATTCCTGAGCCTGGGAACTGACTGCCAGAGCTGACAGACACAGGCTTGCCACGAGGGCTTTTTTATCGAGACGCATAGGGATCGACTCCTTTAAATTATGAATTGGCGAACTCCGGAAATGGCAGCAGTCATTGTAACCCTGCCTCCAACAGACATCACTACCCTGGCTTCCTTTTAACGCCCGCCCCGGCCTGCTCACCGCCTGTCACTGCGGAATCGCCACGAGATTCGTCTGGCACTGGCAGCAAGGGGTGTTAGAATGCGGACATGGACTATATGCAAGCCGGGGAGTTTCTTGCTCAGTCGTGCTGATGGCAGGGTCTGTGAATGAGTGGCAACAAGCATTCGCAAGCAGACAAGACTGAGCTTTGAGTGATGCCGATTCGTAATCACGCCGTTTTCTGGGTCTTGGCCCTGGCAGCCTTGCTGGCAGTGAGCTGGCTGTTTCGTGATGTGCTGTTGCCCTTTGCCCTCGGTATCGCCATTGCCTATCTGCTCAATCCCCTGGTGAACCGGGCAGGCAAGCTCGGTATGCCCCGGGCTGTGTCTGTTTCGTCCATCCTGTTCCTGTTTATCCTGCTGGTTTCCCTGATACTGTGGCTCATCCTGCCGCCGCTCTACAGCGAAGCCATCCAGCTGGCCAATGCCGCGCCCGGGACCATAGAAGCGCTGTGGCAGCAATTGCAGCCGCGCATGGAAGGCCTGCAACAACAGGTCAACAACAGTAACCTACAGGAAAACCTGGGCCAGGCACTGCGCAACAATATCAGCAATATCCTCAATTTCGGTGGCAATCTGCTGGCGGCCCTGCAAAGCGGTGGCCGCGCTGTGGTGGAGCTGCTGTCCTTCTTCCTGCTGACTCCCCTGATTGCCTTTATGGTGATGCTGGAATGGCCGGGTATCACACAATGGATCGACCAGCAGATACCGCGACACTACTATGAGCAGATCAGGGACCTGCTCAACCAGATCGATGGCAAGATTGCCGGCTTCGTCCGCGGCCAGTTGCTGGTTGCCCTGGCACTTGCCCTGGTTTATGCCATCGCCCTGACCATAGCTGGCCTGCAATTTGGATTCCTCATCGGTGCCGCCGCGGGGCTGCTATCCATCATTCCCCTGTTTGGTTCCACTGTGGGACTGCTCGCATCCGTTGTTGTCGCCTGGTTCCAGGCCGAGAGCATCGGCTATGTGGCTGTCATTGCCGGTATCTTCATCGCCGGCCAGGTACTGGAAGGCAATGTCATTACCCCCCGACTGATTGGCAAGAGCGTTGGCCTGCATCCGCTGTGGATTCTGTTTGCCATTCTTGCCGGCAGTTCACTGATGGGGATTCTGGGTATGTTGCTGGCGGTGCCGGTTGCCGCCAGCATCGGTGTGCTGCTGAGCTTTGCCCTGCAGCAATACCGCAACAGTTCCTATTACCAATCCGACTAGGCACCAATCCGACCAGGCATTCCCGCTGGCAAATTCTGCCTTTCAATCTTTCTGGAGCCCTGCAACATGAGTAGCAAAATTACTGATCTGGTGGACAAGATCGCCAGACTGGAACAGCAATTGCTGGACGAAATCAAGGAACAGGAAGAAGAGTTCCAATACAAGCTGGAAGGACACCGGGTCCGTTTCGAACGCTCAGTAGAGGATGCCCATCGCAAACTGAAGACCGCCATTCTGCCCTGGCTGAAAAATTCCACTCTGCGTAACATCCTGTCCTCGCCATTTATCTATGCCATGGTCATTCCCCTGGCTTTCCTCGACCTGACTGTTACGGTTTATCAACACATCTGCTTTCGACTGTATGGAATACGGCGGGTGGAGCGTCACCGCTATGTGGTCATGGACCGGCACCAGCTGGCCTATCTGAATGGTATCGAAAAATTTAACTGTCTTTACTGTGGCTACGGTAATGGCGTCATTGCCTATGCCCGGGAAATCATTGCCCGCACTGAGCAGTACTGGTGTCCCATCAAGCACGCCAGGAAAGTGCTTGGCACCCACCGCCGCTACAGCAAGTTCATTCCCTTCGGTGATGCTGATAATTACAAGACCGAACGCATCAAACTGCGGGATGAACTGAAACAGGAATAGTTCCTAGAAGCTGCCCTTCACGGTAAAGGAAACCAGCACGCTGTCCACGGCGGGGTCCGACTGATTGCTGAGCGGGAAGGCAAAATCCAGATGGGCGATGCGATCGGAAGCGGCCTTGCTGGAGGCCAGACGCAAGCCAAAACCGATATCCGCGAGCCAGTCTTCACGACTGCCGATCCCGGTATCTGACCAGACACGTCCTGCATCCACGAATACCGCTGCCCCCAGACGAATCAGATTCAGCAGATGAATATCGCTGTAGAGTCTCTCTTCCAGGGTGAGCAGAACCCGACTGTCCCCCACCTGGTAGCGATTTTCAAAAGCGCGAGCTCCACTCTGGCCACCCAACACCACCTGCCTGTGGGAATCCAGATTCCTGCTGTAAACCGCTTCCAGCTGGGCAAAGAAAGAGCGCTGCGCGGTCTGGCGGCGAAAATAGCGGTTTTGATAACTGAGCAGGACGTTTTCCAGACCCCTGCTGTTGAAATTGTAAAAGCCCTCCCAGTCGGCCTGGTGTTGCCACAAACTGTCATTGTCGTAATGCAGGCTGTTGCTGTAATGCCCGTCGAATACCAGCCGGTCCTGATCGGATCCGAATGATTCGGCAGCATAGCCCACCCGCAGCTGCAGCTCCCTGCCCAGGTGCAAATCCTCGGTCCGATAGATCTGATCGAGATTGAAGGCAGTGACATAGTCGTCTTCAACAAACTCCAGCGCCGCGAAGGGATAAACCAGTTTGCGATCCCGGGGCAGTTCAGGGGGCGTGGGTAATTCGCTGCCAGGCTGATAGCGGTCTTGCTGATACTGCAGGCCGAGTTGCCAGCGCCGGGCCCAGCCATTGATCAGACCTCCGGAAAAACCGAGCTCTGCTACCGCCATTTCCTCATAGTGGCGAACTTCAGAGATTTCCTCAGCGCGAAAATACTGGGTATCCAGGCGCTCCTCGTCCTTAAGGCGCAGAGCCCAGGCGCGGCGACTGTCCAGGGAATAAAATGGCAGATCCAGACTGGCCGCCCGGCTGTCTCCGTCATTACTGTTCTCAAGATTCACATCGGCACGCAGGCGGCTGCCAAACAGATTGGGGTCCTGATACATCAACTCACTGGATTGCCGATCGATGTCCTTGCCATCGGACAAGGCCAGCAGTTTGCCATAGCCCAGAAAATTACTGTCGCGCAGACCAATGCTGTATGTGTTCTCTCCGCCCTGCCGATCGAAGGACAGGCTCGGTGTCAGCGACCAGTTGTCCTTGCTGATAACTTCCACTTCCACAGTCTCATTGCAGACACTGACAGCACGTATATCCGCGTCATGGAAATAGGATTGCTGACGCAGCAGACGCGCTGTTTCAGCCATCAGCCTGGCATCAAAAGCCTGGCCTTCACCGAACAGCAGTTGCTGTCGAATTACCTGGGGGCGAGTCAGTACGTGAAAATCATTGGCCCAGCGGAACAGGGAGATATCTTCCCCGGGGTCGCTTTCATCAAAGATCGGCAGGCGGGTCAGATGAATCTCACCAAAGCGCAGTGCCTGCCGGTCCTGTGGCAACTGGCGCTCATCCCGGGCGAAGTCATAGCCGCTGCCAGCCGGCACAAATGGCTCGCAGCCCAGCAATTGTCCGGTGGGGGATTGGGCCCAGCCCTCTCCGGGAATAGCGCAAAGCAGCACTGCGATAGCCAGCGCCAACTCTTTCGCCCTGTTGCTGAACAATGTCATACTTCCGATCCTGTAGCTGCTGATCGATTACCATGGTTATTGCCAATCTGAACATTAACCAGAGGGCGGCACTCTGGGCCCTGTTACTGGCTACTTTGCCAACTCTGGCCATTAATCTCAATTATCTTATTGCGGCCAGTGAGGCTCACGTGCCCTGGTGTGTTCCCTACTGGGATAGTTGCACCTCGATCAGCGCCACCGGCCGTCACGGCCTGGCCTATTATTTTTTCAAGCTGACCATGCTGCCGGTGGCCCTGCTCTACTGGCTATACTGGCAGGACGCACAGCGCAGCCTTGAACAACACGGCTATACCGGCCGGCAGATTATTGTGCTGGGGCGAGTTGCCGTTATTGCCCTGCTGGCCTATGTGCTGGCACTGGGGGCGGCCGGTGACTCTTTGCAACTGACCCGTCGTATCGGCATTATTTTTTACTTTACGTTCACTTATCTGTGCCAGCTTCTCATTCTCTATCAGGGCCGGCGCCTGGACCTGCCAGCAGTTAACAGCGCTCGGCAAGCAGCCTTGCTGTTATTGATTCTGTGCATCGGACTGCTGACCCTGCTACTGGACGGACTGATGCAGGACTACGACAGCATCGAGGATGCCTTCGAGTGGAATATCGCCCTGCTTCTACATGGCAATTTTCTGCTGGCCGCGATCTACTGGCGACGGCTCGACGATCAAGTGACAGGGCGGCAAGCACCCTTAACTTGATATAGGTCAAAACGGCTTGATCCCTGCCTACCTACCATCACTGTCGACCTTTTCCAAACAGAGAGTGAGCATTATGAATAACAAACAGCTTGTTCTATCCCTGCTGGCCTCGGCGGCACTACTGGCCAGCACTGGCAGTCAGGCGGAATCCCTGGTGGATGGTACCTATCAGTCAGCCGGTGACGAAAACGGCAAAGGCAAGTGCACCCTGACTCTGAAAAGCCTGGATGAATCCCATAAATACGGCGATCAGGTATTCGAACTGGAATCCTCCGGCGAAGGTGCCTGTGAATGGAGTGCCATGGGTATGTCCAAGAGCTATGCCATCACCGCCGGCCTGGTGAGTAATGCCGGCTCCGCGGCTTTCGTGAAGGTGAATTTCCCCTTCGGACCGGCTGGCGGCCAACTGGAAATCACCACTTTTGATCTGGATGGCAGCGTTCGCAACAGCGAAAGCTTTTCCCGAATTGACGAAAAGCGCCTGACCGGCGGCTAGCTTTCTAGAGCGCTGCAAGCATCCTGAATTCTCTGTCTCCCGGCGCTTCCTGAGCGGAGCGCCAGGCGGGATTCAGAATGCCAGCCATGGCTGCCAACATGGGAGTATTGACGTTCTTGTTGATGGAATCCGTGTGCACCAGGTTTGGCCGGTCATTGATTTCCACCAGCACCACTGAATGATCCTTGCGTACCAGCAAGTCCACGCCAAACAGGCAAAAGTGCCGGTCCTGCTCATGTCTTAGCCGGTCACGGAAGACCTTAAATACCCTGGTCAGGGTGATGGCACTGTTTTCCAGAATGCTTTGCCATTGCGGTAACAGGCTGGCCGCCAGCAGGCGCAGACCACTGGCTGGGTCCATATAGCCTTCGTGGGCAAATTGAACTTCCGGGTCGCGGCTGTCCGGGTCATAGTCAGCCGCATGCAACACCGCAAAGCCTTGGTCAAACAGATACAGTTTGCCGCGATTGACCAGCACATAGAGACGCAGGGTGAACTTGCGCTGTTCCAGCAGGAGCACATCGCGAATCGCTTCCTGGATCACCACATTTTCCAGATCACTGTCTATCAGTTCCTGGCTGCTGAGAATGCGAATGCCACGGCCGCCGGAGGCATAGGGCAGTTTCACATACCAGAGCGAGTCCGGCTCTGAGGCGATGGCCCGGGAAGAGAAATACACTCGCGGCTCATCCAGCCCCGCGGCGATGAGGGCGCGCGCCATATCAGCCTTGTTATCCAGTGCCGCGGTACGCTGCCTCGTGATCAGGCTGAAACAACTGCTGTTGATGGCCGGTGCCTGCTTGCCGCCGTAGTCATCGAAGTAGAGCAAATCGATCTGCGCCGGAGACTGATGATCCTGCCAGACCCTTCCTCCCATCGGCTCCAGGGCAAGGGCGAACTGCCTGGAAGCCCGGTTACTGAAAAACACAAATCCCTGCTGCTCTGAACTGTTGTTACTGTCCGCGCTCGCCGACATCTAAAGGCCCACCACCTGACTGAAACTCAGCCTGAACCCTACCGGGATTGCCAGCTCGGAACAAGTGAGGTGAAGCAGCGCTTCGCGGCTATGAGCGGATGGGTTAAACTGCGCCCAATGTCGACTCTTTATCCCCCCGGCTTCGATACTGCCACACAGGAAAAGCCCGCCGTCCTCTCGGTCAGCAGCCTGAATCGCCTTGCCCGCTCCCTGCTCGAGGGGAATTTTCCGGCGGTCAGGGTTGAAGGGGAAATTTCCAATCTGGCCCAGCCCGGCTCCGGTCACTGGTACCTGAGCCTCAAGGACAGCAAGGCCCAGTTGCGCTGCGCCATGTTTGCCAATCGCAATCGCCAGGTGCGTTTTCGGCCGGCCAATGGCCAGCAGGTCATTGTCAGCGGACGCCTGAGCATTTACGAGGCAAGGGGCGACTATCAACTGATTGTCGACAGCATGGAAGCCGCCGGTGATGGCGCCCTGCAAAGAGCCTTTGAGGCCCTGAAGGCGAAGCTGGATGCCGAGGGCCTGTTTGCCGAGGCTGGCAAGCAGCCGGTGGGCAACAAGTATCGCCATATCGGCATTATTACCTCTCCCACCGGAGCCGCCATCCGGGATTTACTCAGCGTGTTTAAGCGTCGCTTTCCGGCCATCCAACTGACCCTGTTTCCGGTGTCTGTGCAGGGACAGCAGGCGGCGGATGAAATCGTCGCCGCACTGGCCAGCGCCAATCGCCTGGCGGACAAGCTCGGCATCGAAGCCCTGATTCTGGGCCGTGGTGGTGGCTCGCTGGAAGACCTGCAAGCCTTCAATGAGGAATCAGTCGCCCGCGCCATTCATGCCAGCAAACTGCCGGTGACCAGTGCCGTAGGTCATGAGATCGATTTCAGCATCGCCGATTTTGTCGCCGATCTGCGCGCACCCACGCCTTCGGCCGCCGCCGAATTGATGAGCCCCTCCCAGGACGACTACCGGGAACAATTGCTGGCCATTCAGAATCTGCTTGAGCAGAGAATGCGCCTGCAACTGCGGCAGGCCGAGCAGCAATTAAAAAATCTGTTGCGCCATCTCACACGTCCGGACCGGCGTCTGCAGGATTATGCCCAGACCCTGGACCGACTTGAGACAAGGCTCTTACGGGCACAAGGCCAACTGCGACAGGGCAAGCAGTCCAGTCTCGAACAATTGCAGCGGCGTCTCACCGCCAATTCCCCCCGTCGCCTGCTGGATAACTCCGGCCAACGCCTGGAGCGGCTGCAGCAGGATCTGCAACAGGCCATTGCCCAGCGCTGCAAGGACCTGCAGTCAAAACTGGCGGAATTGAGCCGGGGTCTGCATGCGGTGAGCCCGCTGAATACCCTGGCCCGGGGTTATAGTCTGACCTGGGACTCCAGGCAGCGCCTGCTGCGGGACAGCAGCGATGTGGCAGTCGGGGACGAAATCAGCACCCGGCTGGCCCGCGGCAGCCTGCAAGCCAGGGTGATTGCCCTGGACCCGGCAGAGGACAAATCATCGGAAAGCTGAGCCGCTGCGGCCATCCGGCCCGGACCAGCTGCCAATCTTTGACAGTTTACGCCCCTGCCTGACAGTTACAGGCCATGATTGCCGGGTAAATTCTGGGTAAATAACTTATTTATTTCAGTAAGTTATGAGAGAAACCGGAGAAGACGGGTTGATATCACCTCGAAACACGCCGATAGTGTGAGCCAGCTAACAGTTTGCTCCCTGACCCTCTTCGTTTGGCATTTTAAGTGCTTACAATTCTTGCCAATAAGTAAGAATTTTCCCGTAGCGGGACAATAGTAGCCGCTATGGCACCAAGGGAATGACCGGGAAGGAAACTGCCCTGCTGAACAGCGTTTCCTGCCCAATGGATGCTGGAGAATAATAATGCCCCTGCTGGATAATTTGTTTCTGTTGATATTTGGCCATGCCCTGGCCGATTTCGTGCTGCAGCCGGAAGCCATGGGCTATGGCAAGAATCGCAATGACAAGATCCACAGCAAGGAGCACAGCCTGTTTCCGGTCTGGTGGTATTGGCTTACTGCTCATTCTCTGGTGCATGGCGGTGTTGTCTATGTGGTAACAGGCCTCATGCTGGGCTCGCCCCTGGCCCTGCTGTTTGGACTGATTGAGACGGTCCTGCACTGGTTCACCGACTTCATCAAATGCGAAGGCTGGATCAGCACCCACCAGGATCAGGCCATCCATATAAGCTGCAAAATCGCCTATGCCGTGATTATTTATCTTGGCATCGGCTAGCGGTCGCCCCGGGAACAAGCCTGCGCCCCGGAGTTGAAATCTGTTCCACTTCCTATAATCTTGGGCCCTCTGTCTGATTCAGGCAGCCCGGCCTGGCAATAAGATGCCTGATTAATGAGTGAGGATTATGGGAAAGCGCGAACAACAACGAAAAATCAAGGAACAGAAACAGCAAGCCGCCAAGCAGCGCGAGCAGACCCTGAAGCTGATACAGAAGTTCGGCTCCTGGGTAGTCGCCCCACTGCTACTGCTGTTCATTCTCTATACACTGTTCAGCCAGGGACCAACCTATTCACCGGTAGAGATTGCCGATAATGATCATATTCGCGGTAATCCGGAGACACCGGTGTCCATCGTCGTGTACGCCGACTTTCAGTGCCCTGCCTGCGCCGTGGAGCACCAGACCATGTCCCAGCTCTGGCCGCGTCTGTCCAGCCAGGCCCATATAGTCTTTCGCCATTACCCGATAACCACCAGCCATCCCCATGCCTGGACTGCTTCCCTGTATGCCGAAGCCGCCGGCCGCCAGGATCGCTTCTGGTCTTTTCATGACTACCTGTTTGCCACCCAGGCCACCTGGTCAGCACTGCCCGAGGTAGAAGCGGAGTTCAACAGCTATGCACTGGAGATGAATCTGGATCTGGATCAGCTACTGGCGGACGTCGAATCTGAGGAAGTAATCAACAAGGTGCGCAATGACCAGCGCGGGGGCACCGCCTCCGGCGTCAGGGCGACCCCGGCGGTATTTATCAACGGACGCCTGCTGGCCAACCCTTCCCGCCAGCGCATTCTTGAAGTGGTGGCCGAGGAAGTGGAAGCCGCGGGCTAGGACGACTCCACCCGGCACAACCCGGCAAAGCGCCGCAGCAAGGCGGCGGCTTCCGGGCTGGGCTGCAGGGCCTGTAGCAGGGCCTCGCTGTCGAGCCCCTCTGCCTGCAAACCGGCGGCCCGTTCGCGAATATAGGCCGCCGAAATGTCGGCGCTGAATTCCGGATGAAACTGCAATCCCCAGGCAGTCTCGCCCAGGCGGAAGCCATGATTGGCATCGAAATCATTTTGCGCCAGGCGCACAGCCTCTGCCGGCAAGCGCAGTACTGACTGCTGGTGGGACACCTGGGCTGTAAAGCGCGGCGGCAGACCGCCCAACAGACGATCCTGCTGGCCGGCCCCGGTAAGCTCAATCTCAACACTGCCTATCTCCCTGCCCCCGGGGTGAAAATCCACTTTTCCACCAAAGGCCCAGGCCAGCAATTGATGGCCATAGCAAACACCCAGTAGCGGCAGGGATCTGTCCATGGCCTGGCGCAGGTAATCTGCACCGACCTGATTCCAGGGTTCCAGGTCGGTGATATAGGCCGGCGAGCCGGTAATAATGATCCCGGCAACTTTCTCCAGTGCTGGCAGGGGCTGCCCCATGAACAGGGAGCTGACCAATGCCTGATCCGGCGCAAGCCCGGCCCCGGCAATAAACCAGTCTTCAAAATCCTCACCTTTGCTTCTCAAACTGGCGATGGTGTTACCGGTTTTAATGATCAGCAGTTTCTTCATCATGGGCTTTTCCTGTCTACTACTTGCAATTTAACGGGATAGCGCTAGCTTATAGTCTGCCTTCAGCCATGCAGGGAGAACAAGCTGTGTTGTATCGAATCAATGAATGGGTTGGCTCCCTGGTGGAAGAGTCGCAGGACGGCGCCTGGACCCTGATGCGGGTGTTGACCAGTGCCATGTTCATGACCCATGGCTGGAGCAAGTTGTTTGGGGAGAATCCCCAGGCTGCCACCGGCAGTGGCATGACCACGGTCAATATTGCCGATCTGCTGGTGTTTCCCATGCCCATGGAAATCAATGCCCTGTTCCTTGCCGGCGTCATCGAGTTATTCGGCGGTGGCTTGCTGCTTATCGGTCTGTGGACCCATTTGCTGGCCTTGCTGGCTGCCATACTGATGCTCATGGCCTACCTCACTGCACACCCGGCCTGGTTTCCAACCCTTAACCGCGGTGAGCTGGCAGCCATGTACTTTCTGGTTTACTGGCTGCTGTTTGTGTTTGGCCCCGGCCCCTACAGTGCGGACAGCTGGCTTGCCATCAGGCGTCAGGAGAAGCGACAGTCGAAACGCGATGCTATGGAGTCTGCGTCGATAACCAGTGATCCAGACCCTGGGCATTGAGTGCCATATCCATGGCCAGGACGTCCCTGATCTGATCCGGCGAGCACCCGCATTGCTGATCCAGCAGATAATTAATGCTGTGCTGCATCAAGGCTGATTCCAGTGCGGCCTGGCGTTGCTCCTGGCCAGCCCGTTCCCGTGCCAGATCGGCATATTCTTCAATAAACTGACGCAACAGGGCAGCCAGGGGCTCAGGTTCTTCCTGCATGCCGAAATGGGTCAGATACATGCGCTGCGGCGCCAGGGCCATGAGTTTGTCCAGCGACTCAAACCAGGCCTCGGGATCAAACTGAATCGGCGTGGTGGGAGGAAAAATAAAGCGTGCCCGCCCGCAGTTCAATTCGGGATAACTGGCACCAAAGGTATCGCCCGTAAAAATGCCATTGCTGGCCGGATCGTGAATACAAAAATGGTGGCGGGCGTGGCCGGGCGTGTCGATAGTTTCAAGCTCGCGCCTGCCAAGGCTGAAACGCTGGCCATCCCCGGCACTGACCACCCGCTGCTCCGGCACGGCCTGTAATTGGCCAAACAGCGCAGCGAATCGCTCCTCGCCATAGACGGCCTCTGCCCCCTGTTGCAGTTTGCCCGGGTCAATCATATGGCGGGCACCGCGGGGATGAACCAGCAGGCTTGCCTGGCTACAGGCCGCCATCAGGGCACCGGCACCACCGGCATGGTCCAGATGCACATGGGTGGGAATGACGTAGCGAACCGCATCGCTGTCCAGGCCCTTGCGCCTGAGTGCAGTCAGCAGCAGAGGCAGGGAGTTGGCCGTGCCGCAATCAATAAAGGCAGCCTCACCCTCATCTACCAGCAGATAGCAACTGGCCAGGCCAGGGCGCTGCAATTCGGTATCAAGACAATTGACCCCATGACCGAGATCAAACAGCCTGACTGACAGCGCCGGTGTTTCTGACATTACTGAATCTCCACAGCCATTCTGCTTTCACAGGCCGCTTGTATCAGGGATTGGGGAATTGCTGCAAGCAGCTTGCAAAGGTATCGGCATCGATATTGCCACCCGACAGAACCAGCGCCACAACCGTATTCTGCACCGGCAATCTGCCCTGCAGCAGAGCAGCCAGGGCCACGGCCCCACCGGGTTCAATTACCAGTTTAAGCTTGTAAAAGGCGTAGCTGATGGCGTGGGCAACTTCATCTTCACTGACCAGCAGGAAATCTTCCACCAGCTGGCTGTTGATGGACCAGGTCAATTCACCGGGCGTGGTGGCCATTAGTGAATCACAACGGGTTTTAACCGTGCCATCTATCCTGACCCGCTCACCCGCGGCACGGGAACGAAAATGATCATCATAGTTTTCCGGCTCCACCGCATAAACCTTGATCGCCGGATCCATGGCTTTGGCAGCCAGGCTCAGCCCCGCCAGCAATCCGCCTCCGCCCACCGGGCTCAGCAGGCTACTGGCCTGTAGCTGATAGTCAGCCAGTTGCTCCATCAGTTCCAGACCACAGGTCCCCTGTCCGGCAATGATATCGGGGTCGTCGAAAGCCGGCACCAGAGTGGCACCGGTTTCGTTGGCAATGGCGGCAGCGATCTCTTCCCTGGATTCAGTGTGCCGGTCATACAACTGCACCTTGGCACCCAGTTTTCGGGTGTTTTCCAGTTTGATGCGGGGCGCATCGCTGGGCATAACAATGGTTACCGGGCAGTTCAGCAGCTTGGCCGCATAGGCCACTCCCTGGGCATGATTGCCGGATGAATAGGCCACCACACCGAGGCCAAGTTCCTCGCTATTCAATTGCGCCAGACGATTGTAGGCACCGCGAAATTTGAAGGCACCGATATGCTGCAGCGATTCCGGTTTGTAGAAAACCCGGGCCTGGCAGCGGGCATCGAGATCCTGGGAATACACCAGGGGCGTGCGCACAGCCACTGACTGCAATCGTTTCGCTGCAGCCTGGATATCCCTGAAACTGACAGTGATCTCGCTCATTTCTCCCTGGCTTTGGCGGCCCGGCCGCCTTTGCGGTTTTTACGAATCCGGCGTTTCTGGGCAACCTGTTGGGGCGTCAGGTTTTCCTCGGCCTTGACGAAGGGATTGTCGCCGCTACGTAACTCGATGCGCAATGGTGTGCCTTCCAGTTTCAGCACCTTGCGAAACTTGTTTTCGAGATAACGACTGTAGGAGGCCGGCAGCTTTTGGGTCTGCTTGCCGTGGATGACAATGGTGGGCGGATTCTGGCCACCGGCATGGGCATAACGCAATTTGATCCGGCGCCCGTTCACCGTCGGCGGCGCATGTTCCACCACCGCATCCTGTAGTATCTGGGTCAACTTGTTGGTATTGAGTTTGCGCCGGGCCGATTCATAGGCCTTGTGCACGGAGCCGTACATCTCACCCACACCGGTACCGTGCAAAGCAGAAATAAAATGCAGTTTGGCGAAATCCACAAAGCTGAAGCGGCGGCGGATATCCATACGCACTTTTTCCCTGGCCTCTTCATCCATGCCATCCCATTTATTCAGGGCGATGACCAGGGCCCGGCCCGCTTCGATGACATAGCCCAGCAGATGCAAATCCTGCTCCACAATACTCTGCCTGGCGTCAATGACCATGATCACCACATTGGCATCCTGAATTGCCTGCAGTGATTTGACCACCGAGAATTTCTCAACGGTTTCCTTGGTTTTTCCCCGCCGGCGAATACCGGCCGTATCAATCAGGGTATAACGCTGACCGCGACGCTCGAAGGGAATATAGATGCTGTCACGGGTGGTGCCCGGCTGGTCATAGACCACCACGCGCTCTTCACCCAGCATGCGGTTCACCAGGGTGGACTTGCCCACATTGGGACGGCCGGCCACGGCGATCTTGATGCCCGCCTCGTCCGAGTCCTGCTCTTGCTCGGCATCCACCGGAAAGTCAGCCAGCACCGCATTCAGCATGGGCTTGAGGCCCCGGCCCTGGGTGGCGGTGATGGGAAACATGGCATTCATGCCGAGGCTGGCAAATTCGGCCGTCGCCTGATCCGGATCGAGGCCATCGACCTTGTTCACCACCAGATAGGCATTTTTGTTGTTACGTCGCAGATGGTCGAGGATCTGGTTATCGTCCGGCGTCAGGCCGTCATGGGCATCCACCAGAAACAGACAGATATTGGCCTCTTCAATGGCCTGCAGGGACTGGGCGGC
The DNA here is from genome assembly GCA_022763285.1 of Pseudomonadales bacterium. GTDB lineage: Bacteria > Pseudomonadota > Gammaproteobacteria > Pseudomonadales > Pseudohongiellaceae > UBA9145. Next base: position 2,376 of record JALEHB010000132.1, on the reverse strand, counting down.
CATTTCCGAATCAATGCCCTCTTCATACCCGGTGATGCCGCCGGTGTCGATGACAATGAAGGTCCGCTCCCCGTCACGCCCTTCGCCGTAACGACGGTCACGGGTCAGGCCCGGCAGATTCGCTACCAGGGCGTCGCGACTGCGGGTCAGCCGATTGAATAATGTGGATTTGCCCACATTGGGTCGACCAATAAGGGCGATTACAGGTCGCATAGTGTTATCCAGTGTTATACCAGCCTCAAGGCGGGATCAGAGTGCCATAAAGGCGGTGAAGAGGCTAATTCTGTTCCAGGCTCATGGCCACCAGCCGGCCACTGTTGCCATAGGCGATCAGGCGATTACCACTGCTGAGCAGACCGGCGCGGATGCCGTCATTGTCGATTCGGCTGCGACCAACAATACTGCCATTGATCTGGGAGATGAGGTGCACATAGCCTTCAAAGTCGCCCACCGCGATGTAGTTGTTGAAGGCCTTCGGTGCAGTGATCTGCCGGTATTGCAAATCCTCGTTGCGCCAGGCTTCGTCTTCGCTGTTGTTTCTGACTGCCACAAGATGGCTGCGGTCATCGCTGTAATAGATATTGCCAAAGCCGATATCCATACCGTGATAGCTTGACGCTTCGGTGCCCCAGACAATGCGTCCGGTGAGGGCATCAAAGGCCATCAGATTGCCCTGATAGGAGGCCGCCAACACGCGATTGCCGTCCAGCAGCAGGTTGCCATCCACATCAATCACCCGGTCAATATCGTAACGCCCTTCCGGCACCGCCACCCGCTCTTCCCAGTTGTAGACACCATCGCTGGCATTGACTGAAATCAGGGTGCCATTGCTGAAACCCGCCACCACACTTCCGGCGGAGGTGATCAGGGGTTTACTGGTACCGCGCAGGGTCAGGGGTGGCTGGGTAGTTTCGTAAATCCAGCGCTGCTCACCGCTTTCGACATCCAGGGCTATAAGCTTGCTGTCGACAGTCTGGGCCACCACGATGTCACCATTGGTCTGTGGTGCCGCCAGCACTTCACTGCTCACATTTCCGCGCCACAGTTCTGTGCCGTCTTCCTGGCTCAGCACAATCACCTGCGCATCCTGGGTACCCAACATCACCAGGCCATCGCCAGCGCCCACACCTCCGGAAACAGACACATCCAGTCGTTGTCGCCACAGCACATTACCATTGGCAAGATTGACCGCCACGATGCGGCCATTTTCACTGGCGGCATAAACCGTATTGCCGTCGATGGCTGGTTCGAGCCTGGTGTAATTGTCTCCCTGACCATTGCCTACTGACACAGACCATTCCCGCCGCAGGCTCACCTGGCTGTCGATGTCCTGCAGCTCTGCCGGCGGATTGACTTCATCATCACCGAACCAGTTAAGCGGGTTCAGATTGGCACAGCCCGTAACTGCCAGAGTCAGCAGCAACAGCACTGGCACTTTGGCGAGCAAGGGTAATCCTGGGCGGCGGAAATAGGAGTGTCGGGGGTGCTTGGTAGTCATGCAGAATAATTAACTGTCGGCTGGGAGGCTCTGCAGTTTCATGCGCAGGGCGTCACTACTGGAGCCGGCCTGCTGGGCAGCGATATAGGCTTCCCGTGCATCCTGCAGACGCTCCATTTCCAGATAGATGTCACCGCGCAATTCGGCATAGCCGGCTTCGTAGCCCTGGGGGTCGACACTGCCGATCAGCGACAAGGCCTGTTCCGCCTGGCCCTGGGCCAGAAGAATACGACCCAGTCTCAGGGTAGCGGTCAGCTCCAGCCCCGGATCGGATTCGGCAAACATGCCATCCAGTGGATTATCCAGCACCCACTGCAGGGCATTGGCAGCTGCCTGCAGATCGTCCTTGCGAACATATTGCTGGGCCGCATACAGGGAGGCGTAACGGGCATACATGGTGCCCTCGTATTCAGCCCGGAGCTGCTCGGCATAGCTGATGATCTGATCACCATCGGCTTCACTGATGGCCTCACCCTCGGTTGTTGAGAAAGCCAGGGTCAGGATCTCCTCGTAAATGTCGGAGGCGGCTGCTGCTGTGTCGGCCTGGTTATTCTCCCAGAGCAGCCAGCCGGTGTAGGCACCGAATACGACGATGACAATGGCGGCCAGTTTGCGGCCCTGCTCATTCCACCAGGCTTTTAATGCTTCTAGGGTTTCTTCTTCCGCCGCGTTTATCGCCACGACTCTCTCCTGCAAACTAAATCTTTGATTGGTTAAATAGATCTTGAATCTATAGGGACCGCAATGATACCTGTTTGTTCCCGCTAATTCACTGCATCTGTGTGCCCATTTGGCCTACAGAGGCATCAGCTCGCGGCCAGCATTTCCCTTACCTTGTCCACCACTTCCGCCAATTCGACGGTGATGGCTTCATCGTC
>JALEHB010000131.1 GCA_022763285.1 Pseudomonadales bacterium | reverse complement strand
CGGCACTGTTATAGGGATAGACCAGTTCCAGCTTGAAACTGCGACTGTGAATGCTGTTGTCGCCATCTTCATCACTGTCCAGCTCATCCGCTTCCCAACGTTCGATTTCCTGGCGAAAGGCCTCATTGCTTTCGGAGTCACTGAGCAGACTGAGAATGGAATTGTCCTCAAGGCTTGGCCGGTCAGTGCCCAGAAGTTCCGTGGCCCGCTGGTTAAAGGTAAAGATGCGGCCGGGCAGTTCAAAGGCGATAAAGCCGGCCTGAATGGTTTCCAGCACCTGTTGCAGGCGCAGGCGGGAGCTGCGCAGCTCGCTGTCCGCCTCGGCATAGGATTCGATTTGCGAGCGCAGCCTGGCATTGTCCTCACTGATGCGGTGCAACATGCTCAGGCGCAACTGGTTTTCCACTCGGGAACGCAGCTCTTCATTGTGAAAGGGCTTGGCCAGGTAATCATTGGCGCCGGTACGGAAGCCCTGGGTCAGGTCTTCGAGGTGATTCTTGGCGGTCACCAGAATGATGGGCAGCTCGATCTGGTTATACTTCTGCCTGAGCTTCTGGCAGACATCGTAGCCATTCAGACCCGGCATCATTAAATCCAGCAGTACCAGATCCGGTTTCTCCTCGTCGATGATGGTGAGGGCGTCCAGGCCGTTGGAGCATTTCACTACATTGTATTCTTCCAGCTGCTGGCCCATGACCACGCGATTGATCTCATCGTCGTCCACCACCAGGATGGTGGTTTCCTGTTCACTGCGCAGCCTGGGCATCTGTTCCGGCTCATTGGCCTCGGCCAGATAGTCGGCACGGCGGATCATCTGCTTGTTGATATCCGGCGACTTGACCGCGCGGGTCTGGTCCAGAGAAACCCGCAGGTCAAAACTGAAGGTGGAACCCATGTCCAGCTCACTCTCCAGCTTGAGAGAGCTTCGGTGCATTTCGATCATGCGCTTGGCCAGGGGCAGGCCGAGACCGATGCCGCTGGCATTCATATTGGCCGAGGGCAGTTTCTCAAAGGTTTTGAAAATGGTTTCGTGATCGGTCTTGTGAATACCGATGCCGGTGTCTTTTACCTTCACGGTGACGTTGTATTCGGAACTCAACTCGGCGGAAATCACCACCTCACCGGCATAGGTGAATTTGATGGCATTGGAGGTAAGGTTGACGAGAATCTGTTGCAGGCGATCTTCATCACCGGCCACCAGGGGCAGATCAGGATCCACTTCGGCACGCAGTTCGATGGATTTTTCACCGATCAGGGGTTTGCAGACTGCCATCACCAGGGTGATGACGCTGTTCAGGTCCACCGGCTTGAATTTCACATAGGTGGCTTCCTCGCGGGCGGCGGAGAAATCCAGCAGATCGTTCACCAGCTTGGTCAGCCGGTCGCCACTGGCGCGAATCAGTTCCAGATTGCGGGCCACCAGTTCACGGTCATGATGGCGATTTTCGAACTCCGCCAGGGCTGTTTCCGCCAGGCCGTTGATGCCATACAAAGGTGTGCGTAGCTCATGGGACACATTGGCCAGCAAGTCATCCTTGATCTGTTCGGAACGCACCAGATTGTGAATGGCCTGCTGCTGGGCGTCTTCCTTTTCCTGTTTGATCTGGTTGTAACGCAGGGCCAGACTCAGGGACATGAGCAGAGCCTGTGCCACCAGGCCGATGCTGTAGGCATTGACGGTGAAGGCATTGTTGGGAAAGGCAGGTACCAGTTGTAACAACATCAGGATCACGGTGCCCGCCAGGAATACACCGATGCCAACCATGTGCATTAGGGCTGTGCTTTCACCTCGTTGCAGGGCGTCGTAGTTGCTGTAAAAGGCCAGGGGGATGACCAGGGCCAACAGCAGAATGAGCGGATACTGATGCAGTTTTTCATCGGGGATCAGCGCCAGCAGGGCGATAATGGCAAAGCCGACGATAAAACCCTGCATGACACGGTCCAGGCGGGGATTGAAATCCGGTATGCGCAACAAGGCGCGTTGGAACAAAATCGCGGTGATGACCATGAGCGGATAAATCCAGCGCTCGGACATGTCCACCAGCCAGCTACTCTGGTATTCCTGATCCAGCAGATAGCGCAGGTGTTTGGAGTCGAGAAACAGAAAGCCTGCCTGGGCGGTGATCATGAACACATAGTGCAGATAGCTGGATTCCCGTATGGAGGTATACAGAAACAGGTTGTAGAAAATCATGGCGAACAGGATGCCGTACTGCCAGCCCAGCAGGGTGTCGTCCTGAACCTGCTGCTGCTGAAAGCTGTTGATATTCCACAATGTGATGGGCAGGCGCAGGGGGCGTGCCGAGGTGACCCGCATATAGATCTGGCTGCCGTAGTCGGCATCGATTTGCAGGGCAAAACCGCGACGCAGGGTTTTCAGTTCGCGGTCGTCCTGATGGGTGCCGAGGGTGTACTGACGCAGCACGCGGTTATCCGGGCTCACCACAAACAGATCGATGCCGCCACGGGCAATACCGCTGACAATCTTGGGTGGGCCGAACTCGATAATCTTTTCTGCCTCGCCGGCATTGCTCCAGTCCAGTTCGAAGCGGGCCCAGAAGGCAGAACTGGTGATGCCAAAATTCAACAAATCGTCGTCCCAGGGCAGGAAATTGACGCTGAAACCAGGATCGAGCATGTCTTCAATGCCGAGACTGGCAGAGGGGTCTTCGTAGTATTCCAGATAAGGGCCAACTGCAATGCGGTCAGTGTCGGCATCCACCGACAGGGGCTGCGCCTGCAACGATACGGCAAACAGCAGCGCGGCTCCGGGCAGAACTGACTGCAGGAGGCGGAGGAGGTGAAATGAGCTGAGCATTGCAAACACAGTGGACTCTTCCCTGATGGATCCGACCTGACTGGCGGGCGGCGCCCACAACGGATTGATACTGATCACTTTCATTCTAGCCTGTAGTTCATTGCAGAACAATGAAGCGGCGCCTGGCCTTTATTCAAATTGTTATTTAGATCATGTATTTAGATCTTCAATCGCAAGCCGGCTGTGACGGCTGGGCAAGCAGGGGTGATTCAGATTACACTGCCGGTATTGATGATGATCCGAGTCCCTGTGTCCAAACGAATGTTCAAGCGAAGTGTTTGCCTTGCCCTCATGCTTGTGAGCGGTCTCAACAGTGCCCGGGGCCAGGAACGCGACCAGTTTCAGCACTGGCTGGAACTGGCTGCGGCGGATCAGACCTATGGTGCCCGCTCGGCAGAAATTGGCCGTAACCGTGCTTTCCTGGAATTTCTCGGTCAGGGCTCGGTGGTGTTCCGTCAGGGCCCGGTGGATGCCAGGGAGCTCTATACCTCGCCGGATTTTGAGGGCAATGATTTGCGCTGGGAATCCCATTACATCGATGTGTCCCGGGACGGGGATCTGGGCTTGACCGCCGGCCCCATGATCATCATCAATTCCACCGAGGATGCCGGCCAGAATACCTTTGGCCATCTGGTCTCCATCTGGGTCAAGCGCAATGAACGCTGGGTGCTGATGGCGGATATGGGCACCCTGATTCCGGGCTATCTGAGTCTGGAAGTGGAGCCCAATTTCGAGGATACCCGTCCGGTATTCGAGGAAGCGGCCCATCCGGTCATGGTGCAGAACAACAGCCTGCAGGATCTGATTGACGCCGACAATATCTTCGGTCGCAGCATCAATTTCCGGGGTGGCCAGCGGGCACTGCTGCGTTATGGCATGGAAAACACCCGGGTCTATCTGCCTGGTATGGCGCCTGCGGTAGGAGTGGAAGCGGCCAGCTCCGTGTACGGGGCTTTTCTGGACAACCAGCTTTCCACCACCAATCCCATTAGCCTGAGTTATATGGGGGGCTTCCTGTCATCCTCGAAGGAGATGGGCTACACCTATGGGGTGATGGAGACCAATACCGATGAAACCCAGACCGGTTTTAGCACCAGCTATTTGCGTCTGTGGCGCTTTACCGATGCCAATGAATGGCGCATCGCCGTGGAAGTGCTGAATCCTTTCGACTGATCAGTTACGGATCATCACCTTGCGGCGTCCATAGCGGGTGACCTGACCCTGTTTGTTCTGCAATTCAACTGCCAGCCAATACTCGCCATTGGCAAGCGCTGTGCTGTCGAAGCTGCCGCGAAAACCCAGTTCGGGGGCATTGGGGTCCAGCCCGGCCTCCATTACATCCACTACATCCTGTCGATGGATGCCATAGTTCAGCTCCACCAGGGGCTCATCATCCAGCAACAGACGAACCCGCTCGATACCCACATCCTCGCTATAGGCCCAGCCATCGACTTCGACAGGCCCGGCAAGTACGTCTCCGGCGGCGGGAATTTCCAGCCAGGCCCGCATGGGAAAGGGGCAGGGACTGGCCCGGTCAGCTGATTCGTTTTTCAACGCCGGAATCTGGTAATAGCTGAACTGCTTGTCGCCATTGAACAGCCGCAGCGTGTCGAGATAATCCAGTGAGTCGGCCCGGTGGCACATCTGAGTGATCAGCTCACGTTTATCCAGCACTTCCAGGGTGCTGTCTTCATTGATCAGCAGGGCCGCCTGACCAGTCTCCCGGGACAGGTCCGCCATATGCATTTGCCAGAGCTGCAGTTGGGTAATGCGCCCGTCGCGAATGGCCTTGTCCTGGTCAATGGTATAGACCCGTTCTCCCAGATCGGCAAACAGCAACTGGGCGGCGCTGTAGTAATTGTCGGTAATCAACACCGGCGCCTGGCCATCATAGTGCTCCTCAATGAGTTGCCGGGTATGGCGGGCGAACTCTTGCCAGCCTGCCATCTTGTTGGATAACAGACCCCGGCCCAGCAGTGATTGCAGGGGCTGCTGATAGGCCTGGGAGCCAACTCCGACAAAGGCGCTTACGGTGCCGGCAAAACCCATCACAATGGCGACGGTAATCAACAGGCGGAATCGAGATGCCGAAGCGGGCCATTGATTGCCCAGTTTGCGAATGGCAGCGGGTAGATAAACCAACAACGGGAAATAGCCCGACAGCGGCCAGTGAATGGAGGTGCTGTCGGCATCGGTCCAGGGAGCCAGCAGCAAATACACCGACAAGTTCACCAGGGCAAAACTCAACAGCAGGGCAGCATCGCGCTGTCCGCGGCGTGCCTGTTGCCAGAGCATCCAGGCGGTAGTGAGCAGCAAGGCATACAGTAGCGGTGTCACCAGGGCTGCCTGTTTGAACAGATGCAGCAGGCCCTGGGGCTGAAACTGCCAGGGATGCCGGTCCACAAAATAGAAGCTGGCGCTGGCTAGCTGATTGCCCAGATTGAACCAGGCAATGGGAATCAGGCCACAGCTGGCTATAAATGTGGAAGCCCAGAAGCGGGGATTGCGCCACTGTCGGTGCTCCGGGCGAAACAGCAACAGGAACAACAGCGCCGCCGCCACATAGAGAAGAAAGCGATAATGGGTGCACAGGCCAAGGGCCACGAACAAGCCGGTGGCCAGCCAGCTGGACCAGTGATCATGGGCAAGGGCGCGCTGGAAAAAGCCGATGGCCAGCAGGCCAAAGAAAATCAGCGGCACATCGGGCACCGCTAACAGGCCCAGAAAGCCTCCCAGGGGAACACAAAGACTGAGTGCCGCGGTCTCCAGAGCCTGCCGGAATGAGGTCAGGGGTTTGGCCAGCCAGTACAGCAACAAGGGAATGGCACTGCCCATCATGATGAACAGGCTGCGAACCGCCAGCGCCTCACCCGGTGCCAGGGCTGAGCCGAGGCCCACCAGTTGTGCAGTCACAAAGGGCAGGTCGCTATAGGCCAGGGCCGGATGGGTGGAAGCCAGCCAGTAGAAAATCTCGTCACTGTACAGGTCCAGCACGCTGGCAAAATGCAGTTTGAGGCCCAGCACCAGCACATAGGCCGCCAGGGCCAATGGCAGCAAGGGCAGGGGGCGGGACTGGGAGCCGGGCTGGGTCACCTTGTTTGTTCCTTCGGGCTTGTCTGACCGGGCGCCAGCTGCCGAGGCTGCCAGTGCCCGTAAAGACTGCGGAGAATACGGGGTTTGCCGTAAAAGTCCAATGACAGGGCCGGTTCAGGGCAGTGGGCAAAATTTTGCATTTTCACCCGCGAATCTTGTTGACAATCATTCTCATTTGCACTTAAATAGTCCCATCGAATCAGGAATGTGCCATGTACGTTTGTATTTGCCGACAAATTACCGATAACCAGATCCGCGAAATCTGCCGTGGCGGCGCCAGCAGTCTCACCGACGTGCGGGCCCAGAGCGGTGTTGCCAGTGAATGTGGCAAATGCGGCAAGCTGGCCCAGTCTATCGTCAAGGAATTCTCCAAGTCGGCTGAGTTCGTCAACGCCGCTGGCTGAGTCTGTACGCCCAGGCACAGCCCCATCCCCTTTATCTGCTCTAGTTTCTGCTGTCTGTTTCAGTCGATCTTTGTGTATTCGAGGCCAGTGGCCTTTAGTGCCGAGTCAATTGCAAACCGTAATGGGATTGCTTCTCATTTTATATTACCTTAAATATCAATAGCTTACAGCGCTATTTCCTTGAGAGTTGCTGGCTGCTGTCTTACAATGGCCGGCATTAATCCACTGCTGAGGACATTACCATGCAAGCTGTTGACGCAACTGTCATCAAACACCTGAATCAGGCGCTGGCCAACGAGCTGATCGCCATTAACCAGTACTTTCTGCATTCCCGCATGTACGAGGATTGGGGTTTGAAAAAGCTGGCGGAAAAGGAATACGAAGAGTCCATCGATGAGATGAAGCATGCTGATCAGTTGACCCAGCGCATTCTGATGCTGGAGGGCCTGCCTAATCTGCAAAAGCTGGGCAAGCTGTTGATCGGTGAAAACGTCAAGGAAATGCTGGAGTGCGATCTGAAGCTGGAGCAAATGGCCTGCCCGGATCTGAAGGAAGGCATTGCTTACTGCGAATCCGTTGGTGACTATGTCAGCCGTGATCTTCTCTCCAGTATCCTGGAAAGTGAAGAAGAGCATGTTGACTGGCTGGAAACCCAATTGTCCCTGATCGAGCGAGTGGGCCTGGAGAATTACCAGCAGTCCATGATCTGATCCTGCCCGTCTGTTGTAATGAGTCCTGACCCTTGTCTGCTGGCAGGCGGGCGGGGCTCATTCCAATTCCTGTCTTATTCCAATTCCTGCTTAATTCCAATTCCTGTCCAGTCGTGTTCCAATAGTGCCCTGAGATCGATTGAAGTCGACGGCCACTAATCTATGCATGCATGTATCGACCTCGGTTCCAACAGTTTTCACCTGCTGATTGGTGAATGGGAACAAGGTCGCATAAGAATTATCGAACGCCTCTCCGAAAAAGTGCAATTGGGTGAGAATGTTCGCGCCAGCGGCGAAATTTCACCCCAGGCCTTTGCCCGGGGTATCGCCTGCCTGAAACGATTCAAATCGCTGATGGACCAGTACCCTCTGGAAAACTACTGGGCCCTCGGCACCAATACCTTTCGTGTTACCCACAATGCCGATGAATTCCTGGCCGCCGCTGAACAGGTCGGTATTCATATCAGTATTATTTCCGGCGTACAGGAAGCGGTGTTGATCTATGCCGGGGTAATAAGCGGATTGCCGGTGAGTGATGCCAATCGTCTGATTATCGATATTGGCGGCGGTAGCACCGAGATCATTATCGGTCAGCACCATGACCGCCTGTTTACCGAAAGTTTGGCCATTGGTTCGGTTGCCTGGCGGGACCGCTTTTTCGCCGAGGCTGGCAGGGATAAAGAGATGCTGCTGCAACAGATGGAAAAGGGGCGACTGGCAGCGAGAGCGGTATTTGATGTCGGTGCGCCGGGTCTGAAAAAGATCGGCTGGGATGAGGCCTATGCCTCCTCCGGTACCATGAAGATGCTGAGCCAGATCAGTGATGGGGCCGGTTTCGGTTATGGCAAATTAAAGCTCAAGGCCCTGTACAAACTGCAGGAGGCGATGGCCCATTGCATAGCCAGTAATGGTGAGCTGACGGGGCTGAAAGTCTCACGCCGGGATCTGTTATTGCCGGGCTGGTGTGTGTTGGTGGGGCTGATGGAAAGCTATGGGGTCAGGAAGATTACTTTCAGTCCCACTGCACTGCGCGAAGGCATGCTGGACTTTATGGTGAAGAACGAAAAAACCCTCGAGGCCATGACCTCCAGCGAACTACCCCAAACCCGCTCGCTATGAAAGCCGATACCTGAGCCTAGGCCTGGCCCAGTTTTGTCAGCAATCGCTGCTGCACCCCAACACACTCTTCCCCGGACTGGTTGAGCTGGCGGTAGACACCATCTGGCTGCAGCTCCCAGCTCTGGCACTCATCTTCCAGGTGCATCTCCATTTCTTCCATGATGCGATTGGCCAGCTTCTTCTTCAGAATCGGAAAGCACACTTCGATGCGGTGTGAAAGATTGCGTTCCATCCAGTCGGCGCTGGCGCAATAGACCTGATGGGTATTGTTATGAAAGTAGTAGACCCGGCTGTGTTCCAGAAAGCGGCCGATGACCGAGACGACGCGGATATTGTCACTGACTCCTTCGATGCCGGGTTTCAGGCAGCAAATTCCCCGGACGATAAGGTCGATTTTGACGCCGGCCTGGGAGGCCATATAAAGGGCCTTGATGATAGCTGGGTCGGTGAGTGAATTGATCTTGGCGACAATGCGCGCTTCATTTCCGGCCAGGGCTGCCTGGGCCTCGGTGTCGATCATCTTCATCAGCGCCTTGCGCAGTTTGAAGGGGGCGTGAATGATGAACTTGGGATGGATCTTCTTGCCCATGCCGGTGATCTGCTGAAACACCTTGTGCACATCGCTACACATGGTGGGGTCGGCCGTCAGCAGGCTGTAGTCGGTATACAGTTTGGAATTTTTCAGGTGATAGTTACCGGTACCCAGATGGGCGTAGCGTTTGAGTTTATTGCCGGAACGTCGCACCATCAGCAGCATCTTGGCGTGGGTCTTGTAGCCCATCACACCGTAGACCACCACGGCACCGGCTTCCTGCAGGATGCTGGCAAAGGCGATGTTTTCCTCTTCGTCAAAGCGCGCTCGCAATTCAATCACCACAGTGACTTCCTTGCCGTTGCGGGCCGCCTCGGCCAGGGCCTCTACCAGTTCTGAGGATTCATTGGTGCGGTACAGGGTTTGCTTGATGGACACCACCGCCGGGTCGCGCGCGGCCTGTCGGACCCAGTCAATAATGGGGATAAAGGACTCGTAGGGATGCAGCAGCAGCTGATCCTCTTTTTCCACGCTGGCAAATATATCGCTGTTTTCTTCCAGGGCACGGGGCAGGCCGGCGGAGAATTTGGGGAAGCGCAGCTCCGGGCGCTCCACCATGGACATCACCGCAAACAGGCGTTGCAGATTGACCGGCCCGTCCAGCACAAACAGTTCGTCTTCAGTCAGGTCGAAACGCTCAAGCAGGAAATCGGTCAGCTCAACCGGGCAACCCTTGCCCACTTCCAGCTTGGTGGCGGCGCCGAAGCGGCGACTGTGCAATTCCCCCTGCAGGGCACTGGCCACGTCTTCCACTTCCACATTGGACATTTCCAGGTCCGAATTGCGGGTGACCCGAAACTGGTGGCATTCGGTGACGTTCATGCCCGGGAAAAACTCCTCCACATAGGCGTGAATCACCGAAGACAGAAAAATGAAATTATCGCCTTCCGGCATGATGTCGCGGGGAATCTTGATCAGCCTTGGCAGGGCACGGGGCGCCGGTACGATGGCCAGGCCACTCTCGCGCCCAAAAGCATCCTTGCCTTCAAGCGACAGGATAAAGTTGAGGCTCTTGTTCACCAGACGGGGGAAAGGGTGGGCCGGGTCCAGTCCGAGGGGGCTGATAACCGGCAAGACCTGCTCACGAAAATACTCCTGGGTCCAGTTGATCAGGTCTTCATTCCATTCATGACGGGCCAGAAAGCGGATGTTTTCTGCCGCCAGGGAGGGAAACAGATCCTCATTGAGGATGCGGTACTGTTCTTCCAGTACCGTTTTAACCTGGCCGTGGATGGTTTTCAGCACCTGATCCGGGTATTTGCCATCCGGACCCGGGCGCTGGCGGCCAAAACCCATCTGCTTTTTCAGGCCGGAGACCCGGATTTCAAAGAATTCATCCAGGTTGGAGCTGAAGATCAACAGGAATACCAGCCGCTCCAGCAGCGGGTGATTGGTGTTGCGGGCCTGCTCCAGTACTCGCTGATTGAACTCCAGATAGCTCAACTCACGGTTTTCGTAGTAGGCGCTATTGTCCAGATCAATCGGCTCAACCGCCCCGGACTGCTCGTCGCCGTTGTCCACCACCACCGACAGGGGTGTGTTGTTAGACTTGCTCATAGCTCAAGTATTCCTGATCCGTGTTCGCTCCGGGCGCTGTCCTCACCACCGCTGCTGGCAGAAAAGCTGTGATGCTTCAGGCAATTCAGCAGCTTAGCGGTAACTTGGAGAATTGATCTTAGCAGGGATTATCAGTTGAGCTTAGCACAATCATATGACGGAAAGGGGACGGCGGGGCGCTGTCTCGCAGTTTTCACCAAACTGTCATATTTCTGTAACATTCCTCCCCTATAGTCGGCGCTGAAAGCAGCAAGATGCTACCGAGTAGCCCAATTCATGAATAACCAGGCCCGTTGGAGGTTTTCCTGCATGCAGCCCAAATTTTTCACCCGACTCTCATGCCTCATCACACTGTCTCTGCTGGCGCTAAGCTCGCAGGCCGCTGATGTGGACGCCGGAATTGCTGACTATGAGCGCACCAGTGGCGTGTCTGGCAACCTCTCCAGCGTCGGCTCCGATACCCTGGCCAATCTGATGACCCTGTGGGCAGAGGATTTCAAGCGTCTCTATCCCAATGTGAACATCCAGATTCAGGCGGCTGGTTCCTCCACAGCCCCGCCGGCGCTGACCGAGCGCACCTCCAATTTCGGCCCCATGAGCCGGGAAATGAAAGATAATGAAATCGAGGCCTTCGAATCGCGCTTCGGTTACAAGCCCACCGCCGTTCCGGTGGCCATTGATGCCCTGGCAGTCTATGTGCACAAGGACAACCCCATCTCCGGTATGACCCTGGCCCAGGTGGATGCCGTGTTCTCTTCCAATCAGCGCTGCGGCTACTCCGGCAGCATCGACAGCTGGGGGCAATTGGCCATGCGCGGTCCCTGGGAACGTCGTGATATCCAGCTCTTCGGTCGTAACTCGGTCTCCGGTACCTATGGCTACTTCAAGGACTCGGCCCTGTGTGGTGGCGACTTCAAGAGTAATGTCAACGAACAGCCCGGTTCCGCCTCGGTGGTGCAATCGGTGAGCACCTCTATCAATGGTATTGGCTATTCCGGCATCGGCTACCGCACTTCCAGTGTTCGTTCCGTGCCCATTGCCCGGGATGCCGGTGATGAGTATTTTGATGCCACACCAGAGAATTCCGTGGCAGGTAACTACCCGCTGGCGCGATTCCTCTATGTGTATGTCAACAAGGCGCCGAATACGCCGTTGCCGCCCCTGGAGCGCGAATTTCTGAAGCTGGTGATGTCACGTCAGGGTCAGGAGATTGTGCTGAAAGATGGTTATATCCCGCTGCCGGCCCGGGTGGTTGAGGCGACTCTGCAAAATCTGGGTATGTAAGCAGCCAGGTCTGAAGAGCAGAGGTAAGTAAACAGAAAGGTTTGGCTCCGGGAGCCAAACCTTTCTTTTTGGAAAATGGCCAGTGCAGCGGGGCAGCGATTCCATTAGAATGCCCCGGCAAAACCAAGAGCTAAGCATGTCTTCCACCAGTGAACAGCAGGATGTCGTAAACGGGGAATCTTCTCCCAGGGAGGAGGGCGGTTTCTTCGACCTCGGCTCCTCACAAATTCAATTGCGCAGGAAACTGCGCCACGCCTTTGATAACAGTGCCCGGGTGCTGATTGCGGTTGGCGGCATTAGCGTCATCGTGGCGATCCTGCTGATCTTCTTCTATCTCTTCTACGAAGTCGCACCTCTGTTTCGGGCGGCGGAGATTGATGAAATGGCCAGTTACGAACTGGCCGAGGCGGATGCTTCAGCGCCTTTGCATCTGGCCATCGAGGAGCAAACAGAAAACGCCATGCGCCTGACCCGCTCCGGGGTGGCGCATTTCTTTGAGCTGCACAGTGGCGCCGAACTGGCGCAAATACCGGTGGCATTACCGCCCGGTACTACAGTCAGCAGTTTTTCCCTGGCCTCGGAAGAAAGTGGTATTTTCGGCCTGGGTCTGGATAACGGCCAGGTTGTGGTGGCCCAATATGGCTATGCCACCAGCTTTGTTGGTCCCGACAATCGTCGGGTGCTGACGCCGGAACTGGAATACCCCTTCGGTGAGCAGGCTTTCGATCTGATCAGCAACACGGCAGTGCAGACGCTGGCGCTGAGCGAAGACGATGACACCCTGTTGATCGTGGCAGCAGACCAGGATTCCAATCTGAATATCGTCGAAGTGTCCCAGCAAAGCAGTTTGTTTGCGGCATTCGATGCCGATAGCGGCGGAAATTTCGAAACAGAACGCTTCGACCTGGATCTGCGTGCGCCAGGACTCAGCCAGATTCTGATTGATGGCGACCAGCTCTGGCTCTATGCGGTCAGCAGAGGCGGGCAGTTGAGTATGCTGGATCTTCAGGCTGCCTCCAGAGGCCAGGCCGATGATTTTAGCTCGGTGGTCAATCTGGCCCAGGGCAGTGCCGAAATTACCCAGGTGAAATTGCTGCTGGGCGGTATCTCGCTGCTGGTTGCCAACGATCAGGGCGGGGTGAGCCAATGGTTCCCGGTTCGTAGTAGCGAAGGCACAGTAAACCTGCAGCCAATTCGGGGCTTTGAGCCCTTGCCGGCAGCCGTGGTGGAACTCAGCGCGGAACAGCGCCGCAAAAACTTTGTGGCAGCGGATGTCGAGGGTAATGTCGGAATCTACAACAGCACCGCCACAAGGCAAGTGCTGGCCGAGAAGTTGCTGACTTCCGCCATTCGTCAGATTGCCATTTCCCCGCGCGGTGATGCCTTGCTGGTGGAATCGGCCGATGGTCGCTTTGCCGCCTGGGAGGTTCACAACGAGCATCCGGAAGTTTCCTGGTCGGCCATCTGGGATCAGGTCTGGTATGAGGGTTACTCCGAGCCTGATTACATCTGGCAGTCTTCGGCCTCGGCCAACGACTTTGAACCGAAGTATTCCCTGGTGCCCTTGTCCTTCGGCACGCTCAAGGCCGCGTTCTATGCGATGCTGCTGGCCGCGCCTCTGGCTATTTGCGGGGCGATCTTTACCGGTTATTTCATGGCGCCAGCCATGCGTCGCAAGGTCAAGCCCCTGATCGAATTGATGGAAGCCTTGCCCACGGTGGTGTTGGGTTTTCTGGCAGGGCTCTGGCTGGCACCCTTTGTCGAGCGTAATCTGCTGGGCATTTTCAGTATCCTGGTGGTATTGCCGCTGAGCATACTGCTGGCCAGTTTTGTGTGGAGTCGATTGCCGCAACAGTTTCGCCTTGCCATTCCCGCCGGCTGGGAAGCGGCCATATTGATTCCGGTGCTGCTGTTGTTTGGGTATCTGTCCTTTGCCGTGGCCCCGTTTCTGGAGGCCCTTTTCTTCAATGGTGACCTGCGTTTCTATATCAGCAATGACCTCGGAGTGACCTACGACCAGCGCAATGCCCTGGTGGTTGGTTTTGCCATGGGCTTTGCCGTGATTCCCACTATTTTCTCTATCGCCGAGGACGCCATTTTTACGGTGCCCAGACAATTGACCTATGGATCACTAGCGCTTGGCGCGACCCCCTGGCAGAGCCTGCATCGGGTGGTCTTGCCAACTGCCAGCCCAGGCATTTTCAGTGCCCTGATGATCGGCATGGGGCGGGCTGTGGGTGAGACCATGATCGTGCTCATGGCCACCGGTAATACCCCGATCATGGATGTGAATATCTTTGAGGGTATGCGTACTCTGGCCGCCAATATCGCGGTAGAGATTCCGGAATCCGAAGTGGACAGCACTCACTACCGCATACTCTTTCTGGCGGCATTCGTACTGTTCATGTTCACTTTTATTGTTAATACCGTTGCCGAAGTGGTTCGGCAGCGCCTGCGATCCAAGTACAGCACCATATGAAGAATGAAATTGGCAAGTGGTATCGTTCCGGTTCGCCCTGGATATGGATGAATGCCGGCGCTGTGGCAATCAGCATCGTGATGGTCATCGGTCTGCTGTTTCTGCTCACGGTGCGGGGCATGAGCCATTTCTGGCCCAAGGATGTCCTGCAGGCGACTTATGCGCCGCCCAGTGAATACTCCGAAGACACGGCGACTGAAATCATTGGTGAACTGGTGGAAAGTGAGCAGGTGCCGGCGGTGCAGATTGCCAGCTCCGGTATTCCGGTGGATGAGTCCCAGGCGTTTTATCAGCGCAACTTGATGAAGCTGGGTAATCGCGATCTCACCGGCGCCGACTTCAGTTGGGTGCTGGATGATTTCGTCACTGACATCTCCTATCCGGAGGGCGTGGTTACCCTGGAGAGAAGAGAGTGGGGTAATTTTTACGGCTTCCTCGCCGAGATTCATGAACAGGGACAACTGGTTGCCGAAACCAGCAATCTCACCGGTGTGGATGAGCCACTCTGGCAGGATTTCAATCAGCGCCTGGAACGGGCTCTGGAGATTTTCGAAGAGATCTATCGTATTGAAAATGATGAGATCGGCGATATCAACTACGCCGTTGAACGTCTGCGCTTGCAGCAGCGCCGTCTGGAACTGAATGGTGAAGACACGCCGGCCAATCTGGCAGAACTGGATGCCGAACGGGAAACCCTGGATGCCCAGTACCTGGAATTGCAGCTCGAATTGAATGGGCTCTATGAAGAAATTGGCCGGGATTCGGCGGTGTTTGTGGCCGCCAATGGTCAGGAAACCGAAATCGAATTCTCCGAGATTGTGTTTGCCTATCAGCCCAACACCCTGGGCGTGATTGCCAAGATCGGCACCTATTTTCAGAAGCTGGGTGAGTTTCTGACCGATGAGCCCCGTGAAGCCAATACCGAAGGCGGTATTTTCCCGGCCATTTTCGGTACCGTCATGATGGTGCTGCTGATGAGTGTCTTTGTTACGCCCTTTGGCGTGATTGCCGCCGTCTATTTGCGCGAATACGCTAAACAAGGCGTGATTACTCGCATGATTCGTATCGCCGTGAACAACCTGGCCGGTGTGCCTTCCATTGTTTACGGGGTGTTTGGTCTGGGTTTCTTTATCTATATCATCGGCGGAGAGATCGATCAGCTTTTCTACCCGGAGGCCTTGCCGGCGCCGACATTTGGAACCGGTGGTCTGTTATGGGCTTCATTGACCCTGGCGCTATTGACTGTCCCTGTGGTGATCGTGGCCACCGAAGAAGGCCTGGCCCGTATTCCTCGCAGCGTGCGGGAAGGCAGTCTGGCGCTGGGGGCCACCAAGTTCGAAACCCTGTGGCGAGTTGTCTTGCCCATGGCCAGCCCGGCCATGATGACCGGGCTGATCCTGGCAGTGGCAAGAGCGGCAGGGGAGGTAGCTCCGTTGATGCTGGTGGGTGTGGTCAAGCTGGCGCCTTCATTGCCGCTGGATGGCAATTACCCCTATCTGCATCTGGATCAGAAATTCATGCACCTGGGCTTCCACATCTATGACGTGGGTTTTCAAAGCCCCAATGTTGAAGCGGCCCGGCCCCTGGTATTTGCCACGGCCTTGCTGCTGGTGATCGTGATTGCGGTGCTGAACCTGACGGCGGTGGCATTGCGTAATCGTTTGCGTGAAAAATACAAGGCGCTGGATTCACATTAAGGAGTCAGGGCCTGATAATGGCCTGTGTAGCGAGCAGAAATGAATGATTTGAAAAACAAGCAGGCGGAGTTAACCGAAGTGGAGAACGAAGTGCTGACCGAAGCGGGTGCAGGCGAGCAGGACAGGCTCAAGTTTGATACCGAGACCTGTCTGGAGGTGAAGGATCTGAACCTTTATTATTCTCGCGATAAACGTGCTCTGAAGGATATCAATCTGGAAATTCCCCGGCAGCGGGTGACCGCCTTTATCGGTCCCAGTGGTTGCGGTAAATCCAGTCTGCTGCGCTGTTTTAACCGCATGAATGATCTGGTGGACGATTGCATCATCGAAGGGGCCATCAATCTGGACGGCGAAGACATTTATGACAAGTCAGTGGACGTGGCTGACCTGCGTCGTCGTGTGGGTATGGTGTTCCAGAAACCCAACCCCTTTCCCAAGTCCATTTATGAAAATGTGGCCTACGGGCTGCGCATTCAGGGTATCAACCGCAAGCGTACTCTGGACGAAGTGGTGGAATCATCGCTGCGCTCGGCGGCGCTCTGGGATGAGGTCAAGGATCGTCTCCATGATAGCGCCCTGGGTATGTCCGGTGGTCAGCAGCAACGTCTGGTGATCGCCCGTACTGTCGCCGTGCAACCGGAAGTATTGCTGCTGGATGAGCCGGCATCGGCCCTGGACCCCATCTCGACCCTGAAGATCGAGGAACTGATCAACGAACTGAAAGAGAAATACACCATCGTCATTGTCACCCATAATATGCAACAGGCTGCCCGGGTTTCCGACTATACGGCCTTCATGTACATGGGGGATATGGTGGAGTTTGATACCACTGATAATATTTTTACAAACCCGGCCGAAAAGCAGACTGAAGACTATATTACCGGTCGCTACGGTTAAATTACTCAAGCAATGGCTGTCGCCGGACCTGGTTCCGGATCGAGAGCTGTGCCCTTAAAGGTATAGATATGAATTCCCAGGCTGAGAATCACAGTTCCCATATCTCCAAGCAATTCAATGTGGAGCTTGAAGAAGTCAAGAAGCGCATGATGGAGATGGGCGGCGCCGTCGAGAAGCAGCTTGCGGATGCCATGACCTCACTCACCACGGCAGATAGTCGCCTTGGTGAAAAGGTGATGAAAGAAGACGATGAAATTGACACTCTGGAAGTGTCGATTGACGAAGAATGCAGTCTGATACTGGCGCGGCGACAGCCGGCGGCCAGTGATTTGCGGCTGGTGCTGGCGATCATCAAAACCGTCAGGGATCTGGAACGCATAGGTGATGAGTCATCCAAGATTGCACGCATGGCGGTGAAACTGAGCGAAGAGGGGGATTTCCCTGAAGGCTTTGTGGAGTTTCGCCATCTGGCAGACAAGGTGACAACAATGGTGAACAAGGCCCTGGATGCCTTTGCCCGTTATGATGCCGAGGATGCCCTGCGTGTGGCCCAGGATGACCGAGAGGTGGACAATGAATATCGCAGTGCGATGCGGTCCATGATCACCTATATGATGGAAGATCAGCGCTATATTACCCGGGTGCTGAACATCCTCTGGGCGCTCCGGGCACTGGAACGGATCGGAGATCATGCCAAGAATATTGCAGAGCATGTGATCTATCTGGTCAAGGGCACCGATATTCGTCATGAGAAGCTGGAAGATATTGCTGATCAAATCGTCGATGCCGATTGATTGATTGCCGCAAATAGCACAGAAATTCGTGCCAGGTATTTCCAAAAAGAAAATTTGTTGTCAGCCAATTTTCTCCGGATTTGTTCGAACCGCCGGCTTGGCAGCTGCGAGTATGTAATGCCCGCCAGACTACTTCTGACATTGAAGCTCCCTGATATAACTACACTGCTTTGTCAGTGCAGATTTTGTTTTTGGGGCTGACTGTTTTTTTGTTGGTCGTTCAGGGGGCTGGGCGCGCTGTTGTCTGCAGAGCCCTGCTCACTGGATTCCGGGGCCTTGATGATGCGCTGGTGGGAAAAACGGCAGGTAAATGTACTGCCCTTGCCATATTGGGAATCAATCAGCAATTCGCCTTCGTGGCGCAGCAAAATATGTTTGACGATGGCCAACCCCAGTCCGGTACCGCCGGTATCGGTGGCGCGACTGCCATCGACCCGGTAGAACCGTTCAGTAAGACGGGGCAGGTGGTGTTTCTCAATGCCGATGCCATTGTCGATTATCTCCACCAGATAGCCCGCTTCCGAATCCCGGGTGCGCAGACGGATGGTGCCTTCAGCCGGGGTGTATTTGGCCGCATTGACCACCAGATTGGAGATGGCGCTGTACAGTTCATTGCGTTTGCCCAGCACGATGGTGTCATCGTCATTGCACTCATTGATGAAGGTGTGGGACTTGTCTGTGAACATCTGCCGGGTATCGTTTTCGATTTCGCCAATCAGGCTGGACAGTTTGATTTGCTGCCGGTTTTTGGACATGGTCTTGGTTTCCAGCGAAGACAGCATCAATAAATCCCGCACCAGGTTTTCCATACGCATGGACTGCTGCCGCATCTGATCCAGCGCCTTGTGCCAGCGGGGTTCCAGCAAGTCCTGATTGTCCAGCAGGGCCTCAAGATAGCCTTTGATCACGGTAATGGGGGTGCCCAGCTCATGGGAGACATTGGCGACAAAATCCTTGCGCATATTGGCCAGGCGCTGCAGTTGGGTGATATCCCGGATGATCATCAGGCGCTCCTGTTCACCAAATAGCGCGATCTGGAACTCCAGCACTTTATTACTGTCTCCGGGCGCCTCCATCTTCAGGGTTTCGGAGTAATTCTCACTGTCGAAATAATCGGAAAACTGCGGATTGCGAATCAGGTTGACCACTGACTGGTTGATATCCTGGGGGTAGCGAAACCCTAACAAGGTCTCTGCGGCCTTGTTCCACCAGTCCAGATTGCCCTGCTTGTTCACCATGACGATAGCCATTTCCAGGGCGGCGGTGGATTCCTGGGCCTTGTTGATGATGTTTTCCAGGTAGGATTTGGACTGGCGCTCCTGTTTCTGCAGGCGATAGATGCCGTCATAGATATCCCCCCAGATGCCGCCGCTCTCGGGAGGCTCCGCCGGGCGCCGCTCGGGGTCTTTTGCCAGCCAGCTATAGAGCCTGTAGATCTGGTAGTAGTTGCGCGCGCCGTATACCAACAGCAGCAGCACCAGCACCAGTAACAAGCGATCTATCGCCAGACCAACCAGGCAAGCCAGCAGAATCAGCAATGCGTGTCGCTTTATTGCGGTTTGCCAGTTGTGCAAAAGTTGCTCCTGCTCGCTTGTTAATCCCCGCAGGCGCCGGGATACGGGGCTGCCTGTCCTGGGGACAGTCTAGATCACGGATATTGTAGTCTGATGACAGTCGCGGCTAAAGGGGAAAGGTATTGCAGGCGGAAATTTGCTATACTGAACCGCTGTCTGAGGGTGGTTATATGGCTTTATAAGCCGCTAGCCCGGCAGACAATACATTCATTTTCCAAGGAATCCCGATTCTATGAGTCGTAATATTTTAGTTGTCGTTTTTTCGCTCCTGTTGGTGGTGCCTGCAGCCCAGGCCGCAGAAGGGCAGTGGTACATCGCCCCCGGCGCCCAGTGGATGGATTTCAATGATGACACCGGTCTGGACGAAAGCTGGGGCTTTTTTGCCGGACTGGGTTTTCAGCTTACTGAGCGTGTCAGTCTTGAATTGAGCACATTTGAGATGGACGCCGATACCAATCTCGGTGGTGAGGTGGATCTGGATCACTACAAGTTTGATCTGTTTTACGATTTTGATAACTCTTCCCCGAACTGGAAGCCCTTCGTGGTTGCCGGTATGGGCAATACCAAATTCGAGGGAGAAAACAACACCCTGCTGGATATCGGAGCCGGTATCAAGTATGCACTGAGTGATCGCTGGGAGTGGCGCACAGCCATTCGCAGCTATAACTATCTGGATCGGGACCTGGAAGATTCCGACCTGGGCATCGATACTGCCCTGATCTACTACTTTGGTGGTGATTCGGCGCCGCGTCGCAGCACTGCCAGCACTCGGCCCGAGCCAGCGCCAGAGCCGGCCCCGGAACCAGCCAGTGCCCCGGCACCCCGTGACAGCGACGGTGATGGTGTCATCGATGCCAATGACCGCTGCCCGGACACGCCCCGTAATTACGCGGTAGACGACAATGGCTGTCCGATTCCGGTGGAAGAGGTGGCCCGGGTCGAACTGCAGGTGAATTTCGACTTCGATCGCTCTGAAGTCAAACCGGAATACTTTTCCGAGATTGAGGAAGTGGCGGATTTCATGGAGCAGTATCCCGATGTGGTCATCGAACTGGAAGGTCATACCGACAGTGTTGGTACCGAGGAGTACAACCGTGGCCTGTCCCAGCGCCGCGCCGATGCCGTGCGTGAGGTGCTGATCGACCGATTTGATGTGCAGGGTAGCCGTATCACGGCAACCGGTTTTGGCGAAAGCCAGCCCGTTGCCAGCAATGACACTTCTGCCGGACGTGCGCAGAATCGTCGTGTCATGACGGTTATTATCAAGACGCTGCAGAATTACCAGCCGCGTTAACAGTCTGTCAGACAGGGGCGCCCAGGCGCCCCTGTTCTTTCCCGCCTTTATCTACAGTGAATCCCGCGCATGAATGCAGGTGCTCCATCACGGCCCGTTGATATTGCTGATCCCGGTTTGCACTGGCAAGCCATGGACACAGCACTGCCCGAGGCTGGTTCTGCGGCCCAGTGGCTGGCGGCGCCAGGTTCCCTGACGCGGCTGCTGAAACTGGCGAGTGACAATGATTTCCAGGTACAGGTGCAGGCAGAGGCCTGGGAAGAGATTGCCAACAGCAAGCTGCGCCAGCAATTTGGTCCGCTGGCGCCAGGGCATAGCTTCTGGTCTCGCCGGGTGGTGCTGCTGGGTGGGGGAGCGCCCTGGGTGCAAGCCCATACCCTGATGCCGGAGCACAGCCTGATGAGCCCGCTGAAACAGGTGCTGGAACTGGGTTCCAGGCCCCTGGGGGAATTTCTGTTTGAGCATCCGGACCTGCTGCGCAGTCATTATGAAGTGGCCCGGCACAGTGCCCGGACCTGGGGGCGTCGCAGCCTGTTTTTGCTGTACAAAAAGCCGATTATGGTGGCCGAGTTCTTCCTGCCTGCCCTGATGGAACATGCCGTTCCGGAATAAGCCCGGCTTGGCTGATGCTACGCTGCTTGTCTCTCTCTTTCTTTCTCCTTACCTCACTCCTTACTTCACAAGCCTGGGCCCCATCGGTGATCGCCCGGCCAGGACTGGCAATTGCCCCTGTCTGGTCTATACTGATCTGAGCAACACTAATCGAAGCGCAGGACGTAACAGGGAGGTTACCGACTATGCACACTTCGCTGGCTGCTGCCCGGACCCGGGCCAGTTCTGTTTCATCCCAATACTGTGCTGGCAACTCGCAAGGCGGGTCTGGCTCCGAGGCAGGCGCATCCACTGCCAATGAGCTCAGCCAGCACTATTTGCAGGATATTGCCCGTCGGCCACTGCTCAGTGCTGCCGATGAGTTTCGCGTTGCCACTCGGGCCCGGGCCGGAGATCGGCAGGCAAGGCAGCACATGATCGAGGCCAATCTCAGACTGGTGGTGAAGGTGGCCCGGCGTTACCTGAACCGGGGGCTGTGCTTCATGGATCTGATTGAGGAAGGCAATCTGGGTCTGATTCATGCCGTGGAAAAATTCGAACCGGCCAAGGGCTTCCGTTTCTCCACCTATGCCACCTGGTGGATCCGTCAGGCCATCGAGCGGGGCTTGATGAACCAGACTCGCACCGTGCGCCTGCCGGTGCATGTGATCAAGGAATTGAACGCCTGTTTGCGCAGTGCCAGTGAACTGAGTCGGCAGCAGCACCGGGAAGCGCGCTTGCCGGAAATCGCGGCGGCCGCCAACAAGGATCCGGCCCAGGTGCAACGGCTGCTGCAACTGCAGGAAGCCCAGGCGCCTGCCAGCAGCAGTGCCGAGCCGGATGTGGTGGATTATCAGTTGCAGTGCCTGCAGGCCGACAATCTGCCCAAACCCCATAACAGAATTGCCAATGAGGATTTGCGTGGCCAGTTGATGCACTGGTTGGGGGAATTGCCCCGGCGCCATCAGGAAGTACTGGTACGCCGCTTCGGTCTGTATGATCATGAGCCGGATACTCTGGAAAACGTCGGCAAGCAGGTGGGACTTACCCGCGAGCGTGTCAGGCAGATCCAGATCGAGGGGCTCAAACGTCTGCGGGCCATTTTGGCCAGGGAAGGGCTGGATGCCGAAGTAATCGGCCTGGCCGAGGTCGATACTCTGCTCAGCCAGGACTGATTCGACCCGTCTGGGGCTGACTTGAAGCGCCGGGTGCGCTGCTTTATGCTTTCTCCCTGGTTTGATGCGCCCGCCGGGCGCATTTTTTATGGCAGCATTTTCGGTTCTGGCCTGTATCGCCACCAAGGCATCAGATGGGTACTTCCAGTGGCCCTGTCAAGCAGGTCACTCAAATGAGTACGGGCAGAACCGGGCATTCAGGACTTCACCTTGATTTTTGGCGAACAGCAGGCAGCCCTCAGCGGCAAGCTGGTAATTGATCTTTCCAGGGTGCTTGGCGGTCCCTATTGCACCCAGATACTGGGTGACCATGGCGCCGAGATTATCAAGATAGAGCCGCCCCGCGGCGATGAGACCCGTGACTGGGGCCCTCCCTTTCATGAGCAGGACGCGGCCTATTTCATCGGCGTGAACCGCAACAAGCGCTCCATGGGACTTGACCTGACGACGGAGCAGGGGCGGGAAGTGCTGCTGAAAATGCTGGAAAAAGCCGATGTGCTGGTGGAGAACTACAAGCCTGGAACCATGGAGAAGTGGGGTCTGGGCTATGAAGAAGTGCTGCGCGAGCGCTTCCCGCGTCTGGTGCATTGTCGGGTCAGCGGTTTTGGCAGTGACGGCCCCTGGGGTGGTTTCCCCGGCTACGATGCCATTATCCAGGCCATGGCTGGCTGGTTCAGCATCAATGGCGAGCAGGGCAGCAAGCCCACCCGGCTGGGCCTGGCGGCAGTGGATATGGGCACCGGCCTGTATTCCGCCATTGCCATCCTCATGGCCCTGCTGGAGCGGGAGCAGTCCGGGCAGGGGCAGTATCTGGACATGACCCTGTATGACTGTGCGGTGTCCCTGATGCACCCCCATATTCCCAATTACAATTTTTCCGGCGAAGTGCCTGGACCCACCGGTAATGCCCACCCCAATATCAGCCCCTATGACACCTTTGCCACCGGCACCATCGATATCTTTATCGGTGCCGGCAACAACCGGGCCTGGGCCAAGCTCTGCCAGGAATTGGGAGTTGAGGAACTTATCGATGACCCGCGTTTTGCCGACAATATCGACCGGGTGAACAACCGGGATGAGCTGAAAACCTATATTGAGGCCAGCCTCAAGCAGTTCGACGGTCAGGAGATTGGCGCCCGGCTGGCGGCAGCAGGTCTGGCGGCCGGTCCCATTCACAATACCGAACAGGTGGTGAACCATCCCCATACCCATCACCGGCAGATGACCATCGAGAAAGACTGGTACAAGATGACCGGGACTCCCATCAAGTTCTCCCGCACGCCGGGCAGTGTCCGTCATCTGCCGCCGAAGTTCGGTGCCCAGAGTCGGGAGATCCTGCAGGAATTCGGATTCGACAGTGCCGAAGTCGAGCAATTGCTGCAGCAGCAGGTGGTGCTGGACCAGCGTAAACGCTAATGGTCCGGCCCTGCGGCCCTTTCCTAAATTAATAAAACCCGTAAAAACAGAGAGATAGCCTCTGGGGCAAATTTCGCTTGCGTCTTGCTGATTCGGTGTTATAGTTACGTATAACACTAACTCAGTGAGTCAGCCACAGCGTGGAAATCAACTGGAACAACAAGCAGCCTATCTATCTTCAGCTTCGTGACCGTCTGGTGGCGCTGATTATGGATGGTGAACTGGCCGAAGGGGACGCCTTGCCCTCGGTTCGACAGATTTCCGGTGAGCAGCGTATTAATCCGGTGACTGTCTCCAAGGCGATCCAGATGTTGGTGGATGAAGAACTGGTGGAAAAAAAACGGGGGCTTGGAATGTATGTTGTCAGTGGAGCGAAAGACAAACTTGCGACCGCGGAAAGGGACAAATTCCTGCGGGAAGAATGGCCACAAATTGCCGAACGAATCGAAAGGCTGGGGCTGGAACTGGATGATCTGCTTGGCCGAGATCAGGATTGACAGAGCGAGGATTCTGGGACTGAGTGATGACTAGTATTGTGCACGCAAAAGGGCTGGAGAAATCCTTTGGCAGGTTCAGGGCACTGAAGGGTGTGGACCTGGATATACCCCGGGGCGCCATCAGCGGCCTGATCGGGCCCAATGGCGCCGGCAAGACCACCACCCTGAAAGCCCTGATCGGTCTTTGTGATGTGCAGGGCGAGCTGGAAGTGGCGGGTCAGGATCCACGTCGGGCCCGTCACAAGCTGATGGAAGAGGTCTGTTTCATTGCCGATGTGGGAATCCTGCCACGCTGGCTGCGGGTCAATCAGCTACTGGACTATGTGGCGGCGGTACATCCGCGCTTCGACCGCGGCCGGGCCGAGCAGTTTCTCGCCAGCACCGATATTCCCCCCAACAAACGTATCAAGGAATTATCCAAGGGCATGATTACCCAGTTGCACCTGGCAGTGGTCATGGCCATTGATGTGCGTCTGCTGGTACTGGATGAGCCTACCCTGGGCCTGGACATTGTTTACCGCAAGGAATTTTATGACCGCCTGCTGAATGATTTTTATGATGGCGATCGCACCATCATTATCAGCACCCACCAGGTGGAGGAAATCGAAGCGCTGTTATCGCATCTGGTGTTCATCAACAAAGGCGAGATTGTGCTCAATACCCAAATGAGTGAGCTGGAAATACGCTACAGTGAATTGATCGTGCAGTCGGACAAGATGGCTGAAGCGGAGGCCCTGGGGCCGATTTATCAGCGCAAGACCCTGGGCAAGCATTGTCTGACTTTTGAGGATGTGCCCCGGGAAAAACTGCAGCCCCTGGGCGAGGTGATTACCCCCAGTGTCGCCGATCTGTTTGTGGCCAAGATGCGTCAGGATCGTGTGCTCGGCGAAGCAGCCGCAACAGGGGAGGCAGGTCATGAATAATTTCAGCGTCAGACAATTTGCCATGTTGCTGAAGCGGGAGCTGCTGGAACATACCACCCTGTTTTTCTATGCCCCGGTGATTCTGGCCGCCCTGATTTTTCTGTTCACCGCCTGGGTTCTGCATATGCTGCCGGGCGATGAGCTGGCCATTGCCATCGAATACGTTGCGGTGGCCTTCGATGGATTGTCGCCGCGGGACATGGCGCCCTTGTTCATGAGCCTGTCGATTCCCTTTACCCTGGTATTCAGTATCTGTGCTGTCGTCTATCTGTTGAGCACCCTGTACCAGGATCGCAAGGATTCCAGCGTCCTGTTCTGGCACTCCATGCCGGTATCGGATCTGCGCACGGTGCTGTCCAAGCTTGTGGCCCTGATTGTAGTGGCGCCGCTGTTTTATATCGCCGTGTTGTTCGTGCTCTATCTGTTGGGCATCGGCTGGATGACCCTGCTGGGATTCAATTACGACATTGCCGTGGCTGGCCTTGCTTATCTGCTGATGGCGGCCCTGTTGTCCCTGTTGCTGGTGTACTGCTCCATGGTGATCTCAGGGCTGTGGCTGTTTCCAACAGTAGGCTGGTTGTTACTGTTTTCCGCCTTCGCCCGACGGGCACCCTTGATGTGGGCGGTTGGCGTCTTCATGTTGCTGCTGTTCCTGGAAGACTTTGTATTCGGCAGTCAGTTTCTGGCTAACTGGATCGAGAGTCGCAGTAATCCGGGCCAGTACATCGTTTTCGATATAGCTGACTTGCTGCCGCGCCTGTTCAACTATGACATGTTATTTGGTATCGCCGTGGGCAGCATACTGGTGGGTGGTGCCGTGGTAATGCGGCGCTTCACAGACTAGCAGCCAGAAACAATATTTCGGAGGAAGGACAGATGATGGAACAAGTCAGAGCGCTGCTACTGAAAAACCGCTACAGCGTATTGGTGACTACCATTACGGCCTATGTGCTGGTAGTGGTCATCGAAGGTGCAGTAACCGGGCGTGAGGCGCGGGTAATCGATCTGGATAATCCCTATTTCGAACTGAATATTCAGGATTTCGAGGAATTCAGGGATCGGCGTGAGCGCGAGTAAGCGCGTATGCCAGCGAGACCCGGCAGAAAAAGTTGACACTGCCCGGGTGATCCCCTAAAGTCCGCAGCTTGTTTGTATCGCAAGCTGATGCAAGCAAGCACAAGACAATCATTCAGAAAGCAATAGAAAACACGACCATGTTCGCGCTAACCGCAAGCACTATTCAATTTGCCAGTCAGGCAGCCGCCGCAGCAGCTGCCCGCCGTGTTGCGCGTGCCTTGTTCCCAACCCGGGGAGCGCTGTGGTTTTAACTGACTGATTGATACTGAATCCAGAAAAACCTCCAGAGCTTCCGGCTCTGGAGGTTTTTTTTTGCCTGTCGTTCAGGCCCGAAAAGACACAGTAGGAATGCCATTATGGAATGCAAGCAGCAGATTCTCGATATTGAACTGGCCTCAAGAAGGGCCTGGCCTGCGCTGGAAGAAAGCGAAACCGGGATTGCCTTGCTGCGCTATGCCAGGGGTGTCAGTCGCCGTGCCAATTGCCTGACTCCGGTGTCGCCGCGGGCTGATCAGGCGGCCGCCCTGATGCAACAGGCCGAACAGTATTACTGGGGCAGGGGCTTGCCAGCCATTATTCGTCTGGCGAGTTACATGTCGGCCGCCCAAAGCCTTCAGGCAAGGCTGGCGGCCTGCGGCTATCAGGCAGAGGCGCCAACGGCGGTGATGCTCCGGTCCTTGCAAGACTTTCTGCCTGTGCCCGGACCGCAATCAGCTCTGCAACTGGACAGCAGGCAATGGCTTCTGGCGTCCGTCACCGCCAATCGCAGCGGGCCTGAGAATTCGAGCTTGCGCCAGTGTCTGCTGGATCGCATTGCCGACCCGGCCAACTATCTGGCCCTCACTGAGGCGGGCCGCTTTGTGGCCTCCGCCATGGCTGTGCACAGCGATGAAGCTCTGGGCTTGTTCGGTATCGCGACTGCGCCGGATCGGCAAAGGCAGGGCCTGGCGGCCAGTCTGGTCTCGCAGCAATTGGCCTGGGGACAGGCCCAGGGTGCCAGGTATGCCTATTTGCAGGTGGAAAAGAGCAACCTGGCTGCCATGAATCTGTACCGCAAACTGGGCTTTGGCGAGCTTTATGCTTACTGCTATTACGTCAAGACACCTTGCAGAAAACCCTCTATTCACTCACTACGACCGGAGAGTCGACCATGAACAGTATTGAAATCGAACAGCGCTATGGCATTCCTTTCTGCAAGCGGCAACCGCTGGCCATTGTTCGCGGCGCGGGCAATCGGGTCTGGGATAGTGAAGGCAGACAATACCTGGACTTCAGCTCCGGTTGGGGAGTGACCAGTCTCGGGCATTGTCACCCGCGCATTCAGCAGGCATTAACTGATCAGGCTGCACTGTTGATGCAGAATCCCAATTCCGGTTTTACCTATTCACCGGCCAGGGCTGAACTGATGTGGAAGCTGGCGCCGCATCTGCCAGCACCACTGAGTCATATGTATTTTCTCAACAGTGGTGCCGAAGCCAATGATGCAGCCATAAAGATGGCGCGCAAACTTACCGGCCGGACTGGCATTGTCAGTACCCTGCGCTCCTTCCATGGTCGTACCCTGAACACCTTGTCGGTCAGTGGCAGTGCGGAAGCGGCACAGCTGCACAAGCCCTGGTTTCCTGCCAACCGCTTCGTGCCCTATGACGACTTGCCCGCCATGGACACTGCCATTGGTGGGCAAACGGCGGCGGTGATTGTGGAACCCATTCAGGGGGAGGGTGGCATTCGCCTGCCCGACCCAGCCTATCTGTCAGCAGTGCAAAAGCTCTGTCGGGCCCGGGGTGCGCTGTTGATCGTGGATGAAATCCAGACCGGAATTTGCCGCAGTGGCAGTCTGTTTGCCGTGGATCAATGTCAGCCTGCTGTGGAGCCGGATATGATGACTCTGGGTAAAGGGCTCGCTGGCGGTTTTCCCTTTGCTGCGCTGTTGATGTCCTCCGCCTGTGCCAGCCAAGTGCAGCCGGGAGACCATGGCGGGACCTATTGCGGCAATCCCCTGGGCTGTGCGGTGGCCACAGCGGTGCTGGATTATTTGCTGGAGCATGAGGTGGCTTCCCGCGCTGCGGCCATGGGCACGGTGTTGGGAAATGAGCTTGCCAAGCTGGCGGCCGGGTATCCGGACATCATTGTTGAGCAGCGTGGCTGCGGTTTGCTGCAGGCCCTGCAATTGCAGGATGAGGCGCTGGTGGAGCAGCTTTGCCAGGCCTGTCTGCAGCAGGGGCTGATGCTGATTCCGACCCGCAATGCAGTACTGCGCCTGTTGCCCTCCCTGCTTGTGAGCGAGGCTGAAATCCGCGAAGCCATGGACAAGCTGTCCCTGGCCCTGGCGGCTGTGCGTGCCCGGGAAATTACGTTAGACTGCTGCGCAAGCGATATCGCTTGATTTCAACAACGAATCGCAAAAACCAAACTGAACAACGCCCAGCAACAGAGGATTCAAACCATGCTCAATACCCGTGTGATCTTTGCCAAGCGCCCCCTTGGAGAACCTGATGACGACTGTTTCCGAATCGAGCAGGTCGAGGTGCCGGAACTGGGTGACGGGCAGATCCTGATCAAGGTGTGCTGGTTATCCCTGGACCCCTATATGCGTGGCCGCATGAATGACGTCAAATCCTATGCCGATCCCATGCAGGTGGGCGATGTGATGATCGGGGAAAGTGCAGGTATCGTGATCAAGTCCAATTCCGACAAGTTTGCTGTCGGTGATCGGGTGACGGCCCACCGGGGCTGGCAGAGTCATATTGTGGCCGATGAAGACGACCAGCGACTGATGAAGGTAGACCTCAACAATGGCAGCCTGTCGGCGCATCTGGGCGTGGTAGGCATGCCGGGACGTACTGCCTATTTCGGGCTCACCGAAGTGGGCAAGCCGAAGGCTGGTGAAACCCTGGTGGTGGCCGCTGCATCCGGTGCCGTGGGTTCCGTGGTGGGGCAGATTGCCCGCATCAAGGGATTGCGAGTGGTCGGTATCGCCGGCGGGCCCAAGAAGTGCCGCTATGTGAAAGAGGAACTGCATTTCGATGCCTGTATTGACTACAAGGCCGGCAATCTCAAGGAAGAACTGGCCGCCGCCTGTCCCGATGGTATCGATGTCTATTTCGAGAATGTGGGCGGTGAAGTCACCAAAGCAGTCGCACCGCTATTGAACGAGGGGGCAAGAGTCCCAATTTGCGGCTATATCTCCAATTATAATGATGAGGATATCAGTAAGGCCGAAACGCCTTTCGATATTCTCAAGACCGCCGATCCGGTACCCGAGCATCGTTTCTTTGTGGTGACCGAATGGATGGACCGCTGGGTGGAAGCCACACGCCTGCTGGGTGGCTGGGTTGGAGAAGGCCGGATCAAATTCAGGGAGAGCATTGGTGAAGGTCTGGAGAATGCGCCGGAATATTTTCGAGGCATGCTCAAGGGCAAGAACTTCGGCAAACAGCTCATCAAGGTTGCCGATGAAGACT
>JALEHB010000130.1 GCA_022763285.1 Pseudomonadales bacterium | reverse complement strand
GCTGCGGGAAGAAAGCAGCAGCTGACGCCGTCAGCGGTCGAAGTAGCAGACGCCGGGGACGTCTTAATATTTCCTTACTGTGCCGCTATAGCTCAGCCGTGGTAGAGCAGCTGACTTGTAATCAGCAGGTCCCGAGTTCGACTCTTGGTGGCGGCACCATAATCTAGAGACTGGAAACTAGAGACTAGAAACTAGTGTGCAGTCTTCACTTAGCGCAGAAACCGGTTCGCCGCTTTCTGCGTTTTAGTTTCTGCGATCTGGATTCTGGAATCTGATTCCACTATTCTTCGTCTCTTTTCCGTCCATAACCTGCCAGAGAAATCATGCTGAACGAAAACGAAATTCGTGAATTGGTCGCCGAACACGGCGCCGTTGTTAATGAAGGTCGGCCCATCAAGCAATTGATTGCCGACGGTGAAATTCCCCGCCTCAATGGCTGCACCGTGCTGGAAGGCAAGGTGTCGGACTCGGTGTTCGGGGATCAATTGCGTAGCAGCAGCGGTCAACCCATCCGTCTGATGTTTCGCAATAACCGCATCTCCACCCATGATGTGAATCGTGGGGCGATTCCCTTCAAGGATCAGGTGCTGGCCTTCAATCACGATCATATGCTGCAACTGGTGAAACCGGTGCTGGGCAGTTCCCAGTTTACGGTGCAAGGCCTGCAGCCCAGCTCTACCGTGATTCCGGCGGAAAACCTGAATCTGATCAAGCTGGAAAATGTGCTGCGCATGTATATGGCGGAAAGCTCCACTTCCACCTCGCTGTATCAGCACTGGCTGACGGCGAAGGACGCCGGCCAGTCGGTGATGGTTTATGCCGGCCATGAACTGGCGGTGGATTCCCTGCTTCCCAATGGCGTGCTGCCCTATCTGATGGATACTCCCAGTACCAAGGATGAGGTGGATGAAACCATCGATACCCAGTACCTGTTCGACAACGGTATCTGCACCACCGGCCAGTACAACCAGATCCGCAATGCCTCCCTGATGGCCTTCGGCATGGTTTCCCAGTACCTGTCTGAAAAGGGCATGGTGCTGGTGGACACCAAGACCGAGCATGGCATTAACAGTGCCGGGGATATTGTGTCTGCCGATGAGCTATATACCATGGACTCCTCGCGCTTCTGGCGCCTGGATGACAATGGCGAACTGCTGACCCGCGACGGCAAGCCGGTATCCTTCTCCAAGGAATTTGCCCGAGGCATGGTGAAAGAAAAGAACCAGCAATTCAGCGAAGAGCAGGCCAATGAGATTGCAGTGCGCTATATTCAGGGCTTGCAGCATCTCACCGGGGTCAGCTTTGATCCGGATCTGCGACCACGGGATCAGCGTATCGTGGAGTCCACCAACCTGATTCTGGATAGCCTGCTTTAGCAATGACGGGGCCGACCCGTCTGTAACGACGGAGACTGCCAATGGCGACTGACAAGCCGGTCACGGCCCCAATCCTGCTTTCCCTGCTAATTCTGCTGGCCACTCTGGCCGCCTGTGATACTGCCCCGCCGGATGCAATTGCCCCGGCCGCCGAGCCTGTGGCGGCGAGCCTGGCGGATTACCAGCGCGCCGAACAATTTCTGGCGGCCAATACCCGGGAGCTGGTGGTGGATGATGTGCTGGCGCTGGACTGGCAGGAAGATGACCGGCTGGTGTACCGTAAATCCACGGCCCAGGGTTCAGAATTGCAAATTGCTGATCTGGCTACCGGCAGCAAGACCGGTGTGGTGGACCCGATCCTGCTGGCCGAAGCCCTGGCGGAACTGGTGGATGAAGCTCCCGATGCGACCGATCTGGCACTCTCCGATATCGACATCAGCAGCAGTCTCGATGCCATGGAATTCGATTATGACAGTGAGCGCTTTCGGGTTGATCTTGGCAGCTTGACTGTCAGCCGGCTGCCTGAACTGGAAGCAGGTGAGACCCTGTCACCGGACGGCAGCAAGGTGGCCTATGTGGAGGATTACAATCTCTGGGTGCGGGACCTTGCCAGCGGTGATGCCACCCAGCTGACCTTTGATGGCAGCGAACACTACGGCTATGCCACCAATAATGCCGGCTGGATTCGAGATGACGAGCCGGTACTGTTGTGGTCGCCGGATTCCAGCAAGATTGCCAGTTTCCGCCATGACGGCCGGCAAGTGGGAGAGATGACGCTCTACACCACCCAGGTGGGGCATCCCGAGGTCGATACCTGGAAGTACCCCCTGCCCGGTGACGAGCATATCTTCATGATCGAGAGGCTGGTGATTCATGTTGGGCCGGAACCGCGACAAGTCTGGCTGGATATGCCCGCCGATCCCCATCGCTCCACCACCGCCGACCATGTAGCAGATTTTGCTGGACGCTTTCTGGATGTGGAGTGGGCGGCGGACAGCCAGAGCCTGGCCTTTATCTCGTCTTCCCGCGATCACAAGTCGGCGACCCTGCGGGTGGCCGATGCCAATACCGGGGCCGTGCGTGAAGTCTTTAACGAAACAGTAGAGACCTATTATGAAAGCGGACAGGGGGATCAGAGCTGGCGTTATTTCCCCGAGCGCGATCAGTTTCTGTGGTATTCGGAGCGCGACAATTGGGGGCACTTGTATCTATATGATCTGCAAAGCGGTGAACTGCAGCAGCAGTTGACCAGCGGCGACTGGACCGTACTGCGTGTGCTGCATGTGGATCGCGACAATGAGCAGCTGTTTTTCCTTGGCTCCAATCGGGAGCCCGGTGACCCCTATTTTCACTATCTCTATCGCGTCGATTTTGATGGCAGCAATTTGCTGAATCTGACTCCGGAACCGGGGCATCATGTGATCAGCTTTTCCGAGTCCGGTGATTATTTCGTCGACCGCGTCTCCACGCCCGTGCAGGCGCCAACAGTGCGGGTCCGGGACCGGGACGGCAATGAGCTGATGCTGCTGGAGAGCGCTGACATCTCGGCTTTGGAAGAATCCGGCTGGGTACCGCCGCAGCCCTTTACCGTCAAGGCCCGGGACGGGCTGACCGATCTGTATGGCTTGCTCTACCAGCCCAGTAATCTTGATACCAGCAAGTCCTATCCGGTGCTCAATTATCTCTATCCGGGGCCCCAGACCGGCAGTGTGGGCAGCCGCTCATTCCGCGCGTCGCGCAGTGACAAACAGGCTCTGGCGGAGTTGGGTTTCATTGTGGTGGAAGTGGATGCCATGGGTACCCCGGGTCGCTCGAAGTCTTTCCACGATGCCTATTACGGCAATATGGGTGACAACGGCCTGCCGGATCAGATCACAGCCATTCGTCAACTGGCCGAACGCAATCCCTGGATGGATCTGGACAGGGTGGGCATCTGGGGGCATTCCGGTGGCGGTTTTGCCTCCACTGCCGGCATTTTGCGTTACCCGGATTTTTACAAGGTGGCGGTCTCCGGTGCCGGTAATCATGACAACCGCAATTACGAAGATGACTGGGCGGAGAAATGGCAGGGTTTGCTGGAAGTCCATGATGAGACCGGTGCCGATGGTCGGCAAACCACCAATTACGATAACCAGGCCAATCAGTTGCTGGCCGAAAACCTCGAGGGAAAATTGCTGCTGGCCCATGGTCTGCTGGATGACAATGTGCACCCCAGCAATACCCTGTTGGTGGTGCAGGCGCTGATTGAGGCAGAGAAGGATTTTGATCTGTTGCTGCTGCCCGATGCCCGCCATGGCTTTGGCAATCGGCGCTATTTTATGGAGCGACGCTGGGATTATTTTGTGCGCCATCTGCAGGGAGTCGAACCGCCGGCGGAGTTTCGCTTTTCCGACAATATCCGCTGAGTCGACAGAAGGCCCGTTTGCAATCCGTCCGGGGCCTGTTTAAGCTGGGTTGAGTGTTTGCAATGACTGTACAAGCCGACAGGCACTAACAAACAAGAAAACAAAAAATCAGGAAAACAATAACAGGCCCCGATCGTGCCAGGTCTCTGGAAAACAGATCATGCTGTGCATGACTGTTCAGAAGGCAGCAGGCTGAGATCACTGGCAGCATTCCCCGATATCACATGATGGAACAAATCGAAGACGCGCTGGCAGCCTTTGCCGGCTTCATGTGGGGCCCTCATCTGGTGGTCCTGCTGGTGGGTGGTGGTCTATTTTTCATGGTTCACTCCCGTCTGCAACATTTCCGTTATATCAAGCACAGCATCGATCTGTTGCTGGGTCGCTATGACAAGGGTAGTAATGAGGTGGCGGGAGACATCAGTCACT
Source organism: Pseudomonadales bacterium (assembly GCA_022763285.1). Classification (GTDB taxonomy): domain Bacteria; phylum Pseudomonadota; class Gammaproteobacteria; order Pseudomonadales; family Pseudohongiellaceae; genus UBA9145. The sequence continues at coordinate 11,885 of JALEHB010000130.1, read as the reverse complement.
TCCGGGCCCTGGCTACGGCCCTGGCCGGCACCATTGGTCTTGGCAATATCACCGGTGTCGCGGTCGCCATTACCCTGGGTGGACCCGGGGCAGTGTTCTGGATGTGGGTCACTGCCATCGTCGGTATCTCCACCAAGTTCTATACCGCCTCGCTGGCCATTATGTACCGCGGCTATGATGACGCCGGCCAGTTGCAGGGCGGCCCCATGTATGTGATTCGCGAAGGCCTGGGCAAGAAATGGATGCCACTGGCCTGGCTGTTTGCTTTGGCGGGCATGTTTGGCACCCTGCCGGTATTTCAGATCAATCAGCTGGTGCAGATTATTCGTGATGTGATCGCGGTTCCCGCGGGTATTACCGATGCCGATAGTCATTTCGGTTTTGATCTGACCATGGGCATCATTCTCATGCTGGTGTTGTATGCCATTGCCATTGGCAAGGTCAGGCGGGTTTCGGCAGTGGCGGCTGGCCTGGTACCCACCATGGTGATTTTCTATTTCGGCATCACCGCCATCCTGCTGCTTAATAATCTTGGTGAAATTCCGGCCATGTTTGCCTTGATTTTCACCGATGCCTTCAGCGGCGATGCGGCGGCCGGCGGTGTGCTCGGGGCCGTGATCATGATCGGTGTGCAGCGCGGGGTGTTTTCCAATGAGGCAGGGCTGGGTACCGAATCCCTGGCCCATGGTGCGGCCAAGACCAATGAGCCAACCCGGGAAGGGCTGGTAGCCATGATGGGGCCGGTAATCGATACCCTGATTGTCTGCACTTGTACTGCCCTGGCCATTCTTGTTACCGGTGTGTGGCAGAGTGATGCCATTGGCGTCACCATGACTTCCATGGCCTATGAGCAGGCCTTGCCAGGCTTCGGCAGCTATATGCTGGTGCTGATGGTGTTGGTGCTCAGTTCCACCACAGTATTGACCTACTCCTACTATGGCAGCAAGTGCATGGCCTTTTTGTTTGGCACAAAGGCCGAGAAGTATTATTTCATGGTCTACATGGCACTTATCACAGCCGGCGCAGTGGCTTCACTGGATGCAGTGATCAGTCTCTTCGACGGTGCCTATGCCGCCATGGCCATACCCACCATGATTTCAACCTTCCTGTTGGCGCCTAAAGTGAGAGAAGTGGCACGTGATTATTTCAGGCGTCTGGATTCAGGTGAGGTAGCCCGGGAGATGGCTGCTGGCGATGCAGACGATTCCAAGAGCGCCGATATGGCCTGAGGCTCAGTGAATGGTCTGTTCCGGTTTGGGCGGTTCGTCGCTGAGGCTGGGCTTGGGTGATTCCTGATCCTGGGGCGCCATATAGCTGCGGGTGCTGACCGGACTTTCCAGCAGTTCGCCAAGACGGCCAAGAAACTGCTCCATATGCTCGGTCTGGTAATGCTCTTCCAGACAATCGGCATTTTCCCATTCCTGCAGCAGGATCACCTGATTGGGATCGGTAATGCCTTCGTAGTATTCATAACTCAGGCAGCCTTCTTCCTCACGACTCTTGCGCACCATGCGTTTCATCAGGCGGATCGCGTCGTCCTTGCTTTCTGGACGCAGATGAAATGTGCTTTGAACCATGATCATAGTGAAGAGTATCCCAGAAATTGAGGATTAATCATTATAACCGTGCTGGCGCGAAAATATCAGCAATCCGCCAATAATTGTCACAATGCCCTGCAGGCCAGGGAAATCCTGTCTTTGCGCTAGTCCCACCAGGGATAGAATGGCGGCATGTCGTCGGCGAGTGTGTCACTGTAACAGGGTGATCTTTTCTCCCGGAAGGCCTGCACGCCTTCCTTGCCACTGCGCTGGCTGGTGTAAAAAATCGCCAGGGAGTCTACCTGATGGGCTGGCAGTGGATGTGGCAGGCAGGCATTGCGATAGAGCATTTGTCGGCTCAATGCCATGGCTACCGGGCTGTTCTGGCTGAAGCGCTCGGCCATGGCCCGGGCTTTGCTCAGGAGCTCGTCGGCCGCCAGGACATGGTTGGCCCAGCCCTTGTTCAGCAGTTCCCCGGCTTCGATGATGTCGCCGGTATAGATCCATTCCAGGGCAGTTCCCATATTGACGATGCGAGGTAAAAACCAGGATGAACAGGCTTCGGGGGTGATGCCGATCTTGTTGAAGACAAATCCGACCCTGGCCCGCTCACTGACCAGACGAATGTCCATGGCACAGGTCATGGTGGCGCCAATACCCACCGCGGCGCCATTGATGGCGGCAATGACCGGTTTGCGGCAGGCGAATATGCTAAGCGCCAGTTGTCCGCCGGTATCGCGCACACCGGCTTCGATTTCCGGATCCTCAAGCCGCTGCCGCATGTCTTCCATGCCCGGCTGCAGCTCTTCGTCAAGACCAAAGACATTGCCGTCACTGGACAGATCCATGCCGGCGCAGAATGCCTTTCCCGCGCCGGTGACAATAATGGCGCGCACGGTCTCATCGGCATCGGCAGCCTTGAAGGCTGTGATCAGTTCATCCGCCATCTCCACAGTGAAGGCGTTCAGTTGTTCTGGCCGGTTCAGGGTAATGGTGAGAATTCGGTCTTCAATTTCATAGCGCAGTGTATTGAATTGCATGGGACAGGTCCTTGGCGTCAGCCGGATAGCGACGGGTGGAAGCGAATGGCAGACAGAGAACCACTCAGGCCGGGGCGGGCTGTGTCATGCCTATCTGATTCCTGAGACGAAACAGTTCCACCTCACCTTCCTGCAACATCTGCTGCAGATCGAGATCTTCTTCGCGGCAGGTGATAGGAGCGATGCTCACCTGCACATCGATTGACTCGCCACGATATTCAAACGCAGCGGAACTGAGAGAATTCCTGATCTTGGTGCTAACGACCCCGGCTCCTTCTTCATCAACACCCGGCAGCAACATGATAAACCGGTTTTGCCCGGACCGGGCCAGAATGTCCTCATGACGGCGCCGATCGGTGGTCACCAGGGAAAAATGTTTGAGCATTTCATTGGCGATCTTGTAGCCGTGTTTTTTGACCACCTCGTCCATGTTTTCCACTTCGATGCTTAGCAGTGTCACCGGCTGGGAATAACGCAGGGCGACGCCGAGAATGCGTTGGCCCACTTCCATGAAGCTGCGATGATTGAGAATGGTGGTTACCGGGTCGAACACCGCATTCTCCTTGTGCTCAACCGTCAACTCTTCCATGGTCATGATAATGATGGCAAAGGCAAACACCACGGTGGTAAAGATTGAGCCCAGTAATAACAGGGCCAGACCGTCTTCCGGACGGGTCGCCAATTCACCGGTGCGCACAATCATGAGAATGAATTCGGTGACGGCATTGAAGCCGAACAGCATGATGGCGAGAAAGGCGCCAAAATTGGAGCTGGCCGACATCACCGGGCGTAATCGGCGTTGCACGCGCAGACCGTTGAGGATCAGGCTGATATTGGCCAGTGAGAAGAACACCATCAGGCTGCTGTAAATGCGAATCCGCCAGATCGGGTCACTGTTGAAACTGGTGAACCAGATGATCGCGGCGGCGGTTAACAGGAATAGCCCCACACTGATCAGGGGCAGGCGCGATTTTTCCTGACCCCAGAAGCGGGCCAGGCCAGCCAGTACCGGGATGCGGCCGGCCAGAATCAGGATATAGGCCAGCACAATAGAGAGCAGGGGAGTGAGCATGCCCTGGGTACTGAGCAGGACAAAGCCGAGATTATTGATCAGAAAGCCGAAGGCGATGGCCAGCAAGCCGGGAATATGCCGGTTACTTGCCCAGTTGATAAACACCGCCAGGCAAGAGATGCCAGCCACCAGTGTCAGGGTCAAAAGCAGACTTTGGCTTTCCATGTTCCTTGGCCTATCGCATGGGCTGAATGCACATCAAATTGCGCCAGCCTCTTTCAGTTCGCTGATGTCAGTGTCATCAAATCCCCAGTCCGCCAATACCGTTTCACTATGCTCGCCGGCCAGTGCCGGGCCGGACTGGATAGCCCCGGGGGTGCGACTGAAACGGGGCGCCGGTGCCGGTTGCCGGATGCCCTCAAAATCCACAAAGGTTTCCCGGGCCTGGTTATGGGGGTGCTCCGGTGCCTCCACCATATCCAGCACGGGCGCGAAACAGATGTCGCTGCCTTCCATTAGCTTGCACCACTGGTCTCGGCTGCGGGTCTTGAACAGCTCAGCCAGGCGCTGTCGTTTTTCCGGCCAGTTTTCCTGGTCCAGTTGCTCTTTAAACAGTGGGTCATCGATGCCACATGTCTCAAGCAACAAGGCATAGAATTGGGGCTCCAGGGAGCCGATGCTGATGTATTTACCATCGCTGCATTCATAGCTGCCGTAATAGTAGGCGCCGCCATCGAGACGATTGGCGTAGCGCTGATTGCTCCATTGCTGCATGGCCATGAGCCCGTAAAACGGGGTCAGCAGGCTGGCGGTACCGTCGGTCATGGCAGCATCGATAACCTGCCCCTGGCCGGAATTTTGTCTTTCCACCAGCGCCGCCAGGATGCCGGCCAGCAGATACATGGCACCACCCCCGAAATCGCCTACCAGGTTCAGTGGCGGGGCCGGAGGTCGGTCATCATAACCCATGGCGCCCAGAGCGCCAGCGAGGGAAATATAATTGATGTCATGACCGGCGGCACTGGCTAGTGGGCCATGCTGGCCCCAGCCGGTCATGCGGCCATAAACCAGGCGCGGGTTCTTCTGCAGGCAAATATCGGGGCCAAGGCCGAGTCGTTCCATCACGCCTGGCCGAAAACCCTCGATCAGCACATCAGCCTTGTCCACAAGGGCCAGCGTTGCCTCGATAGCTTTTGGATTTTTGAGATCCATGGCCAGGGATTTGCGGCCACGATTGAGTACATGAGCCCGGTGCCCCTTGCCCTTGTCAGACAGTCGGTCGATGCGGATTACTTCCGCGCCCATATCTGCCAGCATCATCGCACAGAAAGGACCGGGGCCGATGCCTGCCATTTCAATGACGCGAATTCCTTTTAATGCGCCCATAATTCTTGTTCCCCGCAAATTAATCGCTTCCGCATAATAGGGGATACGCCGCTCAAAATACACCCGGTTAAACCGCAGTATCCCTGCGTCTCAACCTGCGGGGGACTGGCCGTTTGCGGTTTCCCTTTTAGGGGGTGATAGATTATCCTGAGCCGCTCTATTACCTGATACAGGAAGTCGAAAGGGGGGAATCAGGATGGAATTGCAGGACAAGACCGCCTTCATTACCGGCGGCGCTTCTGGCCTCGGCCTTGCCACCGCGAAAAATTTTCTGGCTGCTGGCGCAAGGGTCATGCTGTATGACCTCAATGCCGCCGAACTTGAAAAAGTGGCTGATCAATTGGCAGCCGAATCGGGCCAGGACAAGGTGGCCTGGCATGCTGGCGATGTCGCTGACGAAGAGGCAGTCAAGGCTGCGATCGCAGCCGCTTGTGAGCGCTTCGGCAGTATTCATATCAATGTCAATTCCGCCGGCATCGGCGGCGCCGCCCGGACTGTCGGGCGCGACGGTGCCATGCCCCTGGGCAAGTTCGAACACATCGTCAGAGTGAACCTGATTGGCACTTTCAATGTGCTGCGCCTGTGTGCCGAGGTGATGCAGAACAATGAAGCCCAGACCGGGGATGAAGAGCGCGGTGTAATCATCAATGTGGCCTCTATCGCTGCCTTTGACGGACAAACCGGTCAGGCCGGCTATGCGGCCAGCAAGGGCGGCATCGTCTCCATGACTCTGCCCATCGCGAGGGATCTGGGCAAACGGGGTATTCGGGTCATGTGTGTGGCGCCAGGTGTTTTCGAAACGCCGCTATTGGCCGCCGCGCCGGATGAGGTCAGGCAGCCCCTGATCGCCATCACCCAGTTTCCCAAGCGCCTTGGCATGCCGGAAGAATTCGCCCGGGAAGTAGCCCATATCGTCAATTGCAGTTACCTGAACGGGGAAACCATTCGCCTGGATGCGGGAATCCGCATGCCGGCCATCTGATCGAATCAAATTCAAATCAAGCAGTAGCAAGAACAAAGGGGGAGCCATCGTGGCTGATGCATATATTGTTGGAGCAGTGCGTACCGCAACCGGACGCAAGAAAGGTCGTTTGAGTCAAATCCATCCCATCGACATGGGAGCCGCTGTGGTGGATGAACTGGTGGATCGCACCGGCATTCCTGTGGACAAGGTGGATGACGTGATTTTTGGTGTGGTGATGCAAATAGGCGCCCAGGCCAGTAATCTGGGTCGCAATGTTTCACTGTCTTCCAAACTGGATCTCGAGGTGCCTGGTGTCACAATTGATCGCCAGTGCGGCTCTTCCCTGCAGGCTATCCAGTTCGGTGCCCAGGCGGTGATGTCTGGCACCCAGGATGTGGTGATCTGCGGTGGCGTGGAAGCCATGAGTACTGTGGAAATCGGATCCAATATTCGTGATGGCCTGGAACATGGTCGGGGCGTGCCCAAAGGGGAGCGCCTGGAAGCCCAGTATCCCGGTATTCAGTTCAGTCAGTTCGACGGCGCCGAATTACTGGCGGAAAAATATGAGATCAGTCGCGAGGAACTGGACTCCTTTGGTTTACTCAGTCACCAGCGTGCTGCCCATGCGACTCAAGAGGGCTATTTCAAGCAGGAGATTGTGCCGCTGAATATCAAGCTGGAAGACGGTAGCGCCGATGTGCACGAGGTGGACGAAGGAATTCGCTTCGATGCCTCTCTGGAAGGTATGCAATCGCTCAATCCCCTGCGTGAAGAAGGCGTAATCACGGCGGGTACCGCCAGCCAGATCAGCGATGGTGCCGCTGCCATCATGGTGGCCAATGCCGAGGCCGTCGAAAAATACAATTTGCCGGTACGTGCAAAAATTCACTCCCTGGCAGTCATCGGCTCCGACCCGGTCATCATGCTCGAAGGCCCGATCCCGGCTACCGAAAAGGTGCTGGCCAAGGCTGGTTTGAGTATCGATGATATTGACCTGTATGAAGTCAATGAAGCCTTCGGTTCGGTGCCGCTGGCCTGGGCCAAGGCAGTGGGTGCCGACATGGACAAGCTCAATGTGAACGGCGGCGCCCAGGCTCTGGGGCATCCTCTGGGCGGGACCGGTGCCAAGCTGATGACCACCCTGGTGCATGAACTTGAGCGTCGTCAGGCTCGTTATGGTCTGATTGCCATTTGCGAGGGCGGCGGCACTGCCAATGCCATGATTATCGAACGCATGGATGCGGTAAGCGCCTGAGGAGAGCTGTAGTGACAATGCCCGAACATCAGTCGCCATGGATGGATGAAGAGCTCAACATCATGCGCGATGCCGTGCGCAAGTTTATCAACAAGGAATTTGTGCCCAAAAGCGAGGCCTGGGACAAGCAGGGTTATGTTGACCGCGAAGCCTGGCAACAGGCCGGTGCCGCCGGTCTTTTATGTGCTTCCATCCCCGCCGAATACGGCGGCGGTGGCGGCGATTTTCGCCATGAGATGGTATTGGTGGAGGAGTTTTCCTATGCGAATATCAGCGGCTTCGGCAATGGCGTGCATTCCGGAATCGTGGCCCACTATATCAATTCCTATGGCAGTGAAGAGCAGAAAAAGCGCTGGCTGCCAAAGATGGCCAGCGGCGAGTTGGTGTCTGCGATCGCCATGTCGGAGCCCGGAACGGGCTCTGATCTGCAAGCTGTGAAGACTACTGCCATTGATCAGGGTGACCATTATCTACTGAATGGTCAGAAAACTTTCATTACCAATGGTCAGAATGCCGATCTTATCTGCGTGGTGGCCAAGACCAATCCGGATGAAGGGGCCAAGGGTGTTTCACTGCTGATGATTGAGGCGGCGGCTTGTGAGGGTGAGGGGGGATTCAGCCGGGGTCGCAATCTGGAAAAGGTGGGGCTGAAGGCCCAGGATACCTCGGAATTGTTTTTCGATGATGTCAAAGTGCCCAGGGAAAATCTGCTGGGCGAAGGGGAAGGCCGGGGTTTCATTCAACTCATGGAGCAGCTTCCCCAGGAACGCCTGATTATTGCCGCCGGTGCCTGCGCCACTATTGAGGCAGCGCTGAAACTGACCAGTGACTATGTCAAGGAGCGCAAGGCGTTCGGCAAGCGTTTGCTGGACTTTCAGAATACCCAGTTCAAACTGGCGGAGTGTTATACCGAGGCACGGCTGGCACGCACCTTCGTCGATGACTGCGCTATGAAACTGGCGGCGGGTGAACTGGATGACACGACGGCTGCCATGGCCAAGTGGTGGATAACCCAGAAACAATGTGAGATTGTTGATGAGTGCCTGCAGTTCTTCGGCGGTTACGGCTATATGATGGAGTATCCCATTGCCAAGATGTATATCGACAGCCGGGTGCAGAAAATCTATGGCGGCAGTAATGAAATCATGAAGATGCTGATCGCGCGAGATATCTGATTGGCCAGCTTGTCTTGGGCCATTAACAGTCAATAATAAAAACCAGAAGGCGTCTGAGCGCCAGGCGCCTTGAAAGGGATCCGATTAAAAGGGATCAGATCCTGATTTGCGAGGACCCTATGCAAAAGCTCAAGCCCGTTCTTTCCGCTGCCCTGTTTGTTTTCGCCAGCCTTGCCGAGGCGGCGGAGACCGGTTATATCCCGCCACGCACTGAATTCGGAGTGCCAGACCTGCAAGGCACCTGGTCCATCGCCACCCAGACCAATCTGGAGCGGGCCGACCGCTTCGAAGGCAATCTGGTGATTTCCGAGGAGCAGGCTATCCAGATCGAGGCTCGGGTTCGGGCCCGTAACGAAGCATCCAATCAACCCAGTGACCCGAACCGGGAAGCGCCTGCGGCCGGCAGTGGCGTGGGTGGTTATAACACTTTCTGGATGGACCCCGGTGAGCGTCTGGCGGTGGTCAATGGTGAAATTCGCACTTCGATTCTGATCGACCCTGCCGATGGTCGTCTGCCCTATTCCGAGCAGGGCAGGGCCAACTATGCCGCTGCCATGCAGCAGCGGGTCTCCTATGACGGGCCGGAAGTGCGGCCGCTGGGTGAGCGCTGTACAGTGGGTTTCGGCTCCACCGGCGGGCCACCGAAGCTGCCGGTGCTGTACAACAATCTCACCGAAATCGTGCAGACCGAAGACTATGTCGTGCTGCTGGCGGAAATGAATCATGATGCCCGCATCATTCGCATCGGCGGCGAATTTCAGGAGCCCCCGCAGTATTACTGGATGGGAGATTCCATCGGCTATTACGAGGATGACACCCTGGTGGTAGAGACGACCAATTTTCATCCCCAGCAGAGTCTGCGCTCCTCACTGGAGCATCGCTTTTATGGTTCTCAGCAGATGCATGTGACCGAGCGATTCACCCGGGTGGCGGATGATGTGATTCTTTATCAGTTCACGGTGAATGATCCGGAGAACTATACCCAGACCTGGAGCGGCGAGCTGCCCATGAATCTCACCGATGACGAGGTCTTTGAATATGCCTGCCATGAAGGCAATTACGCCTTGCCTGGCATTCTCGCCGGAGCCCGCCGTGCGGAGGTCGAGGGTAATGATTATGCACCCACCGATCCGGGGCAGTAATGAGCTGGATTAGCTAAAGGTTCAGCTTTCGCGGCAAATAAAAAGGGGCTCAAGATGAGCCCCTTTCTTCTGCGCTGCCATCAGGCTAGCGCAAATCAGGCAGCTTGTAGCCTTCTTTTTCCAGATTGGCGCGGATAGTCTTCTTGTCGATCTTGCCGGTGGGGCCGAGAGGCAGGGCTTCAACCGCCACCACTTCATCGGGTAACTGCCACTTGGCAAAGACCTTGGCACAATGGGCCAGCACGGCATCGGTATTCAGTTCCTTGCCTTCTGCCAGTACCACCAGGGCCACCGGCCGCTCATCCCATTTCGGATGGGGCTGGGCTACCACGGCGGCCATGGCGATCTCCGGCAGGCCGACGATATGATTTTCCAGGTCAACCGAAGAAATCCATTCGCCACCAGACTTGATCAGGTCCTTGGAGCGGTCGGAAATCATGATGTACTGCTCCGGATCGATCTTGGCCACATCGCCGGTAACCAGCCAGCCGTTATGGAATTTTTCCGGCTGCGGATCATTGTAGTATTCCGAGGCAATCCAGGGGCCGCGGATGCAAAGCTCACCCACTGCCTCGCCATCGTGGGGCAGGGGATTCCATTCTTCGTCGAAAATCTCGATTTCCAGACCCGGCATGGCCAGACCGGCCTTGGCGATATTTTCGAACTGCTGGTCTTCAGAAAGATTGACCTGGGAGCGTTTGGATACCTTGCGTGACAGGGTGCCCAGAGGATTGGTTTCGGTCATGCCCCAGCCCTGGATCATTTCGATATTGTAGGTATCCCAGTACCAGCGCATCATTTCCACCGCCGGTGCTGAACCACCGCAAGTCAGACGGCTGACCTTGCTGATGTCGTATTTGTCAGGCTCGGCGGTCAGGGCTGCCCGTACCCCTTGCCAGATGGTGGGTACCCCGGCTGAGATGGTGACATCTTCTTCCGCCATCAGCTTCAGAAAGGCATCAGGTACCATGAAGCGGTGTGGATACACCTGTTTGCAGCCCACCATGGAGGCTGCGAATGGCAGACCCCAGCCCATGGCATGGAACATGGGCACGATGCCCAACAGGGAGTCCAGTGCCGACAGTCCCATGGAATCGGTCAGTGATTCGGTCAGGGTGTGCAGGTAGGTGGAGCGGTTGGTGTACATGACACCCTTGGGCTTGCCGGTGGTACCAGAGGTATAGCAAAGACCCATGGGAGAGGTTTCATCGATTTCAGGCCAGTCATAGCTGGTGGGCTGATCCTTGATGAAATCTTCATAGTCCACAGTGTTTTCAAAGCTGGTTTCCCCGCCTTCGCCGTGGCGGCAGATGACAATCAACTCCACGCAATCGATCTTGCCTTTGAGTGGTTCCAGCAAGGGCAGCAGGTCTTCATCAATGAAAAGCACCCGGTCATTGGCGTGGTTGATAATGTATTCCAGGTCCGTGGGAGACAGGCGGATGTTCAGGGTATGTAACACTGCACCCATGGAGGGGACACCCTGGTACAGTTCCAGGTGTCGGTAGTTATTCCACATGAAGCTGGCGATGCGGTCGCCGACCTTGATGCCGTGATTATTCAGGGCGTGGGCCAATTGGCTGGCGCGTTCCCAGGTTTGCTTGAGTGTTTGCCGGTGTGTGCCATCGGCCTGCATGGTGACAACTTCGACATCCGGGTCGAGTGTTGCGCCCCTGCCAAGAATTCTGGACATCAGCAGTGGTGTGTTTTGCATTGTCATTCAGTGGTCCCCCGTTAAAAATTCTTCTCGATTATTCTGGACAAAGCAGACCACCGAGCATAGCGGATAAGGGTGAGTCAGTTCAATTCGCTTGGTCCGGGTTTATTGGTGTTCTGTTTGGTTCTTGCCTGGTTCTTTTGGAGTGCCTGGGATTCTTCTTATCGGCATTGGCCGAGCCGTGGCCGGGGCGCTTGCTCCGCTCCGATGGGCCATCCCTGGCCCGGTCCCGCGCCATCCCTGGCGCTAGTCGCTCCGCAAGCACCCCGGCCACGGCTCTCGATGAATTCGGGTTTGTTACTGGTAAGAGGGTGCAGGATCAGTACTTCTATTGGTGGGATGTATTGAACTGACCACTGGGGGAGGGGAGGTCCCTTCGATTGGCTAGTCTGCAAGTCAGGTATTGAATTGACCTCGACGGGATCGGGTTCGTGAGCATCTGGTCTTGCAGTAATGGGCGCTTCCAGGCGCTAGTCGCTCCGCAAGCACCCCGGCCACGGCTCTTGATGAATTCCGGTTTGTTGCTGATAAGCGGGTGAAGGATCAGTAAATTTTTTCGAAGGAGGGTTTGAACTGACCACTGGGGGAGGGGAGGTCCCTTCGATTGGCTAGTCTGCAAGTCAGGTATTGAATTGACCTCGACGGGATCGGGTTCG
>JALEHB010000129.1 GCA_022763285.1 Pseudomonadales bacterium | reverse complement strand
TGGTGGAGGGGGGTGGATTCGAACCACCGAAGCTTGCGCGTCAGATTTACAGTCTGATCCCTTTGGCCACTCGGGAACCCCTCCCACAAGATCTCCCAAGGGTCAATTCCCTGGCTCTCTCACTCAGGGGCGGCATTTTATTGGAATTGCGGGGCTTGTACAAGCGTTTCACAGAGATTTTCTGAGCGGCTGAGATCTGGTCTTTCTGCTGTTAAATCAAGCCATTCGGCCTCAGTGACTCGTTCAGCCTCGGGGTGGCGAAGCCAGACCCGAATTTCGCCAGTGGAGCGGGGAATTTCCTCGATTTCCGGCGCATAGCCCAGTGCCGCAACACTGGCGCGCACATCCTGGGCCCGGGACAAATCCCCGTAAACCCCTAATGCAATGGCATTTTCCAGCAGGCCGCGGGTAATCAGATAGCTATCGATCTCCAGTTCCGCCTGCTGCAGACGCTCTGCCAGACCATCCAGAGTGATGGTGGCAATGCTGCGGGAGGAAGCAGGTGGCAGATACAGGCGGTATTGCGGCTCCAGCGCCTCACCCTGCAGCTCCAGCGCCGCTTCCAGGCCGGCGGCGCGGGCCTGGGCCATGAATTCATTGGCTTCATCCAGGGTCGACAGGCCGCTTACCCCGCTACATTGACGGCTGGCCAGGGCGTTCAGGCGGGCCTGCAGCTCGGAATCGGCCTCGAATTCACTCAGCAGTGTCAGCCCGGTATTCAGCAAGGGCCGGGATTGCGGTTCGGCAGCCGGTTCTGGCGCCGGCCGGGTCAGGTTCCAGCCGAAGTAGGCCAGATTCAGAAGCAGCAGAAAGAGAGCGATGTAACGCATAGGGACTGAAATCCTGACAGCTTATATATAAAGAAGACAGACTTGCGGTGACTGAGTCATAGATATTATTGCTCAATCGCCGGACAGGCGTAGGCCAGCCCGTCCATCACCAGCCCGGAAACCAGCTCGACCTGCTGGCAATCCAGGGCCCCGGCCAGTAATTGCGCATCACCACCGGCCAGATAAAGAGTCACCGGCTCGCCCTCTTGCCGCAGCTGCCTCTGCACCTTTTCCACCAGGGCCACCAGTGCCGCCACGGCCCCGTTGAGAACCGCCGCTTCAGTGCCGTGACCCAGGGCCAGGTCTTCCGGTTCCTGTCTGTGCTGCAAACGAATGCGGGTATTGGCCTCCAGTGCCCCGGCCATCATTTGCCAACCGGGCAGGATATAGCCCCCAAGATGCTGACCGGCAGTATCCACCGCATCGATTGTCAGTGCCGTGCCGGAGTCCACAATAAGGCAGGCCTGCTGCTTGCGATTATAGGCCGCCACCATGGCCAGCCAGCGATCCACACCCAGGCGACCCAGGTCCTGATAGGAATTACTCACTCCCGCGCATTGGCGCTGCACATTGGCCTGCCGGGCCTCAAGCCCGAAACTCACGGCCGCCCACTGCTTGAGCTTGTTGGCGATTTCCTCATCCCGGACACTGCAGAAGCGCAGCATTGCCGGTCGCTCACTGCTCACCGGGCCGACAATCAACTCATCCAGATCTGCTGCCACACCCTCAGTCAGCACCGCCCCGTGATCGGCTTCGATGCGCCGCCACTTGATGCGACTATTACCTACGTCCAGCTCAAGTATCATGACTGCTCAGCTCCCGGTGACGGATTATCACCGGCACTAACCGGACGCAAACTGGGAGACACTTCCCCGCCACTGATCCTCTCCTGGCCCTGCCCTGTATCCAGCAGCAAGGCACCCTCCTCGTTCACGCCGCGGCTGATGCCACGCTGGCGATGACTGCCGTTGATAATATCGATTGCCACGCCGCGGTATCTGTCACAGGCATTCCAGCGCTCAACGAAGGCCGCAAAGCCCTGCCGCTGAAACAGATCCACATTTGCCAGCCACCTGGGCAGCAGGCCTGACAGCAATTCAGATTGTGTCACTTTGCGCCCCATCTCCCGCTGCAAATCAGTCACCGGCCGGTCCAGCCCTTTAAGCAGCTGATCCGGCAAATCCAGATTAATGCCAATACCAAAAATAATGACATTGCCCTCCCCATGGGGACAGGTTTCCAGCAGTATCCCGGCCAGCTTCCTGTCTGCTACCAATACATCATTGGGCCATTTCACCCGCGACTCTGACAAGCCCAGACTGTGCACCGCTTCCTGGACCGTCAGGGCAGTGACCAGACTCAGGCCCCGTAACTCATCCGGAGACTGGCTAAAGGACCGGGTCAGGGAAATATAAAGACCGGCATCCAGCGGACTGAGCCATTGTCGACCACGACGCCCCCGCCCCGCTGACTGACTGCGGGCAACAATCAGCTGGCTGCTTTCCTGACCAGCCTCGATACGCCGGGCAGCCTCGGCATTACTGGAATCAATGACATCCAGCACGCAGACTTGCGCGAAGTCCTCGGCAAACTCTGCCTCCAGCTCTCGGGCCAGTTTGTCACTGTCTGGGTTCATGCCCTGTTTATACCTGTCTGACTGTCATGAAAAAAGGGAGCGAAGACCAGGCTTCGCTCCCTTTTTGTTTTTGAGCATTGCTGCAAAACATTCACACTCGCCGCGGCGAGCCAGAGCTTGCGCCAGGCTGGCGCAAGCCAAATGCTTACTCGCTACTGGATACCGGCTCACCGCCGTCACGCTCGGCGCGCGCCTTGAACAGGACCGACAGCGCTTCCAGCATGATAAAGATCGTAGTGATTACCACTGCCACTTCGATCACAACCAGTACCCACTGACCTTCACGGAAATGGTTGATGAGGTACCAGCCACTGGCCCAGAGTGCCGCCAGCAGGATAAAGATCATCGGTGCCAGCACATAACGGGCCGGACGTCCCAGTTTCACCAGGAACACAGCAATGGTCAGCAAGGTCATACTGGCAAGTATCTGGTTAGTTGCACCGAATACAGGCCAGATCAACATACCGCCATCACCCAGATTCTCATAATTACTGTTGGTCACACCGAAGGCCAGGGCCAGACAGGCGAAGATAGCAACCAGCGTTGAAATGTAATTATTCTTCAGGGGATTGATGCTGTAGATGTTGCCCCATTCCTGAATAATATAGCGCTGCAGACGCAGACCGGCGTCCATGGTTGTACCGGCAAACAGCACTACCATTACTGCCAGCATGGTCTCAGAGAACGGCAGGGAAAAGCCCCAACCTTCATGAATCAGATGGGCACCGCCTTCGATAAAACCTTCCTGGCCGGGGCCGGACGACAGGCCGGTATAAACGGCATTCCAGTCAGCCCCGCTGGCTGCATACAGAGAACCCGTTACCGCTACGATGGTGATCAGGGCCAGGGAGCCTTCGCCCAGCGCCCCCAGGTAGCCCACAAAGCGGGCGTCTTTTTCATTGTCCAGCTGCTTGGAGCTGGTGCCGGATGAAACGATGCCGTGGAAACCGGACAGAGCACCACAGGCAATGGTTACAAACAGAATCGGCCAGATTGGCGGCGTACCTTCGGCAACCGAGTTGAATGCCGGCGCAGTCACATCAGGCAGGGTCATGAATACAGCGGAGTACAGCACGATCAGGCCAAGCACCAGCTGTGCACCGTTGATGTAGTCGCGGGGTTGCAGCAGCAGCCAGACCGGCAACATGGAAGCGATACCGGCATAGATGAACAGCAGGATGATCCAGTTGCCGTTCTCACCCAGGCCGAAGATATCGCCAGGCAATGCCAGGGGATACTCACTACCTACGTAAATGGAGAAGTAGAGCAGGCCAACACCCACCGCGGAAATCAGCAGCAGATTCCATTGGCGACGAATCAGTACACCAATACCAATAGCCACCGGAATCGCCACCCAGGCAGGAATTACTGAAGACGGGAATATCACCATGTCAGTGGCAATAATAGTGGCGAATACTGCATTCACCAGTACCAGCAACAGGAAGATGATGACCATGAACAGGGCACTGGCGCGCTTGCCAATCAGACTCTCGGAGAGTGCACCGATTGACTTGGCACCATGTCGGTTACTGGCCCACAGGGCACCCATATCATGAACGCCGGCAAAAAAGATGGAACCCAGCACAACCCAGAGGATGGCAGGAACCCAGCCGTAATAAACAGCGGCGGCAGGACCAACAATTGGTGCTGCCCCGGCTACTGCGGTGAAGTGGGCACCCCAGAGTACAAATTTGTTAGTGGGAACATAATCGACACCGTCATTGAACTTGTGAGCAGGTGTTTCATAGTTCGGGTCCAGGCGGTAGATCTTTTCGGCGATGAATTTTGAATACACAAACCAGCCGAATGAAAATCCGATCAAACCGAAAACGACGAGAAAGACCGAGGACATAAAACGCTCTCCGAGACTGTTATTAGAGTTTTAAGGGCCGAATCATAGCAAGTAAAAGGCTTCCAGCAAAATGAAAAAACACGCTGAAACTGCCTGATTTCGGGCATCAAACTTGATTAGAGAGCAAAACAAAACCCGGCCACACAAGCTGGCCGGGTTTGTGATGGGGCGCCGGGCGGTCTAGTCACCGCCGGAATTGGCGTGATAGGTCCAATAACCGATGAACATCTCATCCCAGCTCTGCAGACCAAAGGTCAGCCTTTTGCCGGGATCGGGGTTGGCCGGGTTGTATTCGGAGTTATCAAACGAGCCGGTCACATGCACCCGGGTTCCGGCCGGCAGTTGCGCCGGATCCGACAGCTGATAGGTAGGCTGCCAGGCGTAGCTGTAATTGGGAACATTCAACAGCTGCTCCATCCGGCCATCGGGGTACTCGGCAAAGAACTGCATGTCCTTGCCCCGAAAATGCATATGGGCACGCAGGCCAGTCACCACCACATCTTCTTCAAAGGTATAGCTGGCTTCTACCTCGTGATCACGCTCATGGGGTGGAATGATAAACATGCTGGCCACTGACCGGGTGAAGTTTTCATGGGCCGGTGGCTCATCATAGACATACAAGCCCAGTTTGGTCTGGTCCGTAGTAGCCCTGCCATTGGTAGTGTAATGGAACTGCAGGGATAGCTGGTAGCCGGCCGGGATACGAACACCGGTGTTCTCCGGAAACTCGATGGGGTCAACCTTGCCCGGGGCATAGCCTTCGAGAAAGCGCCGGGCAACGCCACTGGTGTCGGCCTCGCCACCCTCGAAATTACCCGTCGGCGGTGTCACATAGGTAAGCAAATGGTGCAGCACCGCTTCATCGCCGGGAATGTACTGCACCGCCCGCACCCACTTGTCCTCATCGAACTCGAGGGGAATATTCACATTGATGTAATCCAGCACGCCGGTGGCGGGGATCTCGTGAGTCGGAGCTTCGACAATATAGTCAGGCTCACCGAGGCGCCAGCTCTTCATGTCAACATGCTCGACTTCCGCCAGCGGATCCACCGGGTGGGTACCGCGAGGCGCGCCGGCGTCGATCCAGTGAACCAGTTTCTGCATATCGCCCGGTGAGATGTAACGGGCGTTGTCGAAATGGCCAACATAGGGATCCACCTGGGTGGGCGGCATGCGTTTGGTCAGTAAAACTTCGCGAATCATGGGAGACCAGCCCTGCAGCATCAGGTGACTGTCCATGGCGAAGGGGCCGATGCCACCTTCCCGGTGGCAGGAGGCGCATTGCTCGACAATGATGGGCGCCACCTCGGTACCGTAATCCGGAACTTCTGCCATATGGCGCTGCTGCTCTGGATATTCCAGGGCACAGCCATCGCTGGCTGCGACCACGACAGTGTCCTCGGCCGTACCGACAAATTCAGCATTGAGTACCTCGGCAGACTGGCTGCCCACAGGGCCCCGGTACATCACAGACAGACGCTGCGGGTCCAGCACTACAATCTCGCCCGAGCGGGACAAGCCCAGAGTCTGGGATACCAGTTGACCGTCATCGATCAGCACAGGCAGGTCCGCAGCGGCCGTACTGCGAGCCTGGCGGATTGCATCAATATCGGCCTCGGTGCCGGCCTCAATCAGGGCAAAGCTCAGCGGCCTGTCTGCCTGGTCAGAAGCAGCCTGGCGGAATTGCTGCAGCGCCTGCTGGTTGTCGCAAGCGGTATCGAAAGCCATCAAAACCAAAGCGTCCTGATAGCGATAGCGACTGAACTGATGAAATTCTCCCTCGGTATCCAGCAGGGCAAAATCGCCGACCCGGTCTGGAATTGCCTGCAAGGGGGTGGAAAAGACTGTCAGGGCTGCGCTCAGCCCAAGTAGCAGTTTTCGCATGGGAGCGCTCCGTCTTTACAATGTATAGTAAAACTCCCAGTCTAGATCATCCCGGCACAAGAAGCACCTCAAAAACGCTCAAAAGGCGCTTTTTACCGACTGAAAACTGCGTTTGACGAACTATTGGGCCGACTGGCGGTGGTAGGAAAAGTAGCCAATGAACATCTCATCCCAGCTCTGCGCACCACCGCGCACCACTGCGCCAGGGTCCGGATTGCCGAGATTGTACTGGGAGTTGTCGAAGGCCCCTTCGATGATGACCCGGGAGCCGGCCGGCAAGGCCAGGGGTTCGGTCATGCGGTAGGTGGGCTGCCAGTTAAAATTGTAATCCGGTACGTTGAGAATGGCCTCATGGCTGCCATCGGGGTAAACCACACTGAAACGCATGTACTTGCCCCGGAAATGCATATGAGGCCGCAAGCCATGCAGGACTATGTCTTCATTAAAGACATGGCTGGCGCGCATCTTGTGCTCGGCTACACCCGGCGGAATGTGCAGATTGTCACCACCATGGCTAAGGGCATAGGTGGAATACTGGTATTGCGGCGGCTCGTCGGCGAAATAGAGTCCCAGCAGGGTTTCATCCACCACTTCCCGCCCGAAAGTGGTGTAGTGAAGTGACATTTGTACGGCAGACCCCCTGGGCACAAAGACGCCGGTGCTCTCCGGAAAGGTCGCCGCCTCATCCTTGCCCGGGGCATAGCCTTCCAGGAATTCCCGGTATTGGTCGTTTTCACCCTCCACAATCTTCTCGGAGTAATCCGCCGGCACAATAAAGCTCAACAGGTGATGCAGAACCCGGCGGTCTCCCGGCAGATGCTGGACAGACTTGACCCAGACATCGTCCTCGAAAGGCAAATTAATGGTGACATTCTCATAATCGAGCACACCGGTGGCGGGTACCGTAAAAGCAGGCACCCTGACGATATAATCCGGCTCCCCCAGCTCCCAGCGGGAGTCCGCTGCCATGACAGATTCCAGGGGATCATAATTGCTGCCGCCACGGGGAGAACCCGCATCAATCCAGTGCACCAGGGTCTGCAACTCCTCGGCACTTATATAGCGGGCATTACTGAAATGCCGTACCGAAGGGTCCACCTGGGCCGGCGGCATGCGGCGGGTCAGCAATACTTCACGAATCATTGGCGACCAGCCCTGAACCATCTGGTGGGAATCCATGGCAAACGGGGCAATTCCCCCTTCAACGTGGCAGGTGGCACACTTTTCCTTGAGTATCGGCGCAACCTGGGTGGCATAATCTGGCGTCTTGCTCAGATGACGATCGCGGCCGGTAAATTTCAGCGGGCAGCCTGTTGCCGCCGTAACCACCGTATCGTCGAAGGCATCCAGCTCATCCGCCGCTGCCGCTTGCAGGCTGTCGGCCAGGGTATGGGTCGCTTCCCGGCCGGCAATGCCCAGGGCTGGACGCGGTCTTTGCGCCTCGATATCCAGGCCACCGCGGTATATCACCTGCAGCCGGTTGGGTTCCAACACGATGATTTCCCCTGCCCGGCTGATGCCAAGATTTTCGGCCACCAGTTGGCTCGGATCCATCAGCACCGGCATACCGAGGTGGTAGGCGGCATCCATGCGTCGCACATCTTCCAGAC
>JALEHB010000128.1 GCA_022763285.1 Pseudomonadales bacterium | reverse complement strand
TGCTGGAATTAGCGAAGGAAACATGCACCAGCAGTAGGTGAAGCATCAACCAGATAATCCGATGAGATGCCGGTCTGTCTCACTCTCATGCAAAGGTAAGATCAACCATTTAATCCGCTTACCCTTTTGATAAAAATGTTTACTTTTGAGCTACTCTAGGGTTTATGATTACGGGCTAAGTGCATTTTCCCGTGTTTTGTATCGTTAATTTGATAACATCTGAATAATAGATAGTCACATGCCGCGTCGACTCACAACAATTAATCGAACCTTCCTGACGATGCTAGCATTGCTGCTGGTTTCCGGGCAGCTGTCCGCTTATCCGCTTTTCTGCACGATGCCCGGCATGGAAATGCATGGTATGGATAGTCAGATTGTTCTGGATGTATCTCACTCAATGAACATGGAAGGCATCGACGATTCATCATATGCGACTGGTGAAAATGAATCATCCAATTCCAACGGTTTTAACAATTGTGAACAGGTGTGTGGTGCCTGTCTCAGCTACAGTCAATCAGGCGCAAAGCTTTCCTATTTGCTTCATGATCCAGGCGTTGCTCCGCAAGCGATTCTTTATTCCCGCTTCGCCCCTTCCGAACCTCCCCAAAGTCTATTCCGTCCCCCCATTTCTGTCTGAGACAGGATAGGTCCGCCTGCTGAAAACGCAGGCAATTAATTCAACTTATCATTTAGCACGTTATTCAATGGTCGCGTTGACTTCGCGGTTATTGTGCTGTGCTTGTGTAATTGGCGAGAAATCGAAATGGGTATATGCAAGAAATATGGAATCGCGCAACTTGTAGTGCTGTGCTGGATAGTCAGCGGATGGACGGCATCTGTGTTTGGGCAATTCATTCCAGACGATGAACTATTGTTGGCAGACCTGACGCAAGCGGTCATTGAACAAAACGCCGGACTGACTGCCCGTGAATTACGAATTCGAGCGAGCCGCGCGCTGACTGAGAGTGCTGGGGCGCTAGATGATCCCAGGTTGAGTTACTCTGTAGCGCCGTCGTCTATTGGCACGGATATACCCAGTGACTTTGGCAATGCATTGAGAGTACGGCAAACGCTTCAGGTCTCTCAATTGTTTCCGTGGCCAGGGAAGCGGCAACTTCGTACTGAGTTAGCCGAAGCGCGGGTAGAGATCGAAGAAGCGAATTATGAGCAGTTACTGGTTGCTCTGATTCAGCAAGTCAGGAGTTTGTGGTCACAACTGTGGTTTGCCGATCAGGCATTGTCGGTTAATGCCGAGCATAGGGATCTGCTGAATGATCTTGAAACGGTCGCTTCGACCCGGTATGCAAACGGACTGGGGCTGCAGCAAGACGTGTTGCAAATTCAGACCAGCCTTGTGGAATTGCGACACAGGGAGCTGGTACTGAATCAGGAAATCCGACGCTTGCAGGCCCGGATCAATGACCTTCTCAACCAGTCCGCCGACGCCCCGCTCGGGCTGCCGGGGCAACAACTGCCCATTCGGACCTTGCCTGGCCGCAATATTCTTCTGGAATGGGTGCTGGAATCCGAGCCTGAATTAATGGCTCTGCAGGCAAGATTAAGGTTGGCACAGCGAAATAAAGAGCTGGTGGAGTTGGAAGACTTTCCGGACTTTCAGGTCAATGTTGGCTACAACGAACTCTGGAACGACATTGAACAACGCACTCAGGTCGGAGTCAGCCTTAATATTCCTTTGGACTTCGGCAAACGCTCGGCTCGAAAAGCGGCGGCGGGTTTTAATTATGCCAGTTCGCGGGCCGACGTTGCCCGTTTGCGCAGCGAGTTAGCAGCTGACCTTGAGCAACTGCTTTCTACAGAAGAAGAGCTTTCTCATAGCATCGACCTTTTCGAGACTGAATTGATTCCCAGGGCCGAGCAAACTCTGAGCGCAGCCAGCGCCAACTTTCGTGGTGGTGGTGGCAACTTTCAAACCTTGATTCAGGCGCAGCAACAACTGCTGGATCTGCAATTGCAGATATCAGAAATGCAGGCTGATCGGCTTATCAGCATCAGTCAAATCAACAAATTAACCGGAGGCCAACTCTGGCCCGTGGAGACTGCACAATGAAAAATTCAGTACGTTTACTAAGTGTTGCAATTGTTGCTGGCGCTATGGGGTATTTGGCTGCCAGCTTCATTCCTGTGGAACATGACGGTATGCAGGACTCTATGGTTGCAACGCAGGAAGCGCAGCCGCTTTACTGGGTGGCGCCAATGGATTCAAGCTTCAGGCGCGATGCACCCGGCCTGTCGCCGATGGGAATGGATTTGATTCCGGTCTATGAAGAGCCTGATGGTGACACCAATGCTGTCAGAGTCAATTCGACAGTTCAGCACAATCTGGGACTAAGAACTGCCAAGGCGATACGCACCAAATTCGCTCGCGATGTAGAAGCAGTCGGATACACGCGCTGGAACGAAGCGACAATCGAAATGCTGCATCCACGCGCTGAGGGTTGGCTTGAGGTCTTCAATCTGGACAGTGTTGGTGACCAGGTCGAGGCTGGCCAGGTGATTTACGAATTGTATGCGCCCAATCTTGTCAGCGCCCAACAGGAGTTCATCACTGCGCGCCAGGCTCGCAATCCGACTTTGGCTGCTCTGGCCCGGGAACGTCTGCTGGCGCTGGGATTTACTCCAGCACAAGTCGACGAACTCGCCAGTAACGGGAACACGAGTAGTCGACTGGTTTATCGCGCTGTCAATGATGCGCTGGTCGTGTCTCTGGGCACCCGACGAGGCAATTATGTACAGCCTGCCAGCACGATCGCCACGCTGGCGTCACTGGATTCCATCTGGGTCGATGTGGATATCTTTGAAACGGATACTGCAGATTTGGAAGTTGGTCTGGAGGCTGATATTGAATTTCCAGCCTTCCCTGGTGAAACCTGGACGGGCGAAGTGAGTTATATCTACCCGGAACTGGAGCGTAGCAGCAGAACGCTACGGGTTCGGCTCGTAATTGAAAATGACGGCCATCGGTTAAAACCCAACATGTTCGCCAATGTCGCTATTGCTACCGATCCCCGGCTCGACGTATTGGCTGTGCCACGCGAAGCAGTCATACGTTCAGGTTCTGGCTCGCGACTTATTGTCGTTCGGGATGATGGCGGATTTGAACCGCGTGCAGTACGTACCGGTGTCAGCAGTGGCGAGCGGATCGAAATTCTGCAGGG
>JALEHB010000127.1 GCA_022763285.1 Pseudomonadales bacterium | reverse complement strand
GCAGATTGGCGCAGCAACCAGTAAACGCGCACAATTGGCAAGGCAATGATGTATGCCTGCCGTGCAGGTGGTAGCATAGCTGCCCGCGCCCAGCGAGCGCCCATTCAGATAATTGACACAAGCCCAACAGCAAGCAGTAGTGACCATGTTTGGTTTCGGAAAAAAACCCAAGGACGACAAACAGGACCAGGCCACAGAAGCCGGCAGCAATGCGCCTGCCGAGACTGGCCAGGATCAGGGCCTGTTTGGTCGCCTCAAGGCCGGCCTGGGCAAGACCCGTGCCCGCCTCAACGAAGGCATTGGCAATCTGGTATTGGGGGAGAAGACCGTCGATGCCGACTTGCTGGATGATATTGAAAGCCAATTGCTGGCAGCGGATGTTGGCCTGGAAGCTACGGATCGCATAATCGACAATCTGAAGAAACAACTGGATCGCAAGCAACTGGCCGATCCGCAGCAGTTTCTGGCGGCCCTGCGCCAGGAAATGCGCGATATTCTCTCTCCCTGTGATGCACCACTTAAGGTGGACAGCAGTCACGGGCCCTTTGTCATTCTGATCGTTGGCGTCAATGGCGTCGGCAAAACCACCACCATCGGCAAACTCGCCAAGCGCCTGCAGGGCGAAGGCCAGCAGGTGATGCTGGCTGCCGGTGATACCTTTCGGGCAGCCGCGGTTGAGCAATTACAGGTCTGGGGTGAACGCAATGCTGTCCCGGTGGTGGCCCAGGCCACCGGTGCCGACAGTGCCTCGGTCATCTTCGATGCCTATCAATCTGCCAAGGCCCGCAAGATGGATGTGCTGATTGCCGACACTGCCGGGCGCTTGCATACCAAGGACAATCTCATGAACGAGCTTGAGAAAATTGTCCGGGTATTGAAAAAACTGGATGAACGCCTGCCCAATGAAATCCTGCTGGTACTGGATGCCACCACCGGCCAGAACGCGCTTAGTCAGGCCGACAAATTCCATGCCGCGGTGCAATTGAGCGGTCTGGCCCTGACCAAACTGGACGGTACCGCCAAAGGCGGCGTGGTGTTTGCCCTGGCCCAGCGCCTGGGGCTGCCAATTCGCTTTAT
Source organism: Pseudomonadales bacterium (assembly GCA_022763285.1). GTDB lineage: Bacteria > Pseudomonadota > Gammaproteobacteria > Pseudomonadales > Pseudohongiellaceae > UBA9145. The sequence continues at coordinate 8,349 of JALEHB010000127.1, read as the reverse complement.
TGGTGTGGGTGAACAGGTCGATGACCTGCGCCCCTTTGCCGCCGAACAATTCGTGGATGCCCTGTTCGCCGAATGATCGCCTTCGATCGGGTCAGTAAACGCTACGCCACCGGGCAAACCGCCCTGACCAATATCAGTTTCGAACTGCAAAAAGGTGAACTTGCCTTCCTGACCGGACACTCCGGCGCGGGCAAAAGCACCTTGCTGAAGCTGATTCTGGCCATGGAGCCCATCAGTGGTGGTCGCCTGCAAATCAATGGTCGCGACATGAAGTCCCTCAAGGCGAGGCAGATTCCCGAACATCGACAACATATTGGCACTGTCTTCCAGGATCATCAGCTGCTGATGGATCGCAGTGTGGCCGACAATATTGCCCTGCCACTGCGGGTGTCCGCTTATGGGGAACAGGAAATACGCCGTCGGGTGCGGGCAGCCCTGGACAAGGTGGGCTTGCTGAGCAAGGAAAAGCTGAATCCGGCCCGGCTGTCCGGGGGCGAACAACAGCGGGTCGGCATTGCCCGGGCCATTGTTAACCGGCCACGGATCATTCTTGCCGATGAGCCCACTGGCAACCTGGATCCGGCCCTTTCAGCAGAGATCATGGAGTTGTTCCGGCAGTTCCGCCAGATCGGTGTCTGCCTGCTTATTGCCTCTCACGATGCCAGCCTGATTGGATCACTGGGTGAGCGAGTGCTCACACTCGACCACGGTCGCCTGGTCAATGACTCAGGAGCCAGCAGTCATGGCTAAGCAGGCCAGGAACGCAAAATACACCAGTTTGCTGACAAATCACCGTGAAGATGCGCGATCGAGCTGGAAAAGGCTGGTTGCGGCACCTGTCTCCAGTCTCATGACCGTGACCGTGATTGCCATTGCCCTGCTACTGCCCAGTTTTCTCATGGTGTTGAACGCCAATCTCGAAGCGGTGGTGGACAGCTTTCGCCAATCCGCCCGCATCACCCTCTATCTGGAGTCTGGGGTGAGTGTTGAGAGTGCGGCGGAAGTAAGTAATAACTTACTTCAAAGAGACGACATCGTGCAGGCCGAGTATATTTCCCAACAACAGGCCCTGGCTGACTTTTCACGCCGCAGCGGCCTCGATTCCCTGCTGGGGCAATTTTCAGAGAATCCGCTGCCCGCCGCCATTGTGCTAACCCCCGCCAGCACCAACCTGGCCCTGGTAAGCAGCCTGGCGGAAGAACTGTCTGCCCTGCCGGAGGTAGACCAGGTGCAACTGGATGCTGACTGGATTCGCCGTGCTGATGCCCTGGCCACAGCCCTGACGATCCTGGCCCGAGGCCTCGGCGCTATCTTCCTGCTGGGGGTTTGTTTCATCATTGGCAATACCATCAAGCTGGGGGTGGAGCACCGCCGCGATGAAATTCGTGTGATCAAGCTGGTGGGCGGCAGCCACAGTTTTATCGCCAGACCCTTCCTCTACACCGGCTTCTATCTGGGCGGCCTCGGCGGTATTACTGCCCTGCTGCTGTTATTGGCCCTGCTGGCGGCGGTACAGGGGCCGGTTGCCGCCTTCGCCGGCAGTGACAACTTCCAGCGCCCGGGCCTTGCAGCCCTGCTGCTTCTGATTCTGGGGGGTGCCCTGGCAGGCTGGCTGTCTGCCCTGTTGGCCAGCTGGCATCATATCCGCCAGATCGACCCTTGAAACGGCCCCATACGCGGGCTTCAGGGTAATTGCCACTTGATGCCCGTCAGGGCTTGAAATACTGCCTTGCTGACCCCACATTTTTCATCGATCGATGAAACTTTTTGGCGCTTTCCAGGGTCTTTTCCGGGAGCCGACAAATAACACAGGATACGGCGACCAGGCCCCAAAATATCGGGCCCGAGAGTCATCCAGAGTGTGGAAAACAGCGTATTAATGTGTATACTTGATCGGCTCGATGACCCCAATCAGCATCGAGCCAAACACACTGCTGAATGTGAAGATCTTTTTGACAAGATTGCTTTTAACAAGATTGATCAATCAGTGAGGAACCAAACACGTCAATGAGCACAATGAATACTGGTTTAGAAACGGGTAAAAGTTTACAGGTGTTCGACCCCTCAACGCCGGGTCGCGACCTGACTGCCTATATTGCCTCGGTCAACAGCATCGCTGTACTGAGCCCGGAGCAGGAGCTTGAGCTTGCCAAGCAGTATTACTATGACGACAACGTCGATGCCGCCCGCCAACTGGTGATGGCACATCTGCGTTTTGTTGTGCATCTGGCCAAGACTTACTCGGGCTACGGACTGCCCCAGGCTGACCTGATTCAGGAAGGCAATGTGGGCCTGATGAAAGCCGTCAAGCGCTTCAACCCGGAAGTGGGTGTGCGCCTGGTGTCATTTGCCGTGCACTGGATCAAGGCAGAAATGCATGAGTACATTCTGCGTAACTGGCGCATCGTCAAGATTGCCACCACCAAGGCCCAGCGCAAACTGTTCTTCAATCTGCGCAGCTCCAAAAAACGCCTTGGCTGGCTGAACAACGAAGAGGCCCAGGACCTGGCGAATGACCTGGGTGTCGATGCCAAGGTGGTCAGACAGATGGAAGGCCGCATGAGTGCCTATGACATGGCCTTTGATGCGGAACCGGAAGGCGACGAGGACGCCGCCTACAAGGCTCCGGCCTATTATCTGGAAGATCAGGGCTCCAATCTGGCCGAGCAGCTTGAAGAGGCGGAGTGGGAAGAAGTCACCAACAACAGCCTGCATCTGGCCATGTCGGAACTGGATGACCGCAGCAAGGACATCCTCAAGAGCCGCTGGCTCAGCGATGACAAGGCGACCTTGCATGAACTGGCTGACAAGTATGGCGTGTCTGCCGAGCGCATTCGCCAGCTTGAAAAGAATGCCATGAACAAGATCAAAGCCAGCATGGAAGCCTGAACCGGCTGAGATGCAAGCCCGATCAAACACAAAGCCGCGACCTGGTTCGCGGCTTTTTCATTTCCGCTTGTTAGCGGGCTGAATTCAATGCGAGCTTTGACTTGAATAGCAGCCCCAAGCTCAGGACAATGCCTCTGCCATGTCAGCAGTCATTCTAGTCATCGCCGCAATCAACGGTTTCCTGGTGGTCGCCATCGGCGCCTTCGGTGCCCATGGTCTGCAGGCTCGTCTGCAGGAAACCGGTTATCTGGCCACCTTTGAAACCGCTGTGCAGTATCACATGTTTCATACCCTTGCCCTGTTGGGCCTGGCGCTGCTGACCATGCAGGCGCCAGAATCGCGGCTTTTGTCTGCAGCTGCCTGGCTGTTCCTGGCGGGGATCATGCTGTTTTCCGGCAGCCTCTATGTGCTGGCCATCAGTGGCATAAGCTGGCTGGGTGCCATTACTCCGCTGGGCGGCCTGGGCTTTCTGGCGGGCTGGGGCTGCCTGATCTGGTTCGCTGCCAGCAGTGGCGGCTGAGAGAATCAATTCAACGACATGCAAATCACAGTAAACGGCGAAGCCCGACCCCTGGCGGGCGACATGACAGTGCAGGCATTGCTGCAGACTCTGGATCTGGGCAAGGGGCGTATTGCTGTCGAACACAATGGCGAGATCGTACCCCGCAGTGAATTCAGCACCCGCCAGCTTGGCGACGGCGATAAAATCGAAATAGTGCAGGCCATCGGTGGCGGCTGACACAAACACAGATTCAAGGAACAAGCATGAGCAGTAAAACAGATCAGCCGCTGGTGATCGCCGGCAAGACCTACCAGTCTCGTCTGATTATCGGCAGCGGCAAATACAAGGATTTCGCCGAGAATCTGGCGGCATTGCAAGCCAGTGAAGCCCAGATCATTACCGTGGCGATTCGCCGCGTAAACCTCGGCCAGGACAAAAACGAAGCCAGTCTGCTGGATGTCATCTCCCCCGAGACCTACACCATCCTGCCCAATACCGCCGGCTGTTACAACGCCGAAGATGCGGTGCGAACCTGTCGCATGGCCAGGGAATTGCTGGACGGCCACAAGCTGGTCAAGCTGGAAGTGCTTGGCGATGAGAAAACCCTCTATCCCGATGTCACCGAAACGCTCAAGGCGGCCGAGACTCTGGTGGCAGACGGCTTTGATGTCATGGTCTATACCAGTGATGATCCGCTGGTTGCCAAACGTCTGGAAGAGATTGGCTGTGTTGCCGTGATGCCCCTGGGTGCGCCTATCGGTTCCGGTCTGGGCATTCGCAACCCCTATAACATCCGCATGATTCTGGAGAATGCAAAAGTCCCCATTATTGTCGATGCCGGCGTCGGCACGGCCTCCGATGCCAGTATCGCCATGGAGCTGGGCTGCGATGGGGTACTGATGAACACAGCCATTGCCGAGGCCCAGGACCCGGTGCTGATGGCCAGCGCCATGTGCAAGGCTGTGCAATCCGGCCGTGAAGCCTGGCTGGCCGGGCGCATGCCAAGGCGCCTCTATGCCAGCGCTTCCTCGCCCATCGATGGCACTTTCTTTTAAGTTCGACGGTGAAGTCCGACTGAAATCTGAACTGGCAAGCCATTGAACAGCGACTCCGAGCCAAAGCACCGCCCGATCCGCTCCTTCGTGATTCGCGGTGGGCGCATGACCGACTCCCAGCGCAAGGCTATTGAGGAGCATTGGGACAAATTTGTGGTGGATTTTACGGGCCAGTCACTACCGTTGAGCTCACTTTTCCCCACCATTGCGCCACTGACTGTAGAGATCGGATTTGGCATGGGAGATTCCCTGCTGGCCATGGCGGCCGCCAATCCACAGCAAAACTTTCTGGGTATCGAAGTGCACAAACCCGGCGTCGGCAAACTGATTAACGGCATTGCCGAACAGGGTCTGAGCAATCTCAAGGTCATTTGTGACGATGCCAAAGAAGTGATCGAACAGGGTCTGGACAATGCCAGTGTGGACCGCTTTCTGGTTTTCTTCCCCGACCCCTGGCACAAGAAAAAGCACCACAAACGCCGCATCATCCAACCCCAGTTCAGCAAGCTGCTCAGCGACCGCCTCAAACCCGGTGGCAAACTCCACCTGGCCACCGACTGGCAGGCCTATGCCGAGCACATGCTGGAAGTCCTGGAAGCCGAACCCAGCCTCTCAAACGCCAATGGCCCCGGCCAATACTGGCTCGAACCCGACCGCCCCGAAACCAAATTCCAACGCCGCGGCCAACGCCTCGGCCACGGCGTCTGGGATCTCCTCTACCAAAAAACCCCAAGTTGAACCTTCACTCAAAAGCCCATTGAAAGCTTTTGCCGAGTACCTCGGCGAAGGTATCGAGAATGCATGCTCAATCTACCCGGGTTCGCAGCAACCCACCGTTGAAAAGATCCGGGAGCCAGGGGTGAGTGGGGCCGTGCGTAGCGAGGGTGTTCCAGAATGAGTGATTCGGCGTTTCGCGACCTTACCCCGCAAATAGAAAAAGGCTTGAGATATCACTAAAAAAATCCGAGCCAGGGGTAAATAGCTAATTCCGTAGCGAGGGTGTTCCAGAGTGCGTAATTCGTGGCGTTCGCGACCGAGGAACGCGCAGGTGTACTGCCCGTACATCGAGCATTCCGACGGAGTGAACGCCGCGAAGTGCGTGCTCTGGGGCAGCCGCAGTAGGAATTAGCTATTTTCCCCTGGCGTATCCGGACATCGAGCATTCCGACAGAGCGAACGCCGCGAAGTGCGTGCCCTGGGGCTGCCGCAGTAGGAATTGCCAAGCAACCCCTGGCGACAAATCAGAACCAGAATCGGTGTTCGTGGGCCTGCAGCCAATCAATATAGCGCTCATACTCCGGACACACCGACTCCACCAGATTCCAGAAGCGGCGGGAGTGGTCCATGTGCACCAGATGGCAGACTTCGTGAGCAATCATGTAGTCGATAATACTGTAGGGCGCCAGCATGATCAGCCAGTTGTACTGCAGCACCCCACGGGAAGTACAGTGCCCCCATTTGGATTTGGTCTTGCGCAGGCGAATCTCGCTGATCTTGTGCTCCACACCCAGATAGCGCGCCAGACCTCGCGCCCGTGGCAGAATATAGTCGCTGGCCTTGTCGATCAGGAAGTCTTCCACCTGCACCCGGGCACGGGCGGTGGTGAGTTTGTGGCCCTGGATGATAAAACGGTCGCCATTGATCAGAATTCGTTCCTTGCGCCCTTCCTTGAATTCAATACCACGTTCCCGGGCCCGGTAAAAAATCTTCGCGCCCCGTTCAATACGCAAACTTTCCCGATAGCGCTGGGCTTCATCCACCAGGCGCTTTTCTATCCAGTCGCGATTATCCTGCACGAACTCCTGAATCAGCTTCTGACTGGCGCGCAGGGGAGAGCGGACTTCAACCCGCTTGTGAGTCACATGCAAAGACAGGGTCTTGCGTTTGCTGCGGGTAACAACGCAGTCAAACTGCCTGGCACTCTGCTGCCGGCCGGCACCGAAATTCAGGGGTAGAATTTTTGCGTCGCTCATTCTGCTTCGGGTCTCCTGACAATCAGTCTGGCTACGGCTCGCGCCGGGGAACTGAGTACCGTCTCTTCGCTATGCTTAATTTGCCAATCCTGAAAGTACGACCGTAATTCACCGGCCTTCAGCAGAAAATCCGGATTGCGTGGCCGGCCGAATTCCCGTTGCGCCTCGGTAAAGGTTTCATACATCAGCAGCCCACCCGGTCGCAGCGCAGCTCGCAGCGCCGGCATGAGGGGCCGGTGCAAATAATTGAATACGACAATCGCATCAAACTGCCGATCTGCCAGGGGCTCTGTACCGGGCACCTCCAGATCCACCTGCCAGAGCTCACTGCCCGATTCGGCAAATACGGCCTGGCTGGCTATTCCGGTCAGCTTTTCCTGATCCCGGTCAGCAAAACAGACCCGCCAACCCTGGCTCGCCAGCAGCAAACCATTACGACCATTTCCGCAGGCCAGATCCAGCACGCCAGGCGCTTGTGGCCCGGACTCGGCCAGGCTGGCAAACAAGGACAGATTCTCAACCAGAAGCGCTGCAGCGCTGGTGTTAGAATGCCTCATGATCAGATCGGACTAGTGAGGTCATGCCCCGGGACTTTCGCGTAAAATAAGTGAATCACCTGGCTGACACAACCAGCTTCTCGATTATTTATCGTTGCCACAGCGATTAACTTGCGGCGTCAGACTGAATAAATTTTTTTAAGTGAATTTTGCTCACTTCTCAAGAGCAAGCAGGACCAGACCAGCCATGTCAGACAAGGAAAAAGACGTCGATCGCCTGTTTCGACTGGACAAGCTGCCGGGGGATTTTGTCTTCGATGAAAATGTCACCCGCGTCTTCGAGGATATGATAAACCGCTCGGTGCCGGGTTATAGCACCATCGTCGCCATGATCGGTGTGTTGGCAGATCGCTATCTGCAGGCGGACTCCAGGGTCTATGATCTGGGCTGCAGTCTCGGCGGGGCCAGTTTCGCCATCTGCGAATCAGTATCACGGTCCGATTATGATCTAATCGCCATCGACAATTCCCCGGCCATGATAGAAAAGCTCAATGAACGTCTGGCCGCAGGCCAGTTTCCCCATGACCGCATTGAGACGCGCCTGGAAGACATCAACCAGAGCGAGATCGAGAATGCTTCAGTGGTGGTGCTGAATTTCACCCTGCAGTTTCTGGATCCGGCCCAGCGTCAGTCTCTGATTCAACGCATCTACGACGGCATGCGCGACGGGGGAATTTTGCTGATCTCGGAAAAAATCCTGTTTCCTGACGCCAAACTCAATGAGCTGTTTATCGAGCTCTACCACGGTTTCAAACAAAGCATGGGCTATTCCAGACTGGAAATCAGCCGCAAGCGCAATGCCCTGGAAAATGTGCTGATTCCCGAACCCCTGGACAGCCACCGCCAGCGCCTGGCTGCCGCCGGCTTCAGTTCCGTGGATGTCTGGTTCCAGTGCTTCAATTTCGCCTCCCTGGTAGCCTTCAAACAGCAAGCAAGCCCCTAGAGCATTCACTACGGATTCAGCCATGGATTATTCGGCCTTAAGCGAACACATTGGCAGCGGCCCCCTTGCTGCCTTGCAACCCTATTTGCAGGAGGACTTTCTGACCACGCTAAGGCATGGAGATTTCCCCCGTTGGCGGCGCCTGATCAGTGACTTGCCCGTCATCCCCACCGATCGGGTCGAACTGGGGGAGGTAATCCGTATCGGCCGGGAGACGGATTGCGACCCGCAAACCCGCGGCCTGCTCGAGCAACAATTGCGGCAATTGATTCCCTGGCGCAAAGGACCCTTCAACCTGTACGGCATTCACATCGACAGCGAATGGCAATCGCAACTGAAATGGGACCGTCTCAAGCACCACATCAAACCCCTGGGCGGCAAAACCGTACTGGATGTGGGCAGTGGCAATGGCTATTTCAGTCTGCGCATG
>JALEHB010000126.1 GCA_022763285.1 Pseudomonadales bacterium | reverse complement strand
TTCCCGCGCTGATGATTTCAATGGCAAAAACTATGGCATGCGCTGGCGTTCATCTGCATTTGATCTTGGCAGTGGCAACATGAGTGCCAGTTTTGAGGTTTCCCATAACAACGATGATCTGTTTGCGGCACTGAGCCTCGACTACCGCTTCTACCGTGGCGCGAGTTCACACGCCATATCACCGAGCTTGCGCTATGAGAACAGTGATACCAATGGTAGCGATACGGATTTTCGTGGCACAGTAGAATCGAACTGGCATAGAAGCAAAGACCAGCGCTTCTCATTACGCGCCGATCACAACAGCCGTAGCTCGGTTCAGGCCAGCCTTGAGTCAGGCGGTCGCTTCGGCAGTGCGGACATTACTGCGGGTTACAATTTTGATAACAGTTCTCCGGAGTTGTTCGGTCGCCTTAAGAGCCGTTTCGCTACTACCGGAAGCAGTTCAGCGGTGGGTGGTGATCGCAGCAGCGAAAGTGCATTGCTGGTCAAGGTCGATGGGGTGTCCGATTCGCATCGATTCAAAGTGCTGGTCAATGGTTCGCCCCGCGGCGAAGTAAATGCCGGTCAGACCTTGCTGGTGCCGGTTGCACCCTTCGAGACCTATGACATATCCCTTGAGACAGTCAGCAATTCCCTGATCGACCTGGAAGCGCGCAGTTATCGCAAAACGGTGTACCCCGGTAATGTTATTGATGTTTCCTGGCAGGCCAGAGAAGTAGTCATCGCTTACGGCCGTCTTCTGGACGCCGCAGGCAATCCGATTGCCAATGCGCTGCTGGAAAATGTCATCGGCCTTGCTACCAGTGATGCCGATGGCTATTTTCAGGCTGAGCTGGACCGGGCTACTGATTCGCTGCAAGTCAGGAAAGGTGACAGAAATTGCAGCGTAATGCTCAATGCCGAAGCCAACGACCGCGGCCTGTTACCACTGGGAGAATTGGCTTGCATGATTCGCTTGAGCCCTGAAGCCCGCGAATATCGGGCAGGTGGTGATTGAACAGAGTTGTCCCGGGCGCTGGCAGTCTCAATAGAATCCGAGGCTCGAGGCGGACTGAAACAGCAGCATAGCCAGCGACAGAAAGGCGCCACAAACAGGAACAAAAACCGGGAAACAGATGCCATCATAGGCTGTGGAATGATTACGCTTGAGTCGAATCAGTGCCAGGTTTACCAGGAAAAAGATCACCAGCATGATAAAGCTGGTCAATTGTGCCAGTTGGGTAATAGGCATGGTCAGAGAAAAAACCAGAATCAGCCCGACGATGAGCACAGTGGCTACTACCGGAGTGTGAGTGGCAGGGTTTATCCTGCCCAGCAGTTCGGGTGCCATGGCTCTGCCTGACATGCCGTAGAGAACCCGCGAAGCCATGATGATCTGCACCAGCGCACCGTTGACGACGGCGACAAGACTGATCAGGGAGATTAATTGTCGGTTGCCGCCACCGGTTTCCATAATCACTGCCAGCGGAGCATCACTGTTGGCCAGCGCCTGAACCGGTAGCACCCGCAGCGCTGACCATGCCACCAGGAAATACAGCAGGGTCGAAACCAGTACAGCCATGATAATGGCAAGCGGCATATTACGCCGCGGGTTTTTAACTTCCTCCACCGTATTGACCATGTCTTCGAAACCGATATAAGCGTAAAAAGCCACGAAGCTGCCCAGCAGTACACCCAGCAAGCTACCATCAGGGTCGGGCGCTACCGCTGACTGGCCAGGCGTTGCAGGTTCTGATTGCCAGGCATAGCCGATGACCAGCAGCAATCCGCCCACTTCCAGCAAGGTGACCAGCAATACCAGCCTGGCCGACGCCTTCATATTCAGCGCCGCAATCAGGCCAAGACCACACACCAGGCCAGTGATGGCCACTACCGGGTTGGCATCAATGAATTCATTGAGATAACCCACGAAGCCGTTGGCAATGGCGGCAGCAGAGACGATCCCGGTTAGCACCAGCATCCAGCCCACCGCGATGGACAGGGATTTTTGCTGCCAGGCAGCCTGAATATAGACAGAGGCGCCAGCGCATTGGGGAAGCCTGGCGGACAATTCGGCATAGCTCAGGGCGGTGGAGGCCGCAATCAGACCTGCGAGCAAAAAGGCATAGGGCATCCACGGGCCGGCCAGTCCGGCAACACTGCCGAGCAGCACATAGATGCCGGCACCCACGATCGTCCCCAGACCGTAAAAGGTAACAGTGACCAGCCCGAGGGATCGTTCAAGCCCGGCGGTTTGGGTTTTCTCTTCCTGCATTGAAAGGGCGCTCACTGACAGAGGGAATTTGGCCAGTCTGTATTCTGCCGTTTCATCGCTGCTCTGTGAATCTTGCTGTTGCCTCTTGTGCTGATGTATTGAGTAGGATCAAACTAGTGGGTGGTGGCTTTGCTAATCTCTACTGTGTCCACCGACAGTTCAAAGGAATTAACTCCGATGGAGCTCAACCCGCTACGAACACTTGAGCATCTGCAACCCCGCTCCCTGGCACGGCTCAGCGGGCAACTCGCCGGTATGGTGGAAGGGCGCCTGTGGCTCAAGGTGCTTATTGCCATGGCTCTGGGTCTGCTGTTTGGCAGCCTGCTGGGGCCCTCTGCAGGCCTGGTTGAACCCGCAACCGGTGTCACAATAGGTAGCTGGCTGGCGTTGCCGGGCAGGTTGTTTCTGGCCAGCATCCAGATGATCGTGATTCCGCTGGTTATTGCTTCGATTATTCGTGGTCTGGCAGCCAGCGAAAACCTCGAGCAGCTTAAAAAGATGGGGCTGCGGGTCACCTTGTTCTTCATCCTTACGACTGCAGTTGCCGCCAGCATTGGTTTGTTCGTGGGTAATCTCATCGATCCCGGTGAATCACTGACTTCTCTGGCGGGCAGTCAGTTGTCTGCCAGCAGTCCGACTGAGGTTCCCGCAACACCAGGATTGCAGCAGCTGCCAGATACCGTTGTCGGGCTATTACCCGGGAATCCTCTGGACGCCATGGTGGAAGGGGAGATGCTGCAAATTGTTATCTTCTCGATCATTTTCGGGATTGCCCTGGTTTCCATGGTTCCGGATCAGGCACGGCCCATGCTGGAGTTGCTTGGATCCTTACAGGAAATCTGTATGACAGTGGTGCGCTGGGCAATGAAACTGGCACCTGTCGCGGTGTTCGGATTGATGGCGCAGCTCAGTACGCAAATTGGTCTTGGTGCCCTGCTGGGTATGGCGATCTATGTGCTGACAGTGTTGCTGGGACTGGCCCTGATGCTGGCAGTCTATTTGCTCTTGTTGTGGCTGTTCACGGGGCTGGGCCCCCTGGTTTTTCTGCGCTCCGCATCAAACCTGATGTTGTTGGCTTTCTCGACGTCATCTTCAGCGGCGGTTATGCCCCTGTCGATTGAAACGGCTGAGCAGCAATTCAAGGTGCGCTCTTCCATCTCACAGTTTGTCATACCCCTCGGTGCCACCATCAATATGAATGGCACTGCCCTGTACCAGGCAGTAGCAACAGTGTTTATTGCCCAGGTCTATGGGGTGGAATTGAGTATGGGGGCGCTGGCGCTGGTGGTGGCCATGGCTGTGGGGGCGTCCATTGGTTCTCCGGCAACTCCGGGTGTTGGTATTGTGATTCTGGCGATGGTGCTGGAAACTGTGGGAATTCCCGCTGCGGGTATCGCCTTGATCATGGGAGTTGACCGTATTCTCGATATGAGTCGCACAGCGATCAATGTCACCGGTGATCTGGTTGCCTGCCTGCTGATGGATAAATGGCTGCAGAGCTCGAGCCAGGATTCGCAGCTCGGCGAAGAGTCGTCGCTCACTTGAGCCGGTGGTTTATCCTGCCGTGCTTTGCTGTCGAATGATGGAAGCTGATTAAGCAAGGAGTGTGAAATGTTGCAACTCAAGCGAATGTTTTTGGCGGCCGGACTATTGCTGCTGGCCGGATGCGTCCAGACCGGCGGCCAGATAGGTACGTCACTGGACCTTTGTTGTCCGGGGGATTACGACGACTACGATGATTATGGGGTGACGGTTACCGATATGCCAATTTTCCTGCGCGACTATCTGGTGGCAGAGTTTGATGCCGCGTTTCAGGAGAAGGGCCTGTCCCGTAATGACCGGGTCAACGATTTGCGTGTGGAATTGAAATACAATCACATCAATCTGCGTCCCGAGCAGGAAGAAATTGATCCTTTCGTACGCATGGAATCCATGAATGCAGAGCTGAGCTATATCGCTGAAGTGGAAATACTGATGCGTGAGACGGCCACCAATAATCTGGTCTGGGCGGGTTCCATCAGCCGTATTCATCAGGTTAGCCCGGGCGAATACATGCACGAGGAGCAGGCCCGGCCGGAGTTCTTGCAGGCCTTCCGGCGAGTACTGCGTAACTACCCGGATCTGTAATTTCCGCCAGTCTTGGCTCCTCACTGCATTCCCGGGCCGGTTAGCAGTGTCGGAGCTTTTACCGACATGAGAATTGATCCATTGCCCTGTATCATGGCAATTCCACAGTGCAGACAGGGAGTGAACGATGGGACTGACACCTTTTCATCTGGCTATTCAGGTGCGTGATATTGATGAGGCAAGGGCGTTCTACGGCGGCAAGATGGGCTTGCCGGAAGGTCGTAGCGCCAGCGAGTGGATCGATTTTGATCTGTTCGGGCATCAACTGGTTACTCACCTCAATCCGGCCCTGGGTAAGAACGGCAATATTGCGGCGATCAATAACGGCGTCGATGGTCACGGCGTGCCGGTGCCGCATTTTGGCGTGGTATTGAGTCTTGCTGACTGGGAAGCGTTGGCGGAAAGGGCGCGTGGCTTTGTGGACGAATTTATCATCGAACCCTATATCCGCTTCAAGGGTGAGCCGGGTGAACAGGCAACAATGTTTTTTCAGGATCCCTCTGGCAATGCACTGGAATTCAAAGCCTTCAGGGATATACAGGCGCAATTGTTTGCGAAATAGGTCGGAGCCCGTGATAAAGGCCAGTTGCCAGATTCAGTGTTGTCGCAACCAGCGCAATGCATCGCTTTCGCTGGCGAAGCTGCGGCATTTAAGGCCACCGCTTGTGGCTGTTCTGACCCCCGGCGTATAGTCACTGAACATTTCCGGGCTCTGCAGGATTGCCAGTCTGATCGGAAAGCCGCCAGTTAGCAGCCACTGTTTGTAAATCGTCACCGCGTTCTCAAAATAGACGATTCGATCCACCGCACTCAGAGGCAACTTGTCGGTGTCACGCAAGTCCGCCAGCAGGTTGCCCTGGCCAGTTGAGCTGGCAAAATCCAGTGAACTGCGAAAGTGCTGAAGTGCCAACTCGAAATCGTTGATCGGGCCGCTGTGAATCACCTGCAGGTAATCGGCCTGTTCCACTAGTCTGATTTGTAGTTTGTCCGGCACTCTCTCATCCATTGTTGAATGCGTTGCAAAGGCGCGCAATCTAATGGCATGGTGTCCGTAAATCAAGTCCTCACAAAATTTGTGGCTTTTCTGTCTAACGAAACAGTGCCGCGCGTCTCTCGGCTTTTTTCAGTGCCCGGTCCGGATCGAACAATTTGCGGTAGTGCCGGGAAAACAAGGCGATAGCAATACTGCCAATAACCCCAGGTGCAATCCACAGGATAATGCTGAGATCGCTGAAAGCATCTCCGAAGAGGCTGTTAAACAGTCGGCTGCCGCCGAAGACAAAGAAGGCGGTGTAGGCACCGATCCCGGATCCGATCAGCGCACCCAGATGTTCTATCCACCACTCCTTTGGCTGCAGGGTCTTTTTGAAGTTGTAGCGCAAATTGCCGGTGGCAATGAAAACTTCAAGCAGCCCGAAAATCAGAAACAGCGTGCTGCCGCTGACTCTGGCTTGCCAAAGCAATAACAGACCCACCAGGAACAAGCTGGCACAGAGTGCGCTGTGTGGTGCTGTCCTCAGGGGTTGCCGATTCTCTTTGTGAAGAATGACCAGGGAACCCTGCCGGGTAGTGGTCAGCACCAGAACACTCAGGGAAAACAGGAACAGGGCAGATTCTCGAACCTGGCTGACTACGCTTTGCCGTTCCGGGTCATTAAGTTCCAGGCCGCGACCGTGTATTTCCAGAGGGATTGCCAGGTCGAGTCCCGACATGAGCAGACCGGATGCGGCAATGGTATACATGGCAGTTACGAAATAGCGGCCGAAGCGCTTGTGGTTGAAACTGCCTTTGCGGGCAACCATGGGAATCCAGAACAACATCAAGGCAAAGAAACCGACAGCGATGTGCAGGTAGAGTGCTGATTGATGGATCAAGTGCATTGCAGAGCTCCTTTGGGTGAGCAGGAGGCGACGCCCCCTTTAAGTCTGGCTGTTATCCTGAACCAGGAGCCCCTTGTGACCCAGTGCTGAAAGTCATGAATCTGACCATGACTTTTGGCCTATAGTGGGTCTTGCCCGGCAATGTCATAATCTCGGCCTGAATTAGCAATGGATCCTGAATATGTCGGATTTGCGCCTGAGTGACAGACTGCGAGACATTACCGCTCTGGATCTGAGTGGTATGGCAGTGAATTTGCTGGTTTGCGGATTGACGGTATATCTGAGCGCCGCTGAGCCCCAGTTCCCGGCCGTGCTGGGATTGTGCCTGTTGGTGCTGTTGTGTTTCTGCGCTTTCCTGTTGACGCCGGCCAGTCAGCGCCTGGGATTACTGTGGCTGTTATGGCTACAGGCCGCTGCCATTACCGGTCTGTTTTTTCTGGTCTACAATTCTTTTATTGGCATACTGGGGATTGTCTGGATTGTGCAGGCGGCCAATCTCTTTGGTCCCGGGCGGGCCAGTTTGCTGCTGGTTCTCAACATCACACTGCTCTTTCTGAGCATGATCTACCACTCAGGTCTCGATAACTTCTGGAATGTTCTGATCAGCGCCCTGTCGTTTGCCTTGTTTCAGGTATTTGCCCTGGGGGCCATGTATCAGGCCATTAACGAACGTCTGCACCGGGAGAAGACTGCCACCTTGAACCGGGAACTGCTGGCCACGCGGGAACTGCTATCGCAAACCTCGGCCCAGAGTGAGCGTCTGCGTATCGCCCGGGATCTGCACGATATTCTTGGTCATCACATGACCGCGCTTATCCTTAATCTGGAAGTGGCCAAGCACACCCTGGAAGGAGATGCGCTGGACAAGGTGGAACAGTCCCTGGCGCTGGCCAAACTGTTGCTGGGTGATCTGCGCTCCACGGTCGGCGATCTGCGAGCGGATGACAGGATTGACCTGCAACAATCCCTGCACAAACTGGTGCAGGGTATTCCCAATCTGACAATCGATCTGGATTGTAATCAGGCGCCTCAGATCAATGACGTGGACAAGGCTGAAACATTGCTGCGCTGTGCCCAGGAAGGGCTGACCAATGTCTTGCGGCACAGTGATGCCCAACACTGCCGCATTAGTCTCGGCGAAGAGGCAGGGCATAGTTTGTTGATTGTGGAAGATGACGGCAGGGCCAAAGCGGCAGAGATCGAGCCGGGCAATGGACTGAAAGGCATGCAGGAACGATTGCAGGCAGCTGGTGGGGCCCTGGTCTGGGCCCATAGCGGCAGGGGTTTCCAATTGCGTGCGGAATTGCCACTGGAGTAAGGCTGTGACTATTCGTGTAATGCTGGCAGAAGACCAGAATCTCGTACGTCAGGGTATCTGCAATTTGCTGGAGCTGAGTGACAGCATCGAAGTGGTTGCCCAGGTGGATGATGGCTCTGAGGTCGTTGCCGGTGTGGAGCGTTACCAGCCGGATGTCATCCTGCTGGACTACCAGATGCCAAAAATGAATGGCATCGAGGCCTTACAGGCCCTGCAGGAAGCAGGTCATACCACTGCCTGTATTATCCTGACCACATTTGATGATCACGAACTGCTACTGAATGCGGTGCAGGCAGGTGCCAGGGGATTTTTGCTCAAGGATGTGTCGCTTGAGAGTCTGGTCCATGCAATTGAAACGGTGCATGGCGGAGAGAATCTGGTGCAACCGGCCATTACCGAACGTATTCTCAAGGGCCTGAGTGGTTTGAAACAGGTCAGGGATGAACAACCCCTGGCTGAATCGCTGTCGGACAAAGAGTTGGAAGTGCTCAGGCTGATGGCCGGCGGCTACAGCAACCGGGAAATTTCACGGGCAGTGCACAAGTCCGAGGGTACCGTTAAAAACCAGGTGTCATCCATTCTGGACAAGCTGGATGTGCGTGACCGCACCCAGGCGGTA
>JALEHB010000125.1 GCA_022763285.1 Pseudomonadales bacterium | reverse complement strand
TCTTTTCTTTGCAGGAGTGCGCCCATGAGCGGCAAGGTCGGCGCTCTGGTGCTGGCTGCGGGTTTCAGCCACCGCTTCGGCAGTGTCAAACTCTGCGCCAGCCTGGACAATGGCAAAACGGTATTTGAACAAACCCTGCAGCGTTTGCAGCAGGCCATTAACGAGGTGGTCGTGGTTACCCGGCCCGAGTTGGCCGAGCCCCTTATTCAGGTCTGCGACAGCCTGGAAATTTTCGATCAGGCGGAAAAAGGCATGGGGGCCACCCTGGCCTACGGGATTTCCCTGGTCAGTGACTGGGATGCCTGTCTGGTATGTCTGGCAGACATGCCCTTCATCACCTCACAAACCTATGCCCAACTGGCCCGGGCCCAGCAGAGTGATCGAATCACGGTGCCGGAATACCAGGGGCGTCAGGGCAATCCGGTAGGCTTTGGCCAGAAGTTTTTTGCCGAACTGGGCAGCCTCAGTGGCGACAAGGGTGGCAGGGCCATCATGCAGCACTACCCCGAAGCCCTGCACAGCATCAGTGTCGAGGATGCCGCCATCCTCCATGACATCGATACTCCCGATGATCTGCGCCGCCTGCAGGCTGAAGCTGCCGATTGAGGCGCGCCGGTGGCAAGCCGGTTTGCACGGCTGATGGCATTAGCCCTACAATTCCTGCCTCAGGCTGAGCAAGAACCTGGGCTACAGCAGCACACACAGCAAATTCAGAATCGGCTGGACAGTCATGAAAAAACTCAAGAACGAAGCGGGACTGTTAAAAGAAGCGATTCGTGTCGGCTCACGCTATTTCGAAGCCCGCGGTGCCGGTCAGTTCGAGGCCAGCGATCATGTGGACATGCGGGTACGGGCCATTTATCTGCTGCTGGTCAAGGACAAGGTGATCCAGCCCCTGGCCAGCCATGATGAGAATTTGCAAAACATGCGCCACAAGCTCGCCATCTGGATCGCCAAAAACCTGCCGGAAGATCATGAACTCCTTCAATAAAGTATTTTGTCTGTGCGCTGTCCTCAGTCTCGGCCTGCACAACCCGCAGCTGCTGGCAGATGTCGATAGCGCCTCTGCCGCCATGGAAGACCCCACCAACCCCCTGGTGCTGTTTGATACCGCCCGGGGCGATATCTATATTGAATTGCTGCCCGCCGAGGCGCCAGAGAACGTCGCCAATGTGCTGGCATTGATTCGCGGCGAGATTGAAATTGAAGACCCGGATAACGGCTTCAGTTTTTCACCCAATTATTACGATGGCATGCGCTTTCATCGGGTCATCCCCGGCTTTGTTGTTCAGGCCGGTGCGGCGGTGAATCACCCTCTGGGTGACCCCGGCAGCCTGCTGGCCAATGAAATCAATGCCGACAGCCTCGGACTGCATCAACAGGCGGTGATGCTGGATAACGGCGATCTCAACCCCATTCTCGATATCAACAACCGGCAGGAATTCGAGCAGCAGGTGCTGACACCGCTGTATGAGTCCATGGACATCAGCGATGAGGCAGCGCTGCGTCGTCAGCAAAACCAGGTCTTCGAGCGACTGCAGAATCTCAGCATCAAGCGCTTGTATGAATTACAGGGCTACCGTTATCGCAGCGGGCTGCGCAGTCGCCCCATCACCCGTGGCATTGTGGCCCTGGCCAATCAGGGCCCGGCCAGCAATGGCCCGGAGTTTTTTATCGCCCTGGCGGACAGCCCTTCCCTGAATGGCAAATACACTGTCATCGGCCGGGTGGTGGAAGGACTGGATGTGGTGGACGGCATTGGCAGTACCGCCATCAGCCCGGAACGTTATTCACGCCTGAGCACCGTTATCTATTCAGCCCGTCAGCTGAATGGCAGCGCCACCCCGGGGCTGGCACAGCAATAGCCAGCCCGGCCGGGCAAGTGCGTCGGCCAGGCCCGTTTGTGTTTGACTCATGTGCGAGCAAAGAGGCAGTCATGTCCCGTAAAAACAAGAAAAATAACCAGCAAGGAACCTATGCACTGTGCATTACCGCCGGCCTGATTATCGGCGTCGGCATCGGCGCAATCATGGAGCAGGTTCTGCTTTGCAGTCTTGTCGGCGCCGCCATTGGTGCTCTCGCGGCCCGCTACTTCAATCAGCAGAGCCAGCAAGGCAAGCGCCACTGAAAGTGGTTCAGCTGCCCAGTTCCAGCTGAAAAATCTCCCGACTATAGGGCGGCAGGGAATCGAGTATCTGCTTGCCGTACTGCCGACTGACAATGCGCTCATCAAACAGGGTGATCTGGCCACTGTCATTTTCATTGCGCAGCAGTCGACCACTGGCCTGCACCAGACGGAAGGCGGCGTCCGGCACCGACAGGGTTAAAAAAGGATTCTCCCCCTGCTGTTCAATCCAGGCCGACAGGGTCATTTCCACCGGATCATTGGGCACGGCGAAGGGGATCTTGGCAATCAGCACATGGGTGCAGTATTTGCCCGGCAGGTCCACGCCTTCGGCAAAACTGGCCAGACCAAAGATCAGACTGCCTTCACCCTTGTCCACGCGACTGCGATGGTATTTCAATAACTGCGCCTTCTGGTAATCGTCCTGGCAGAGCACCTTTTCGCGCCAGTCATCGTCCAGGCCTTCCAGCACTTCCTGCATCTGCCTGCGACTGGCAAACAGCATCAGGGCGGCACAGTCCTGTTCCAGTAATTGCGGAATGGCCCTGATCAGCGCCTGGCTGTGCGCAGCGTTGTCGGTGGGCAGGCAATTGATGCGCGGCACCACCAGCCGCCCCTTGCCGGCAAAATCAAAAGGACTGGCAATACTCAGATAACGGGTATTGGCCGGCAGTCCCGCGCGCATGGCCAGCATATTGAAGTTGCCAAGGGCCGACAGGGTCGCCGAGGTGAGCACTGCCGCGGCACAGTTCTGCCACAGGGATTGCTGCAGATTCTCCGCCGCCAGTACCGGGCTGGCAGAAAGGGTGATATCGCTGTAGTTGTCGGTCTCGAAATGGCTCAGCCAGCGGGCGCTGGGCGCCGAACCGGCCTTGTCAGCATGGGAGTAGTTGAACCACAACTCCAGATTCGCCTGCGCCCGACCATGGGTGCTGCCCACCAGTGGAAACCACTGCTCTGCCCTGTCACTGCGCCCGTCTGTACCAGGCTCTTCCAGATCTTCCTTGAGGATATCCAGTGCCAGTTCCCATTGAGCAGCAAAACGGGAGAAGCAGTTGGCGATATTGCCGGCCAGATCCAGCAGCTCCGATGGCACCACGCCGAGCTCGAAGGTGTGCTGACGCCGGTTGTCATAGCTGTCCTGGCTGTCACTGGCATCGAGAATCTGTTCCAGCATCAGCCAGGCCTGGTTCAACTGCTCCCTGAGCTGCTGACTCAACTGCTTGAGACTGGCGGCCTGTTTGGCATCAATAAAATCATCCTTGTTCAGACCTTCGGCCATGTTCTCGCAACGTTCCAGCCAGGTCATGGCAGCCTTGAGGCGGCTGAAACTGGCAAAATGGTTGTTGCTCTTCAGAGGCAGATGATGGGCCTCATCAAAAATATAGATGGCGTTTTCCGGCTCCGGCAGAATCACACCGCCGCCCAGAGCGAGATCCGACAGCACCAGATCATGATTGGTGACGATACAATCGGCCCTGGTCAGGGCATCGCGGGCCCGATAAAAACAGCAGTTACGGAAATGGCTACACCTGGCGCCGCTGCACTGACTGTTGTCCACCGTAACCGGTCGCCATTCGCTGTCTCGCAGCGGTGTGACCCAGTCGTCGCGATCTCCCTGCCAATCTCCGGCGCTGAGGGCATTGAGCATACGGGTATACAATTCCCGGTCAGTGCCATCGGGATCATCCAGTTCCTCACCATAGAGATCCATCATGGCCTGCTGACTGTCATTATCCCGCAGCAGCATGTCCAGTCTGGACAGACAAAGATAACGGCCCCGCCCTTTGGCCAGGGCGAAATTGAACTCAAGGTCAGAACCCTGCAGCAGCTCCGGAATGTCTTTCTGCATCACCTGTTCCTGCAGGGCAACAGTGGCCGTGGCCACCACTACCTTGAGACCTTTGGCCTGGGCCAGGGGAATGCTCGCCAGCAGATAGGCCAGGGTCTTGCCGGTTCCGGTGCCCGCCTCCACCACACAGACCGGACCCGCCTCCTCACTTTCGGGGTCGATGTTGCCCAGGCTTTTGGCGATCTCGGCAATCATCAGGCGTTGCCCATAACGGGGGGTGAGATTCCTGGCCTCCAGCAATTGCCGGTAGAGAGACTGGATACGCTCCTTGACGGACTCATCCAGGGAGGATTCGGGGGGTTGACTGGCTGTACTGCTCATCCAGTAATTGTAGCACTTCAGCAGCGGGATACCCCGTTGGCGGGAAAATTCGTCTGTATCGGCGCGGCATTTTTAGTGGGTCTGGCAATTGAAGTTCTGGTAAACTGTGCAGCCATCCGCCAGCAACACCCCAAGCAAGCAAACCACTACAAGCAGTCAGGCAAAACATGGCCGAACCTGAAGTTGAAACACCCCTGAAACAGGCAGACAGCAGTACCCCCACCGAGCCCGCCGCAGCGCAGGAATCCTCGCCGCCCTCTGGTGCCAGTGAAACCACACCGGCTACTGCCGACGGCGCCGCTGAGCCTGACAAAAAGGCCCCTGAAGGCGAACCAGCGCCCGCTGGCGAAAGCACTGAAAAAAGTACTGAAAAAGGTAGCGAAGCAGCTGCAAAAGCAGACAATGCCTCAGCCGCGCAGCCGGCTGCAGCCGAGCAGAAGCCAGAGCAGGCCCCGACCGCAGACAAGCAGGCCGCCAGGCAGCCTGAGAGCAAAGACACAAAAGAGGCACAGGCAACAAAGGAATCAAAGACAGAGCCCGAGCCGGAAGTCACGCTGGAGCAATTGCAGGCAGCACTCAGTGGCAGCAATTTCAAGAGCCACAATGCCCTTGAGCAAGTTCAGAAAAATCTCAACAGTTTTCGTCAGCAGCTCGATGACAGCGCCGAGGAATTGAAACAACAGGCAGAGACCCTGCATGGGCAATTGCAGGAATTGCTGGACAAGAATCAACAGCATCAGGAACAACTGGCAGACAAGACCCGGCAATTGATCGACAGCCTGCAACAGGCGCTGGAAGCCGGGCAATCCCATGAAGCCCTTCCTACCTGGGACAAGATACAGGGCAATATCAGCAACACCAGCGGCAAGATTCGCAACAAGTTGCAGGAGGCCAGCAATCCCTTCAAGGCCAAACTCAATGAACTGCGAGACTGGAAAATCTTTGCCGCGACCGAGAAAAAACGTGAACTGATTACCCGCATGCAGACGCTACTGGAGAGCAAGCTGACTCCCCAGGAAGCAAACAAGCGCATTGGCAAGATGCACCGGGAATGGAAAGCCCTGGGTCAATCCAATGACAATGAAAGCCTGTGGAAAGAATTCAAGACCCTGTCTGACAAGGCCTATGAGCCCTGCAAAGAATATTTCAAACAGCGCAAGCAGTTAATGGCAGAGAATCTCAAAAAGCGGCAGGAGATTTGTGCGCAGATGGAAGCGGAACTGGAGAAGCTGGATCCGGAGGCTATCCATATTGGTGAGCTGAACAAACTGCTCAATCGCTGTGAAAAGCAATGGAAACAACATGCGCCCGTCGAGCAGTCGAAGATCAAGTCAATTCAGAAACGCTACTATGACCTGGTCAATGAATTTCGCAAACACCGCAAGAAATCCATTCGCGAAAACGCCGCCAGCAAACAGGCCCTGATCGACCGCGCCGTAGAACTGGCCTCCAGCGAAGACAACAAACAGGCCATGAACGAGGCCAAGCAATTGCAGAAGCAATGGCAGTCTGTTGGCCCCACCACCTTCAAGGATGACAAGAAGCTCTGGTCTGACTTCCGGGCCGCCTGTGACAAAATTTTTGCCAAACGCGATGCCGCCAGCCAGGAGCGCAAACAACAGCAACAGCAGCAGCGCCAGGAACTGCAGCAATTGTTGACAGAGATGGAAGCCCTGCTGAAAAAAGCGGAAGAGGCCTTCCGCGAATCCCGCGCCGAAGCCCATGAACTGGCGCGCCAGTTCAATAGCAAACTGGATGGCCAACAGCGCCGCGCTCACAGCAAGCTGATCGACCGCTTCAATGATCTCAAGCGCCAGATCGACGCCCGCTTCCGCAGCCTGCCAGACAAGAAGACCCAGGCCATGCGCCAGCAAATCAGCAGGATCAGCACGGCGCTTGATAGCGTGGAGCAGCGATTATTTGACAGTGACAAGGACAGCTTTGCCGGCATCGCAAGCAGCATTGACAGTGAACTTGGGTCCGCTATAAGCGCGCTGGAAGAGCGAGAAATACAGCAGCTTTTCGAGCAGCGCTTGCAATTACTGGGCAAAGATTCTGCGGCTTTTACGGCGGCCGCCGAAGCGGCGGAAAAAGAGTTTCGGGAGCTGTGTATCGCCGCAGAGATTCGCGCCGACATGGAAACCCCGGCCGAAGACCAGGCCCGCCGTATGCAGCTGCAGCTGGAAAAATTACAGGAAGACTTTGGCCAGGCCCGCCCCAGCCAGAAAGACAATAATCGCTTTGCCTTGCAGTCTGAAACCCGGGCCCTGTGCCTGGGGCCACTGAGAAGTGAATTGCGGGAAGCGCTCGACAAACGGCTTGAGCAAACCCTCAGCCGCCTGCGTTAGAGGGCTCAGGCAGCGCGGCTTTGCGGATCTGATCCGGGCCGGTTAAAAACGGGATTGGCATAGCTGAGCAACATATGGCGTCGCAATTCGGCCGGCGCCGCATCCAGTCGTTGTAGAAATTTCTGTCGGGTCGATTCCTCGATTCTGTCCATTGCCTCGGCGGCGGCCTCGAAACAGGCCAGCTTGTGCTCATCGCCGGCAAACTCCCCCAGCTTGTGCAGTTCCTGCAGGGCCACGTAATTGACATCACGCAGCACATAATTGTTCAGGATCTGGGCATCGATCTGGGCCGCTATGGTTTCTGGCTCATTGCTGTCGATGGCCAGCTCTTCACCAAAGGCTACATGGACCTGACCCTTGAAACCGATCATGCCGGTGACGATGGAGTGAATATCACTCTGATCTGTTTTTTCGAATTTACCGGTGGTTTCCAGTTGATACAGCTCTTCCGCCTTGAGCTGATCGCAAGGGTCATACTCATAGGAAAGGCTCACCGGCACGATATGCAATTCACCCAGTGACTGCCCCAGCTCCAGATCGCGGCGCCCCAGTGCCAGCATTTTCAGCAGGGCCGGATCGGTGCGGTCATTGCCGTCCTTGGCGCGCCCTTCCCGCTGGGCGATCCACACGTTCTGGCCGTGACCGACACAGTAGTGAATATATTCAGACAATAATTTCAGTGACTGCAGCAACTCCCTGCCCTTGAGGGAACGACGCACGATGAAGCTCTTGTTGAGACGCATAAGGTCAGTCACAAAAGGCCGTTTCAGAAGATTGTCACCGATGGCAATCTGCAAGGTGCTGTGACCGGCATGGTAGAGCATGTAATTGACAAAGGCCGGGTCCATGGTGATGTCACGGTGGTTACAGATAAACAGGTAATTGCGCCCATCACTCAGATTCTCGATACCGGAATTACTCAGCCGGGTGGTGGTATCAAGAATCATTTTGTCCATGTAGTCGGCAATGACATCCTGCATGGAGGCCACGTCGTGCACATTGGCCACCTGGGCGCGCAGTTTTCGATGGGCCGCCCGACGCATGAAGGCAGGAAACAGACCGGTCAGGCGCGGGTAATAGAAACGGGCAATACTGCTGAGGAAGTCCGGGTCATTGATCAAATTATCCAGAACCGGCCGGATTTCCTCATCATGATAGGGCCGGATGTCCTTGAACTTATCCAATGTCTGATCCCTTAGTAGATTTTTTTCAATGACTTAGCGGGCACAATTTATTCTTTTTATAGACCCGTGGGAAAGGACGCTAGTTTAGCCTGTTATGGCGTTTTTTAGTAGCGATGAATAGGCCCTGCAGAGCCTGTCGCCTGTCACAAATTCTTCACAGAAAGTTCAAGCCGCGGTAATAAATTCCCATTAGGCTGCGCCGACAAATCCCCTAACATGATTCAAAGGTGAGAGCCCATGCCCAAGCCCAGCCCCATACGTGTCAGGAGTGTCTGGATTTCGGACGTCCACCTCGGCTTCAAGGGATGTCAGGCCGACAAGTTACTGGACTTCCTCCACTCTGTTGAAACTGACTACCTGTTCCTGGTCGGCGACATCATCGACTTCTGGAGCATTCGCAAATCGCCCTACTGGCCCCAATCCCACACCAATGTCATCCGCTCCATTCTCGGCAAAGCCAAGCACAACACCAAGGTAATCTATGTGCCTGGTAATCACGACGAGCAGATGCGTGACTGTGTCGGCCATGTATTCGGCAATCTGGAAATTCACCGGGATTATGTGCACACCACCGCTGATGGCAAGAAGCTGCTGATCATGCATGGTGATGAGTTTGATGTCATCGTCAAACACAGTCGCCTGCTGGCCAATCTCGGTAGCTGGGCCTATGAAAAACTGCTCAGCCTCAACCATGTGGTCAATCGCTTTCGCAATCTGTTCAATATGTCCTACTGGTCCCTGGCCGCCTTTCTGAAACACAAAGTCAAGAACGCAGTAAGCTACATCGGCAACTTCGAAGAGGCCCTGGCGCAGTTCGCCAGGGAACGGGGTGTGGATGGTGTGGTTTGCGGCCACATTCACCATGCTGAAATCCGCGACATCGACGGCGTACTCTACTGCAATGATGGCGACTGGGTAGAAAGTTGCAGCGCCATGTTCGAGCACCCCAATGGTGAACTGGAGATGGTCTATTGGACTGGCCAGGAGAAGCAGCTCGACCTGGCCCTGAACAGTCAGTCCCAGACCTGTGCCGAGGCGGTCGAGCAGGACCAGCGACGCGCCGCCTGAACAGCGCGAGCAACAGCCATTTTAACTGCCATTCCAATTGCCATCCCAATTGTCATTCCAATTGTCATTCCAACCACAGCCCAGGAGCGGAACGCAGCATGCGCATACTGATGATCTCTGACGTGTACTTCCCGCGCATCAATGGTGTCTCAACCTCCATTCAAACCTTTCGGACAGAGTTCGAAAAGTTGGGCCATGAAGTCACCCTCATCGCCCCCGACTACCCCGCAGCCTGGTCTGAGGATGGATCCATTGTGCGGATTCCTTCCAGAAAAGTTGTCTTCGATCCCGAAGATCGCATGATGAAGCTGGGCAAGATCATGGCGCTGAGCGACAGCCTGGCCGGGGAAAACTACGATCTGATCCATGTGCACACTCCCTTCGTGGCTCACTACGCCGGGGTCAAGCTGGCGAAGCGACTGAAGCTGCCGCTGCTGATTACCTACCACACCCTGTTCGAAGAGTATCTCTATCACTACATCCCCTTCCTGCCGCGGGCACTGCTGAAGAAGGCTGCCCGGCATTTTTCCCACAGTCAGTGCGAGCAGGCTGATTCCATCATTGCGCCCTCTTCGGTAATCGTCGAGCTGCTCAAACGCTACGGTGTGCGAAAATCCATTGAGGTAATTCCCACCGGCATTCATTGCCAGCGCTTCAAAGCCGGCGACGGTGAGCGCTTTCGGCAGCAATATGGCATTGGCAATGAGCGCAAGGTATTGCTGAACGTGAGCCGGGTGGCCTTTGAAAAAAATATTGGCTTGTTACTGGAAGTGGCTAATCGCCTGCGCCAGGACTTTCCCGAACTAAGCCTGTTGATTGCCGGTGAAGGGCCCGCTAAAAACACCTATATCCAGCAGGCGAAAAAACTGGGCCTTGATGATCATGTGGTGTTTGTCGGCTATCTGGATAGGGATTCAGCGCTGCTGGACTGCTATCACAGCGCCGATTATTTTGTCTTCTCCTCCAAAACTGAAACCCAGGGTCTGGTGTTGCTGGAAGCCATGGCCGCGGGACTGCCCGTCGTCTCCATCGCCGCCATGGGGACCCGGGACATACTTCTGAATTGTGCGGCCGCCGCTATAGTCGAAGATGATGTACAGGACTTTGCCGAGACACTGGCGCAGCTTTTTGACAATGAAGATCAGCACAATGCACTGCAGGCGGCCTGCCATGACAGCGCCGCCGCCTGGGACTCCACGGTGATGGCCCGGCGCATGCTGGCGCATTATCAAGACACCCTCAGCAAGACTCGCAGACCTGCAACAGACCCAGCAACTCTCAATCAGCCAGATAGCCAGGCCGGATAAAAAAACACCGGCACAAGGCCGGTGTTGAATATCAAAGGGTGACATCTGTTTTGGAGAGTCCGGAGTACTCTAGCGTGCCCCTGTGACCTGGCAGTGACAGATTTGTGTAGTTTTTGTGAATCGCGGTTCAGTTAGCTCTCGCCTGGCTCTCGCCTGACGCTCACCTGACGTTCACCTCGATTCCAATTCTGCCAGCAGCGCATCGGTATAACTATCCAGTTCATCAAGCACGGCCTCCTGCATGGAATCGGCCCGCTCTCTCGCCTCCTGCATTTCCTGCCGGTAGCGCGCCCGGTTATCCTCCGCCAGCAATCGGGAGGCGCGGAATTCCTGCCAGCGCTGCGCCTCCTCGGCATTGAGGGTATGGGGATAATTCCTTGCCCGATAACGAAACAGCATCTCCTGCAAGCGGGAATCACGAAACGGCAGATCGAGCCGACCCAGATCTTCGGCACTGGTACCGCGCACGGTCTGCATCAGGGATTTATCGCTGTCACTGAAAAAACCGCCGGAATAGATCATGAAATCCGGGTCAGCCTCAGCACCCTGCCGCTCTTCTTTCAGGGCAGCGCCGATTCTGGGGACCAGGTCCTTGCGCTGGGCCAGTAGCTGCCAGTGCCGGCGACAATCGTCCAGGTCGATACCGTAGACTGCCGCCTTGTCTTCCTCCAGCACCGAGAGGGACACCACCACCGGGCAACGATTGATATGAATGGTCTTGATCGGCAGACGGCTTTCGCCCTCTTCCAGTTCATCACTGGCAGTGAAAATCAGACGCCTGATTTCATCGGCCGGCAGGTCTATCCAGCTGGAAGGGTCCTGGCGCAAATCATAAACCACCACGCCATTGCTGTTGGTGGGATGCATACACAGGGGCATCACCAATGCCAGGCGACCATGAGCAGCCGGGTACATCCCGGAGACGTGTAAAAAGGGTTTGCGGGTATTCAGATCAATCTCGGCCTGAACCCGACGCTTGTTGCGCAGCTGATAAATATGCTCAAACAGTTTTGGCTGTGCCTGTTTCACCAGGCGGGCCATGGCAATGGTGGCCCGCACGTCCGCCAGGGCATCGTGGGCCTGACCATGTTCAATATCATTGGCCACGGTCAGCTCTTCCAGCTTGAAGGACACGCTGCCGTCTTCCTTGCGGGGCCAATTGATACCCTCGGGGCGAACCGCGGCACAGAGCCTGAGCATATCGATGATGTCCCAGCGGGAGTTACCGTTCTTCCACTCCCGCTCATAGGGGTCGTGAAAATTGCGATAGAGCAATTGCCGGGTCATTTCGTCATCGAAGCGAATACTGTTATAACCGGCCACACAAGTCTGGGGGATGGCAAATTCATCCAGAATCCGGCCAATGAATTCAGCCTCCGGCACGCCCTGCTCCCGGGCATGCTGGGGCGTGATGCCGGTAATCAGGCAGGCGATGGGCCCGGGCAGGAAATCATCGGCCGGCTGGCAATACAGGCTCAGGGGCTCGCCGATTTCATTGAGATCCTCGTCGGTGCGAATACCGGCGAACTGGGATGCCCGGTCACGGCGTGGATCGACGCCAAAACTCTCGAAATCGTACCAGTAAATGGATGCTGCCACGCTGTGCCTCCTGCTCAGAATCAGGGCCCAGTCTAACCCATGGCGGGCACAGCTTCGAATGCCACAAGACACAAGCCGGATCCGGTTCTGACCCCGTTTCGGGCGGTCCCGCCAATTCCTATGGCGGGCTGATCTGTAGTAGTATTTCCGGAGTTTGGCCCGGCCAATGATAGCAGCAGCCCGGGCCCCGTATTTCGGCCTCAAGGACAATAACAACTATGGATTTTCGCGGTGCTCACATCCTCAGCGTGGAGCAGTTCAATCGTGAGGACGTTGAAACCGTCTTCAGCGTTGCCGACAGCATGGAACCCTATGCCCATCGCAAGCGCATGACCAAGGTTCTCGACGGCGCCATTCTCGGCAATATGTTTTTCGAACCCAGCACCCGTACCCGGGTCAGCTTCGGCTGCGCCTTCAATCTGCTGGGCGGCGATGTGCGGGAAACCACCGACGTCAAGGCTTCCTCCATATCCAAGGGCGAATCCCTCTATGACACCGCCCGGGTGATCAGTGGCTACAGCGATGTCATTGTCATGCGTCATCCCCATGTGGGCGCCGTGGCAGAATTTGCCAAGGCCAGCCGGGTGCCGGTGATCAATGGCGGCGATGGGCCCAATGAACACCCCTCCCAGGCACTGCTGGATCTGTACACCATTCGCAAGGAATTGCAGTCCAAACAGGTGGAAATCGACGGCATGCATATCGCCATGGTGGGCGATCTCAAACATGGCCGTACCGTGCACTCCCTGTCGCGGCTGCTGAAGCTTTACAAGAAACTGAAAATCACCCTGATTTCACCGAAAGAGCTGGCCATGCCGGAAGAGATTGTCAGCGATCTGCGCAGCGGTGGTCATGAGGTCATTGAAACCGAGGACATGGAAGAAGGCCTGCACGACAACGACACGGTATACCTGACCCGTATCCAGGAAGAGCGTTTCACCTCCAAGCTGGAAGCAGATATCTATCGCGGTCGCTTCCGCCTCAACCAGGCCATCTATACCCGCAATTGCCAGCCCAATACCGTGATCATGCATCCCCTGCCCCGCGACTCCAGGGCCGATGCCAATGAACTGGACAATGATCTGAACCAACACCCCAATCTGGCCATCTTTCGCCAGACTGACAATGGCGTGCTGGTGCGCATGGCCCTGTTTGCCCTGATTCTGGATGTGGCCGACAAGGTAGACGAGACCAGCACCGAAGTGGGCTGGTACACTGAAGGACGATTTGACTAGGCGGCAACCCGGAAACCGGGTGCAATAACCAGGCTAAAAACAAGCATGACACAGGAAGGTAGCTGATTATGGGATTCAAAGACCTGCTGAAAATGATGATCGAACAGGACGGCTCCGACCTGTTTCTCACCACCGGCGCCCCGCCCAGCATGAAGGCACATGGCAAACTGGTGCCTCTGGTTAACAAGAAGCTGCCGGAAGGCATGGTCAAGAAGATCGCCTATCAGATCATGAATGATGAGCAGATTGCCGAGTTCGAAAAGAGCCCGGAAATGAACCTGGCGGTGGCCGATGATGATATCGGTCGTTTCCGGGTCAATATTTTCCAGCAGCGTGGCGAGCTGGGCATCGTCGCCCGTAATATCAAGACAGAAATTCCCAGTGCCGATTCTCTCGGACTGCCCAAGGTGCTGACCGAACTGATCATGGAGAAACGCGGCATCATCCTGTTTGTAGGTGGTACCGGTTCCGGTAAGTCCACCTCTCTGGCGGCTCTGATCGATCATCGCAACAAGAACAGCGATGGCCATATCATCACCATCGAGGACCCGGTGGAGTTTATCCACCCTCACCAGGGCTGTATCGTCAATCAGCGGGAAGTGGGCGTCGACACCAACAGCTATGAGGACGCCCTGAAGAACACTTTGCGTCAGGCGCCAGATGTCATTCTCATCGGTGAGATTCGCAGCCAGGAAACCATGGAACATGCCCTGGCCTTCGCCGAAACCGGTCACCTCTGTCTGTCCACCCTGCACGCCAATAATGCTAACCAGGCCCTGGACCGCATCATCAACTTCTTCCCGGACGAGCGCCACAAACAGTTATTCCTGGATCTGTCCCTGAACCTGGTGGCCTTTGTGTCCCAGCGCCTGATCCCCACCGTGGATGGCAAGCGCTGCGCCGCCATCGAGATTCTTATCGGCACGCCCCGGGTCTGTGACCTGATCAAACAGGGCAAGGTGATGGAGCTGAAAGAAGTCATGGAGAAATCCGAACAGCAAGGCATGAAGACCTTCGATGCGGCCCTGTTCGATCTCTACAAGCAGGGCAAGATCACCTACGAGGAAGCCCTCAAGAATGCCGACTCCAAAAACAATCTGCGCCTGCGCATCCAACTGTCTGAAGGCAAGCAGGGCGAGGATGATGAAGACCTGGATGACGAGGAAGAAAACGGCGGCCTGAGCCTGGTGGGCAAGGACGACGATTCACCGGGTGTGTTCTGATCACCGACCGTGCTGGATACTGACTCCTATCTGCAACTCGATGC
>JALEHB010000124.1 GCA_022763285.1 Pseudomonadales bacterium | reverse complement strand
GCGCGGGAATTTGGTGAATGCCTGGAAGATGGCAAGCGAATCCATGCTTTCTGCCGCACCGGCAATCGCTCCTTCAGTGCCTATGTGGCGGCCCAGGCCAGACAGGGCGCCGCACTGGATGATTTGCTGGCGCTGGCGAAGAAGGTCGACATTGATGTCAGCGAACCGCTCAAACCCTATTTTCCGGAAATTCCCATGGATAAAAGCAACTCTGCCAATACCTCCGCCAGTGCTGCCAAGGCCAGCTTTGACATCGTCATCGTTGGTGCCGGCTCTGGCGGTATCGCTGCCGCATCCAGCATCAGAAAACGCAACAAGCGCTTGAGTATCGCCCTGATCGATCCGGCCAGTGACCACTACTATCAACCCGGCTGGACCATGGTCGGGGGCGGTGTTTTCGACGCACCCTCAACCCGGCGCAGCATGGAGTCGCTGATTCCTGCTGGTGTAAAATGGATTCAGCAGGCAGTTTCGGGTTTTGACCCGAAGGCCAATGAAGTGCAACTGGATAATGGCGACATCGTCCATTACCAGAATCTGATTGTGGCAACCGGCCTGAAATTGAACTGGGCTGCAATTGATGGCCTTGAACAAACCCTGGGCAAGAATGGGGTCACTTCCAACTACAGATACGACCTGGCACCCTATACCTTCAAGCTGGTGAGTGAACTGAAGCAAGGCAAGGCCCTGTTCACTCAACCTCCCATGCCCATCAAATGCGCCGGGGCACCTCAAAAGGCCATGTATCTGTCCTGTGACCACTGGCTGAAGAAAGGTGTACTGAAAGACATTGATGTGCACTTTCTCAATGCCGGTGGCGTGTTATTTGGTGTCAGTGAATATGTGCCTGCATTGCAATCCTATGTGGATCGTTATGATGCCAGGCTTCATTTCAATCACAATCTCATCGCTATTGATGGTGAAAATCGGGTCGCCACTTTCAAGGCTGCCGACAGCGATAAACCGCTCACCATGGAATTCGACATGATCCATGTCTGCCCGCCGCAATGCGCGCCTGAGGTTGTTGCCAGGAGTGAACTGGCCGACGAAGCAGGCTGGCTGGATGTGGACCAGTTCACCCTGCGGCACAAGAAGTTCGACAATGTCTGGGGTCTGGGTGATGTGATGAATACTCCCAATGCCAAGACCATGGCCGCCGTCAGAAAACAGGTGCCCGTGGTTGCCAGTAATCTGGTTGCGACACTGGCCGGTCAGGATGTGAACAATGGCTATGATGGCTATGGCTCCTGCCCATTGACTGTCGAGAATGGCAAGATCGTACTGGCAGAGTTCGGTTATGGTGGCAAACCGCTGCCATCTTTTCCCACCTGGATGCTGAACGGCACCAAGGCTACCCGCAGTGCCTGGATTCTGAAGAAACAGATACTGCCAGCAATCTACTGGCAAGGTATGCTCAAAGGTCATGAATGGCTGGCGGGACCCAAGCCCCTCAAAGAAGTGCAAAACTGAAGAAGTGAAGTGTTGAGACAGGGAATCATAAAATTCATACCGGCCCTATCCTGGATCAGCAACTACAATCGCCTGTCCTTGCAGGCGGATATGGTAGCTGCTCTGGTTGTGACGGTGATGCTGATTCCCCAGTCTCTGGCCTATGCCATGCTGGCGGGCCTGCCCCCCGAGGTGGGCCTGTATGCCAGCATTCTGCCCTTGTTGCTCTATGCCCTGCTGGGTACCAGTTCCACCCTCTCTGTCGGGCCCGTGGCGATTACCTCTCTGCTTACCGCGTCGGCGCTGGCCCAGGTGGCGGAGTCAGGCAGTGCTGACTACCTTTCCGCAGCCATAACCCTGGCAGCCATGTCGGGCCTGTTTCTGTTGGCATTCGGGCTGGTCGGCCTTGGCTTTCTGGCCAACTTCCTCTCCCATGCGGTGGTTTCGGCCTTCATCTCTGCCTCGGCAATCATCATTGCCTGCAGCCAGCTTCGGCATCTGCTCGGCATTGAGGGCAGTGGCGACACGCTCTACGAGATTGGTCATGGACTGGCCAGTTCCCTGGGCCAGACCAATGGCGTAACCCTGTCCCTCGGACTGACCGTGCTCAGTTTTCTCTATCTGGTAAAACGCTTCGGAAAGGAAATCCTGGTACAGGCCGGATTGTCTGCCAATAGCGCAGGTCTTGCCGCGAAGACGGCGCCCGTAGTGGGGGTAATCCTGACGATCTTCGCCGTGTGGTACTGGAATCTGGATACTCTGGATGTAGACATCGTTGGCGAGGTACCTCGCGGCATACCCGGCTTGCAAATTCCTGCCTTCCCCCTCGAACTGGTGCAACAACTCTGGGTACCGGCGCTACTGATCTCAATCATTGGCTATGTAGAGTCTATCTCTGTGGGTCGCACTCTGGGCGCACTGCGCCGTGAACGGGTCAATGAAAACCAGGAACTGATCAGCCTCGGGGCAGCCAATATGGCATCAGCGTTCTCAGGCGCCTTCCCGGTTACCGGCGGCTTCTCCCGCTCCGTGGTGAATTTTGACGCCGGGGCTGCCACCCAGGCTGCCAGCATCTACACCGCCATTTTCATCGCCCTGGCCACTTTGTTTCTGACACCGGCGCTTTACTATTTGCCCAGTGCCACGCTGGCCGCCACCATTATCATTGCTGTACTGGCCCTGGCCGATTTTTCGATTTTCAGAAAAACCTGGCGCTTCGCCAAGAGTGACTTTATTGCCGTCAGCTTTACCTTTCTGCTCACACTCGCTCTGGGCGTCGAAGTTGGCGTCAGCACCGGCGTGCTGGTATCACTGGCCCTGCATCTGCACAAAACCTCCAGACCCCATATTGCAGAAGTGGGTCAGATCGAAGGCACGGAACATTTCCGCAATATCAAACGTTTCAAAGTCAGCACAGTGCCGGAAATACTCAGCTTGCGCATCGACGAAAGCCTGTTCTTTGCCAATGCCAATTACCTCGAGCGCAAGGTATTTGAAAAAGTATTTGCCGATGACCGCATCGCTCATGTAGTGCTGCTCTTCAATGCCATCAACGAGGTGGACTATTCAGCACTGGAGGTAATGGAAGAATTGAATGAGCGCCTGTACGAACAAGGCATTACTTTGCATATCAGTGAGATGAAGGGACCGGTCTTTGATCGTCTGAGCAAGGTCGAATTTCTGGATCACTTGCATGGCAACTACTACCTGAGTCATTACCAGGCCATCAGCGATATTTGCCAACGCTATGGTTACCAGCAACAGTCCGGCAGCAACGGAGGTGAAGCAGAGCATGGAACTTGATCCCTTACTTTTGGCACGATTGCAGTTTGCACTGAATATCAGTTTTCATATTCTTTTTCCTACCATCACCATTGGTCTGGCCTGGTTCCTCCTGTATTTTCGCCTGCGCTATACGCTCAGCATTGATACCAATGGCAAGGGCGACAAGCAATGGGAATACGCCTACTACTTCTGGGTCAAGGTGTTCGCTTTGACCTTTGCACTCGGCGTGGTCTCGGGTGTCACCATGAGTTTTCAGTTCGGCACCAATTGGCCAGGATTCATGGAGACTGCCGGTAATATCGCCGGCCCCTTGCTGGGCTATGAAGTGCTGACCGCCTTTTTTCTGGAAGCGTCTTTCCTGGGCATCATGCTGTTTGGCAAACAACGGGTCAGTAATCGCACCCATCTGATTGCCACCACTCTGGTCGCTGCCGGCACTACATTTTCCGCCTTCTGGATTCTGTCCCTCAACTCCTGGATGCAAACACCGACAGGCTTCTTCATGGAAGACGGCCAGTTTCAGATCGATAGCTGGATGGAGATCATCTTCAATCCATCCTTCCCCTATCGCTTCTTCCATATGCTGGCCGCCTGCCTGCTGACAGCAGCCTTTCTGGTGGCGGGCATCAGTGCCTACCGCTGCCTGCGCGGCGTGGACGGTCCGGCCACCTGGCGGGTGATGCGAACCGGCATCATCGTGGCAGCCATTGTCGCCCCAATCCAGATTTTTATCGGTGATCTGCACGGTCTGAATACCCTGGAACATCAACCTGCAAAGGTGGCGGCCATGGAAGCGGTCTGGGAAACCGAAAACGGGGCCGCGTTTACCCTGTTTGGTTTCCCTGATGAAGAAAGCCGCAGTACCCGCGCCGCAATCAGGATACCTTATGCTGCCAGCCTGGTCCTGACCCATGAGCTCGACGGTGAAGTCAGGGGATTGAATGAGTTTGAAGGGGAACACCCGCCGGTGGCGCCGGTGTTCTGGTCATTCCGCATCATGCTGGCCGTCGGTTTCGCCATGCTGCTGGTCAGTTGGTGGGCTGCCTGGACTCTGTTGCGCAACAGGGACTGCTCACCCATGCTGCTTCGGGTTTTATCCCTGATGACCTATTCCGGCTGGGTTGCGGTATTGGCCGGCTGGTATGTTTCCGAGGTGGGACGTCAACCCTGGATGATTTACGGCCAACTGCGCATCGACGAGGTTGTCGCAGCCCATGGCGGAGGAACAGTGCTGACCACGCTGCTGGCTTATGCGGCCCTCTACGCCTTCCTGTTGGTATCCTACATAGCAACACTGAGAATACTGTCACTG
Organism: Pseudomonadales bacterium; assembly: GCA_022763285.1. Taxonomy (GTDB): domain Bacteria; phylum Pseudomonadota; class Gammaproteobacteria; order Pseudomonadales; family Pseudohongiellaceae; genus UBA9145. Next base: position 7,497 of record JALEHB010000124.1, on the reverse strand, counting down.
AAACCCGCGCAGTCTCTAATCGACACCAATGCTGGTGGCGCCCCACAGGGAGGATATAGTCATGGCTGATCTGTTGCCGCTGTTCTTTGTCTTTGCCATGGGCCTGGCCCTGTTCATCTATGTGATTCTGGATGGCTACGATCTGGGCATTGGCATTCTTTTACCGCTGGCTGACGAAGCGCAAAAGGATGCCATGATTGCTGCCATTGGTCCTTTCTGGGATGCCAACGAGACCTGGCTGGTCCTGGGGGTCGGCATACTGCTGGTTGCCTTTCCCCAGGCCCACGGCATTGTGCTTACGTCCCTTTATCTGCCTGTCACCCTGATGCTGATGGGTCTGATTCTGCGCGGTGTGGCATTTGATTTTCGCGTCAAGGCAGGCGATGACAAACGCGCATTATGGAATAATCTGTTCTTTGCAGGCTCACTGATTGCCTCACTGAGCCAGGGCTGGATGGTTGGCGCCTATATTACCGGCCTCGGCAACAGCGGACTCAGCTACCTGTTCGCAGCCCTGATTGCCATCAGCATGCCGGCACTCTATATCATGCTGGGTTCGGCCTGGCTGCTGGTTAAAACACAGGGTGCGCTGTTCCAACGGGCACAGGCCTGGGCCAGGATGGCGGTATTGCCAATGGCCATTGCCCTGCTGCTGGTTTCCATTGCCACCCCTCTGGTCAGCCAACTCATCGCCGACAAATGGTTTACGCTGCCCAATGGCATAGGCTTGTTGCCTATTCCCCTGAGTTCGGCACTGGCCTATGCCGTCATTCTCTGGCTTCTGTTCCGTCCGGCTGATTTTGTGGAGCACTGGGCCTATGGCTGGCTGGTCTATGCTTGCCTGGTCATTATTTGCATCATGGCAACTCTGGGCCTGGCTTACAGCTTGTACCCGGATATCATTCTTGGCCAGATGACGATTTATGAAGCTGCTGCCTCACCCGAGTCGCTTGCCTTTGTCTTCGTCGGCACAGTCATCACCCTGCCCCTGATTCTGGCCTACACGGTCTATGTTTATCGGGTATTTAGCGGCAAGCTGGAAACCCTGAACTACGACTAAGGGCTGAAACGGCATGCAAAAAAAACGGCTCTGTGAGCCGCTTTTTTTTGTTTTCGCCTGGTCAGCTGGTTGAACGCCCTAGGGAGTCAGCACAACCTTGACCGAGTCATCCACCAGGGAAGAATCCACATAGCCGATCAGACTGGGATCGCTGGCAACCAGCGAAACAACCTCGGCACCTTCCACTTCCTTGGGTGGCTCTCCCTTACCTGAGAATACCAGACGGGAAAAGTAGGACTGCAATTGCCGCCCGCTCATGCCGGTAACCAGCTCATGAAAAGTCTCACGATCGGCAGAACTTTCAGTCTGGTCTACCGGGACCGCTGAGGCACCACCGGGAAACGAGGATTTCTTGGCCAGGAAAATATCCGATACATCGGCTTTTTCCAGATAATCGACCGAAGAATCGGCACTGACGATGACGACCACGCCAGCGTTAGCCACTGTAACTCCTGCCAACAGCAGACTGCCAACACAGAGAGTTAAAAGTTTTTTCATCTCGAATCTCCAGTTTTCTAGAAAATAAAGTCAACAGCAATACTGATCAGATTCACATCCTGCTCAGTAGCCTTGAACGCATCGGTAGATCGACCAAACATACCGCGGCAAGTACGTGCATTACCGCTACAGTCTGAAGTCATGCTGTGATCCCACTGTGCTTTCAGGGAAACAGTGGGCAGAATGTCATAACGCACACCTGCACTTACAGTCGACTGGGACTGGGCATTCGCCGCCAGGACTCCCAGGGCAATGCTGTTAACAGTCGGGATCATGCTCTCGGTAATGTTCGACGACATGCGGTTGTCGAAATTAGAATAGCTGAGGAAAGGAGTCCACAGATTCAGGCGCATTCCACCGGTCACATAGTAGGCAGTGGAGTCGGCTACAGTCGTGCTGTTGGAAATGGCCCGGCCAAATTCGCTCTGCACAAAATAGTCGCCCTGGTCCCAGGTAAGTCCAGCAGACAGGAAGCGGTAGTTGATGTCCTGCAGATTGAGCAGTTCATATTGCTCGCAGGCCACAGGATCACCAAAACCCAGACAGATTTGCTGCAAACCGGCACTCGCCTGTTTGAATGAAGCAATCTCCATTTCCAGATCGGCATCCCAGTAACCGAAGCGATAGGTGAAATCACCTTTGCTGGCTGACAGGTTCAGACCAAAATTTTCAATCCCGACATACTCACCTTCGGTAGTGGTATCCAGATCTTTTTCACCGTAGTAGGGCTGTACCAGCCAGGAAAAACCGGCGAAGTCCGGACGCCACAGGAAGTCGATGCCATCCATATTCGTCACAGGAATATTGTAGTACTGCTCAGTAGGCGGACGAACCCAGGGATTGGCGAAATTCACATCAAGAAAATCCGACAGCATGTATACCGGCGGACGGATGCGGCCAACACGAATGTCCAGCTCATTACTGGCATTGTATTTCACGTAGGCCCACTCCATACGTGGACCCCATTCACCATCTTCATATTGCTTGACCAGAGTCTGGGCAGTGGCGCTGAAACGGTCACTGATGGTCCAGTCAACCTGACCAGCGAATTTGGATCCGCTGTTCCAGCTTACAGATTCAGTGCGGCCAGGCCCTTCGGGCGAAATAGCGATGGCGTTGTAAAAATCGGCCTGGTCAGTATCACTGTGTACAGCGGCAACTGATCCGAAGGACCGAAAAGTAATTGACTCACCCAGCTCCGCAGCTTCTACGCTACAGACGATGGTAAAAGCAAAGCTGGCGAGTACCAGTTTGTTGAGTTTCATTCTACTCTCCCATGAGTATTTCAAAGTATGGCAGGACAGCAGCGCGGCTTGCCGTCAGCACGGGTGGGTACCACGCCAATAACGTGATGGAACTTTAGAAATTTGGATTATCTGTCTCAAAACGACGCAATACCGCCCCTGAGACAGGGAGTATGACTCGTGAATCGGGGGACGGGATTACCAGGCTGATCGCCGGTCAAATCGGACCAAAGTTCGAGGGCAGGGAATTACGACAGCTGTTGGCAATTATTTGAGGAAAACAGGCAGGATAATCTGACACGGGGGGCCAGGAATGAGCACCGTCAGGATAAGACTCAGGACTGTTTTTTAGGGCGGGCCTTGTGGCTCAGCAAGACGCCGATCCACAAAGCCCACTCTGGCATCATGAGATTTCAGTCTGGGGCTATTGAATCACCAGCTTGCGGTACAAATGCCAGGTAGCATGGCCCAGAACCGGCAAGGCAACTGCCAGGCCAATCAGAAACAGGGCAGCGCCCAGTGTCACAATGGCAACCACCATCAGGCCCCAGGCCGCCATCACGTAGAAGTTTCTGGAAAAGGCCCGGATGGAAACCGAAATCGCCGTGAAGGAAGTCACCGGCTTATCCAGCGCCAGCGGGAAAGCCACTACCGATATGGCCAGAGCGGCACAGGCAAACAGGAAACCAGTGAAATTGCCGTAGACAATCAGGGCGCCACCATGACGAGTACTGAATAATTCATTGATGAAAGCCGACAGAGAGACTGGAAGATTCTCCCCGAACAAACTGAAGAAGATCAGCTCGGCGATATACAGCCAGGCCACATACAGTGCCATCATCACAATGGACAGCGCCAGAATAGGTGCAAAAGACGAGGTATGGATGAACGAGAACGCCGAGCTCCAGCGCATGGGCTGCCCCAGCTCACGCTGCCTGCTCATTTCGAAAAAGGCGATGGCGATGATGGGACCGATCAGATTGAAACCTGCGACGATGGGAAAAGCCAGGTAGCGCAGATCCTGCCCCGAAGCGAACAGAAAAATGACCAGGGCCAACAGAAAATAAAAGGCGATCTGAAAGGGAATTGAGATAGGCCTGGCCATGAAATCGGCATAGCCTTCGCGTAAACACTGCCGTAAATCTGCGACAGTGATAGTGCGCAGTTGTATCTCTTCAGCAGACAGTTTTATTTCGTCAAACAGGGGTTCTACGTGACGGTGACTGGCTTCATACATAACAATACCGCTCCCTCATCCTATGACATCTGAGATAGTCAGGATTGCAGTATGGGACGGTCATTCCCTTGAAGCCTGCCTCGAACTTCGTCTGCGGCATGCAGATACTGTTGCCCCGGACGCTGGATCAAGAGTCCGCAAGGCATTGGCAGCTTTCCCTCTATGGCCCCACACTGGCGAGTCCTGTGGAATTCAAGCTACATCTGGCAACTAGTCTACTCCTGATTCAGCGAGCTAAACAAGCCTTGTGGCCAATCCGCCCTGCCATGAGGCAAACGGCCAGGACGGATTCTGAAATTCGTCAGTAGCTGTGAAAGCAGATGCAGTCCCTGTGGACAGGGTCTTACTGCATCTGCAGCCGCTGGCCTTCTCTGGCCGAGCCGTCGCTCCATGGCGTTGCGTAGGCACTGTCGCGCCGGTAGCGAATTTGCGCCTGGTTGGCTTCATTGCCGCAGCTTGTTACAGCGATTTCCTCACGAACTCCAAGGCGGATATTGCCCAATCGCCGGTTACAGACACGGTCAATAATCCGGAATTCCACTGGCGCATTCCAGCCATTGACGGCATACCAGGTCACCGGATTAATCATCTCCGGGGGCTCCAGACTGCAGCTCTGCAGCAGCAGAGCCAGCAGCAGAAGCAGGCCCCGGCGCTCATAACCACTGTGTTGGCAGCGCAAATCACCGCTGGCAGCCCGCATTACTGCTGTTTTTGTGTGCATCGCTGTTAACCCGGTATTCAAGCAGGAGAGTGACCGGATTAAATGCTTTTGTCAGCACTCTGTCAAAAGTCGTAAGATGGGCCAATACGCTTCTCTGGAGACTGTCCCGATGCGAAATAGCGCAACACGCTTCCACCCGGCACTGCTGGCCAGCCTGCTCCTGCTGTCCATGGCCTCCCGCGCGGAAGTGACAGCGGTGTCTGAAGCCGGCTTTGTCTCGGAACACACGATTACTTTGGCCACCGACCCCGACCGGGCCTTTCAGGCCCTTACTGCCGACATCCAATTATGGTGGGACGCCAGTCATTCCTATTCGCTGGAGGCCGCCAATTTCCGGCTGGAAGCGGTAGCTGGCGGTTGTTTCTGCGAGACCTTGCCGGATGGGGGTGAAGTGGAACATATGCGAGTCGTCTTTGTGGCTCCCGGCAAGACCCTGCGACTCAGCGGCGGGCTCGGCCCCCTGCAACAGATCGCCAGCAGTGGTGCCATGACCTTTGATCTCAAACCCAATGCTGACGGCAGCACCCGCCTGGACTATCGCTACGTGGTCAGTGGCTATCAACCCGGCGGATTGCAGGCCTGGGCAGAACCGGTGGATCAGGTGCAATGGGGGCAGTTGCTGCGCCTGCAGGCTTATTTACAGGCAGACAGCTCGCCCTGAGCCATGTGGTTTCGGCGAGTCCGGAACCGATAATCGCGAGGCACCCAGACATGAAAAGCGCAATCAGGTATCTGTTATTTATAGCATCATGGCTAGCCACAACAACGTCGCTGGCCCAGTCAGCTTCGCCGGAGAGAAATGCAATGACGAGTTCAGAAAGCATCATGGACGCTGTGACATTCGAGTTTATCGAGACCAATGGCATCAGCATGAGACTGGCCAGAGCCGGAGATAGCGGCCCGCTGGTGCTGATGGCCCATGGCTGGCCCGAGTCATGGTACTCCTGGCGCCATCAAATCCTGGCGCTTGCCAATGCCGGTTACCGGGTAGTCGCTCCGGATATGCGCGGATACGGCGCCACCGATGCACCGGCTGCCGTTGAAGACTACGACATCAATGCCTTGAGCGCGGATATGCTGGGCATACTGGATGCCCTGAATGAGCCCAGTGCCATTATGATAGGCCATGACTGGGGCGCCATCGTTGCCTGGCAAACCGTGCTGCGCTACCCCGACCGGTTCCCGGCACTGATTGCCATGAGCGTGCCCTATACCGGTCGTAGCACTCGCTCACCGATGGACATGTGGCGCGAGAGTTTCGGCGACAATTTCTATTATATTCTCTATCACAATGAAGCAGGCGGGATTGCTGAAGCCGAGTATGACGCCGATCCTGAAGGCTTGCTCAGTCGGCTTTACCTTTCCCCTGACTCACCCCGGCAAGCGCCCCGAATCACAGATCGCCATCGCAGTGCCGGTGGCTGGATCGGTCGCCTCGGCGCACCGGAGGGTTTACCGGATTGGCTGAGTCAGGCTGATCTGGATTATTTTGTCAGCCAGTTTCGACAGGCCGGTTTTCGGGGTGGCGTGAATTACTACCGCAATTTCCATCGCAACTGGGAAATTGCCAATGAATTCGGGGAGCAGGAAATCAGGGTACCGACCCTGTTCATTGCCGGCAGCAAGGATATTGTGATTAATGGCGCTTCTGCCGAACAGTTGACTGCAGCAATGTCACGGGTGGTGACAGATCTGCGGGGAGTTGAACTGATTCCGGATATCGGCCACTGGGTGCAACAGGAAGCTCCCGAGCGCAGCAATGAACTGATTCTGGAATTTTTGTCGGAACTGGATCTGCCCAGATAAGAAATCCCTGGGCAGGATCAAACCTGGCTGCTGATTACCACCACCGATGAATCAGCCTGCTCGAGGACCTTGTTGATGTAACTGTCCAGTTTCTCTTCATCGGCCATTTCCATATCCACCAGCTGGCAGCGCAATACCGTTACATCATCCATCTTGTTGTAATGCAGTCCCATCAATTGCACCCCGGTGCGCAACACAAAATCATCCGGCAGACTGATCTTGCAGGCCTCCAGCATTTGCAGGTTTTTGAAACGGCCAGTCTCATCGCCTGCCACCTGGAACTGTGCGCCGGAGGTGGAAATATCCAGCAGCAATCCTTCCAGTTCAAATCCCATGGCCAGATACAAAACCGCCGGTACGTCACCGGCCAGGGTTTTGACATCAATACGGGTGCTGCGGCGCAACTGGGTGCACCTGACTTCATAGGGTAATTCAATCTGCACATTGCCTGCCGCAGCGGCTGTCGCTTCTGCCACCCGAGCCTTGAAGATAACCGAGATGCCACCGCTCTGGGCCCGGAACATGATCGCTTCCTGGCTATTGGCATCGGCACGCTCAATCTGCCGATCGACGCTGAAAGTACCCTCGCCCTGGTTTACCGAAACTGGCACCACGGGCCTGGTTTCCACGTGGTTTCTCACCATAATCACATAGGAAAACCGCCAGCGCTGATCAATCGCCATGCGTAACAATTGTACAATCTGCTGTCGGTGGGTGATTCTTTCTTCGCTCAGATTCAAAGCGGTCATGCGCAACATTCCTTCGTGATTGCCCGGTTTCCTGCCTACCCACGGGCCAAAACAGCCTCGAGTATACAGAAATAGCGATGCCCAAGCAGGAACAGCCTCACAAATCAGACTGTCCCGCAGCCAGGCCCGCTACTGCCGGAATAGTGCCGGCTCTGTAGTATTATCGCTTGAAGGGAGCGCAG
>JALEHB010000123.1 GCA_022763285.1 Pseudomonadales bacterium | reverse complement strand
TCCTGAAAGATCTCCGCTGGCGATTCAAACTCTTCCAGTTGCACCAGCAGACACTGATCACAGATCCAGGTCTTGAGGGGGTAAAAGGTTTCGGCCTTGTTCAGCTCATCGCCACTGATGAAGCGATTACTCAGCGGCGACATGCCCACATCCACGAACACATGTTTCAGTTTGTTATTACAGAAGCGGCAGTGGCTGGGGGTGCTATTGGCTGTCACTAGTTGTTCCCGTGCATTGGCTGGTCTTTGTCGAGATAATTGCGAATCTGCTCTCGGCATATATCGGCCGCTGGCCGGCCTTCGGCATACTGGCGATACCAGTCGGCGGTCCAGCGCAGACCTTCCTGCAGGTCGGTTTTTGGCTGCCAGCCCAGCACCTGCCTGGCCCTGCTGCTATCCAGGCGCAGACTGTGGGCTTCCTTGACCGGGTTGCTGCCGGTCTGCTGCCAACTGGCCTGCCCGCCCCAGCAACTGGCCAGGGTATCGGCAATGTCCCTGACCGGCCGGGCATCGTCTTCATCCGGGCCAAAATTCCAGGCCCGGGCAATGGCCGGATCATTGCAACAGCGCTGCGCCAGCAACAGATAGCCGGAAAGCGGCTCAAGTACATGTTGCCAGGGTCTGATAGCTTCCGGACTTCTGATCAAGGCTGGCTCTCCCCCGGTGAAGGCTCTCATGATATCCGGCACCAGACGATTGGCAGACCAGTCACCGCCGCCGATGACATTGCCGGCACGGGCCGTGACAACGACAGGCTGACTTTCATGGTCGTCTGTGCCAGTGAAGAATGATTCACACCAGGAAGCCGTCACCAGTTCCGCGCATGCCTTGCTGGCCGAATAAGGGTCCTTGCCCCCCAGTGGATCTGTTTCCCGAAACAGTTGCCCGGTTTCGGCATTGTCATAACACTTGTCAGTGGTAACAATTACTGCAGCGCGCACCGAAGGCGTGTTGCGAATAGCCTCCAGTACATGGGCGGTACCCAGCACATTGGTCGCCAGCGTGGCGATGGGTTCCTGATAGGAAGTACTGACAATGGCCTGAGCGGCCAGATGCAAAACCACATCGGGGGCAAAATCCTGCATGCAAGCCTCGAGGGCATCCGCCTGCCTGATATCCCCCAGCCGCGAGTCCAGCAGAGTGTCGAGCTTTGCTTGTTCAAACAGATTGGGCTGGCTATCGGGAGCCAGGGCAAAGCCCCTCACTTCGGCACCCAGCATCGACAGCATCATGGACAACCAGCTACCCTTGAAACCTGTATGACCGGTGAGGAAGACTTTCTTGCCCTGCCAGAATTGCGCTGTCATTTGGCCTACCAGTTCTTCCAGCCAGCCTGGCCCTTGTTCCACATGTCGCGCAACAGGCGCAGCTCATGCAGGGTATCCACACACTGCCAGTAACCCTCATGGGCGTAAGCCATTAACTGGCCATCGGCAGCGAGTCGTTCACAGGGCTCTCGCTCCCAGGAAGTATCATCACCGGCGATGTAATCGAGCACTTGCGGTTCCAGAACAAAGAAACCGCCATTGATACGGTCCTCATTTTCTTCCGGTTTCTCGGCAAAGGTTTTTACCTGTCCTTCACTGTCGAGTTTCAGCACCCCGAAGCGCTGCTTCGGTTTGACGGCGGTCACCGTGGCCAGCTTGCCATGGCTTTTATGAAAGGCCAGCAAGGCCTTGATATCCACATCTGACAGACCATCACCATAGGTAAAGATGAATGTTCCCTTGATCTGATCCGCCAGCCGCTTGAGCCGGCCACCGGTCAGGGTATCGGTGCCGGTGTCCACCAGATCGATACTCCAGTTCTCATCGCTTTGCTTGAGGGTATTGACCCGACCCGCGGCCAGATCCACATGCAGATCTGCCTGCAGTTGTGGATACATCATGAAATATTGCTTGATGACATGCCCCTTGTAGCCAAGGGCAATGACGAAATCGTTCAGGCCCCAGTGGGAGAAGCCTTTCATCAGGTGCCAGATCAGCGGATAACCGCCGATTTCGATCATGGGTTTGGGGATGACGCTGGTCTCTTCCGAGAGCCTGGTGCCGTAGCCGCCGGCCAGAATTATTACCTGCATAATGTCCGATTCTTGTTATTCCCAGAGCTGCCCACTATACCATTTTCACCATGGGAAAAGTGCCAGGCTGGGGATATGGTTCACAAATTGCCGATAAATGCCCGTCTGCCGTTCCGGACGGCAACTGGTCAGTCCTTGATGTCGGTCAAAGCCGCAACTTCCCCCAGCCCCTTCACTTCCCTAAAATGACTGAAAGCCCATAGACAAAGTCATTTACAATGAATGCCATTCAAACTTCGCTTCGCTTCATACTGGCCCTGTTCGTCTTTTTTGCGTTTTCCAGCTTGACCGCGCAGGCCCAGCAAGGCCAGCCCAGTATCGAACAACTGCTGCAGGAGCCGTTTCTGGATGACTATTATTCCAATGTGGTCTACGGCTATGAAATCGTCACTGATACCCAGCATTTCGCCAGCCGCTACGTGGGCAATAGCCTCAACTGCACAAACTGCCATCTGCAAGCCGGCACCCAGGCCGACGCCCTGCCCCTGAATGTAGCTGGCATGTACCCGAAATGGCGTGCCAAGAACGGCAAGCGCAATGGCATTGGCCTGCGTATTCGCGAATGCTTTCTGTACAGCATGGACGGCATCATGCCACCGGATGACGCCCCGGAAGTGCTGGCCATTGCGGCCTATGTGACTTATCTGTCCCAGGGGGAAGTCATGGGTGCCGAACCGGAGGGGCGGGGCGTACCAACCCTGCCGGAAACCGGCTATGACCCCAATCCGGCCAATGGCCGCGCCGTCTATCTGGAACATTGTGCCAATTGTCATGGTGAGCAGGGTGAAGGCCTGGGGGGAATGCCTGCCGTATGGGGCCTGGATTCCTATAATCGTGGCGCCGGCATGAACCGAATTCAACTGGCGGCCGGTTTTATCTGGGCCAATATGCCCTATGGCAATGGCCGCAGCCTGAGTCATCAACAGGCTCTGGACGTGGCGGCCTATCTCAATCTGCAATACCGCCCTGCTGATCCGCGCGAAAGCAGATTTCTGAAATTACTGGAAGACCTGCTGCCTTGATTCCTGCCCTGCTCGCTGAAGCCACGCCGTCATTTGCCTGGAAAAAGAAACTGGGCAACTGGCGCACCGAAGTGTTTGCCGGTTTCGTCGGCGCCATTCTGGTGATTCCCCAGGGCATCACCTATGCCTACCTGGCAGGCCTGCAGCCGGAGTATGGCCTGTACTGCGCCATTTTCGTCACCCTGTTCACCAGCCTGCTGGGTGGCTCCTCCATGATGAGCGGACCCAACACGGCGGTGGCGATTCTGATCGGCACGGCGGTGCTGCCCCTGGCCGGACGGGGCAGCCCGGTCTATATCGATTTTGTCTTTATCCTGTGCATGATGGTGGGATTGATCCAGTTGCTGTTCTGGATACTGAGGGGTTCGCGCATCTTCCAGTATCTGTCACCAGCGGCCATTTCCGGCATCTCTGCCGGTGCCGGCTTTCTGATCATCATGGCCTCGCTGGACAGCATCCTCAATCTTTCCACCTTCACCACAACCTTCTTTTACGAGAAGCTCTACATCATCATCAGCGATGCCCGCGACCTGATCAGCCCCTATAGCCTGTTTATCGGACTATGCACTATCTTCGGCGGCTTTCTCGGCAAACGCTATTCGCACCGCTATTACATCATTATTGCCGTCTGCTCAGGGTATATCGCCGGCCTGCTGGTGAGCTTCATCTGGCCGCAGCCGGTGACCGAACTGGAGTACCTTGGCCGCATGCCACTGCAGTGGCTGCCGGTCCATTTGCCCGCCATCAATATCGAATATCTGATGACCAGCATTCGCCTGATTCCCTATGCCTTTACCATTGCCTTTATTGGCCTGGCACAGTCCCTGGTCATTGTGCGGGAATTGAAGATGGAAACGGATCAGGAGATCGATCTGGACAAAGAGGTCTATGCCCAGGGCATGGCCAATTTCCTGGCGCCGTTTTTCTCCAGCTTTGTGGGCTCTGGCAGCTTCAACCGCAGCAAGGCCAACCGCAGTCTGGGTGCATCCACCCCCCTGTCCGGTATTGTAACGGCCGGTTTTGTACTGCTGCTGATCACCTTTCTTGGCCCCATTCTCACCTTCATGCCCATGGCGGCCATGGCCGGTACTCTGTTCATCGTCGGTGTCGACATGATCAAGTGGAGTGATATCAAGCACTACTCCCTGGTGAGATCGGAGCTGGTCATTTATCTGGCTACCTTTGTCGGCATTATTTTCTTCGGCCTGGCCACGGGTATTGTGATTGCCGTGCTGCTGTCGGTCAGTGTCTTTCTGCTGCGCATCAGCCAGCTCGAACTGAAAGTAGAGAAGCAGGAGTCCGGCACCCTGCTCAAGGTCAAGGGGGCGCTGTTCTATGCCTCGGTTGCCCACCTCACCGAGAAATTCCAGAGTCATTTTGGTGAAGACCTGACTGTCGATTTGCAGTTCACCACCCATATTGACCAATCTGCAGTAGACTTTTTTATTCGCGAATCACGCAATATGGCCAGCCAGGGCGCCACGCTCAGCTTGCTGGTCAATGACAAACAACGCCAATTTCTTGAGGATCTGGGTCTGAGCCCCAATATCAAACTGGTATCACTCGCCGAGGGAGTGAGCCTGCAACCCGCATAAAGCCCCGACAGATTGCGTCAGGGACAGGAGTAAAGCCATGCAAGATGATGACAAGAAAACCGTCGGTCGCCGACGCCTGATCAGCACCATGGGTGTGGCCGCTGTCGCCGGTCTCGCCGCTTCCGGCAATGCCCCTGCGGTACAGGCCCAGTCAGGCAAGCCCGGCTTCCAGCCCGCTCGCCATGCTCAGGATGCCTGGATGAATGAAATTCCCGGCAATCACCGCGTCTTTATCGACTCGGCCACCATGCCCGGCGGCGCCAATGCCATGCGCTATGCCAACAATATTCTGTTCACCCATGGCGAAGCCTATGATGGCAGCGAATCCGACTACGCCCTGATCGTCTGTTTTCGCCATACTTCAACGCCCTATGCCTACAACGACAGCATCTGGGCAAAATACGGCGGCCTGTTTGATCGCAGCGCCGATCCGGCACCGGCGAGCAATCCCATGAACACGGCAAACCGCGCCAATGGCGAAAATACCATTGCCGATCTGGCCAGCCGCGGCGTGCGTTTCGCCATCTGCAACAAGGCCACCCAGTCCTATTCCCGCATGCTGGCCCAGGCTACCGGACAGTCCTTTGATGACGTCTATGAAGAATTACTGGCCAGCGCCATCGTCAATGGCCGTTTCGTCCCGGCCGGCGTATTGGCGGCTACCCGCGCACAGGAATACAGCTACAGCCTGCTCTATGCAGAATAAGGCTTTGGCGAGCAAGTCTTGATTGGATTTGCGTCCCGGAGACAGGGACAGAAGCAGGCAGGCCCTGAATCGCGCTCAGGCTGCCGGGGTTTTTGAAATGACCGGCTCCGGCCGGTTTTTCTCGGGATTGTTCAGACCGAACCTGGCCACCCGGCGGCTGATGGTGGCCGGGGAACTGCCCAGGATGCGTGCCACTTCGGCTTGCTTGCCGTCGGTGATCTCCAGCAAGGCCGCAAGCTGCTCTTTCTCCATAAACTCCAGATAATCCGCATTGGCATAGGAGTGGCTGGAGAACGCAACCTTGCGCAATTGCCGCACCAGAAACCAGAATTGACGCCACTTCAGCCGGAAGGTAATGACTTCATCCCGGGCCAGATAGAGCAGCACCCAGATAAAGAAAGTGGATGCCAGCGGCATCAGGATGGCGGTGGAGGCGTTAAAGCCCGCCAGCTTGAACAGATTGACGCCGAAGGCAACCAGAAAGATCGGCGCGAATGCCAGCAGTAATATGCGCGAGCGCTGGTAAATCTCCCGATCCTTGCCCAGCAAACCCCGGAGCAACGCCGCCACGGCAACGATCACGCCTGTAAAGACATAAAGCTGGAACAGGCCATAGGCCGGTCCGGGCACGCTGACAATGGTGTAGCCCACATGCTGATAGCCGCTGACAAGATTACCATTGATCAACAGGGCCATCAGGGCGGCCGCCCACAGCATCAACAGCGGCACACTGTACAGTGCAGCGCGAATCCCGATGGAACGGGCGATGAAATGGATAGCAGCCGGCGGGATAAAAATCAGGCTCAGCATCAGGCCATCAATAAACACATAGGCCAGCGCCGCATTTGACTCAAAAGTCCAATAGCCAAGAAACTCGAAAGCGTTCAGCAAAATGAACAGCAAAGTCAGTACCACGAACGCGTTGGTAATACGGGTTCGTGTACTGACTTGTGCAAGGATCAGTGCCTTGAGAACCACGCCAAACAGCGCGAAGACACCGAACAAATAGAAAGCGATCAAAGTCGCATCCCCTTTTCTGAATCATGGCATGGCAGACAATCTATCGAACTTTGAGGGAAATGCCAAGATGCGTTGATGCAATACCGGAACCAGTGAACACACAAAAGATCTTGTTCAGTGCCTGCAACTGTCCGGATTCGGACAATTTATCCCAACAGACCGGAAAGGTTGCCGTGGTGAGATTGCCCAATGTAGGAAAAGTCGCAATGGATTGCTCCGGTTTCAGACCGAATATATCCAGGTATTTCAGAAACGGTCGTTCACCAACCTGGTGCGGAATCAGGAAATCAATCTCGTCCCGCTGCCAGCCAAATCGCTGCAGGGACTCGGGCACCATTTTGCGCACCAGGCCAATGGTCTTGGCACAGATCTTCCCCATTTCCATGGCAAATTCAGGCTCACCGCCATAGGGCACATTGGTGAAGTCGGCAAAGCAGAGCTTTGACTGACTGGAATCGCAGCGAGTCTGATAGCCGATAATACCGCTGGCATCCTCAGACACACCCACCACCATGGCCCCACCGACATCACTGACCGTCATGCCGCCAATGGATTTCTCCACACTGTCCCTGCCCAGCTTGCCGGACTTGAACAGGTCCACCAGCATTTGTGTCTTCAGACTGGGCACTTCACCGGTGCACAACAGGGCATATTCGATAGTGCCAGCGGCGATCAGGGCCTGGGCTGTTAACAGCCCGGTGATCAGGCCGTGGCAGGCATCGGAGATATCCCAACACAGACCGGGTTTGATCCCCACCGCATGGGCCACCCGGTGCATGGTGGCCGGTTCCACATAGTCACGATCGATGCCGCAATAGAAGGCAGCACCAATTTTGTGTGCGGGAACTCCTGATCTTTGCAAAGCGATTCTGGCGGCATCAATGGCAAGGTCTCCCGGCTTGGTGCCGGACGGCGCATGCCGCGTATGGCTGATGCCCATCAGCTGCTCCACCGCATCCAGGGAGTAACCCAATCGGTCAAAATGTGCTTCCTGGAGTAAATCCCGGGTTGGAACTGCCCTGGTCGGCAACACCGACCCACATCCGTAAATAGTCGTCCTGTTCATATCGATACCTCGTAAAATCCAGTGTTTATGCGGGGTGTAGCTGTGTTGCAAAAATGAAATTGCTAACTGACATTATCGACTAATCACTAACAGGTACAATAGCCGCCCCCGTCTGATTATGTGCGATTAATTTGCCATTAATCTCACAGCCTTTAGACTGCTGACCCTTGTCTGAAAGGTGATTCTGCGAAGCCAGTCAATTTAATCACCCGGATGCAACTGCATACTTTGTATACGAACTTTCAACGCTTCCATCTGGAGATAACACTACGATGATCAACAAGATCGCACTACGTAAATCACCCGCCTTGTTACTGCTTGCCTTGACCCTGGCCAGCTGCACCACCATCGATCCCTACACTGGTGAGCAGCGCACCAGTCGTGCTGTTCAATATGGCGCGATTGGTGCCGTGGTTTGTGGTCTGATCGGCGCTGGCGAAAGTGGTCAGCGGGCGCGCAATGCCGCCGCCGGTTGTGGTGCCATTGGCGCTGGCGTGGGAGCCTATATGGACGCCCAGGAACGGGAACTGCGGGAAGAACTGGCGGGCACCGGTGTTCAAGTGCAGCGCGTTGGTGATGAGTTGCAACTGATCATGCCCGGCAATGTCACCTTCCCCACCGACGCTTATACCGTGCGTAACGAGTTCATGCCGGTTCTGGATTCCGTGGCCCGGGTGCTCTACAAGTTTACCGACACACGCCTGCAGGTAACCGGTCACACCGACTCCACCGGCGCCCGGGATTACAATTTCAATCTGTCGGACCGGCGCGCCACCAGTGTGGCCAACTACCTTGCCAGCCAGGGCATTGATCAGAACCGGTTGATTGTTCAGGGCATGGGGCCCGATCAACCCATTGCCAGCAATGACTCCGCCACCGGCCGGGCCCAGAACCGGCGCGTGGAATTGAGTATTGTTGCGCTGCAGTCCTGATTCTGCCGCTGCCGTGGCCTGCCAGGCCACGGCAAGCACTCCGGCAATATGCGCCGGAATTTTCCTACAATCGACCTGTTTTCTGCCAAAAAATCAAAGACTAAGCCCAGTCCTTGGTTTATCCTGCATGGCATCAATGCGTCCAGATATTCCCTATCTTGTCGTAATAGACTGAACGCAGGCAGCGAGCAGTAGCATGACCATCAATCCAGGCAGTTCCAACACCAGTTCCGACAAGCACTCCGAAGCCCAAGCGGAACTGGATCCGGTCGGCTATCAGTTGGAGCAACTTCGCCGCCTCTATCAGCGACTGCCCCTGATTCTGCTGGCCGATATCATTGCCGGCCTGTTTCTGTTTGGCCTGCTGTTCTCCCAGTGGCAGTCTCCAATGGCTTTCCTGTGGCTGGCCCTTTTATTGTTCGCCACCGTGGCCCGGGCGTTTCTGGCGAAACGCTTTGCGGATCAAGGCTTCGACTTTGATAACCGCGATGGCCGGGCACGTTTCCTGATCGGTGGCGCCTTCATTTCCGGCCTGATCTGGGGTTGTAGCTGGTTGCTGCTGCCGGCCGATCCCAGCCTGCTGCAATTGCTGATTATCGGCGCCTGGCTGGTGGGCATGCAGGCTGGCGCCGCTTCCACCATGGTGTTGATCAGGGAAGTTTTTCTGGCCTATACCCTGCCGTCTTTTTTCTGTTTCACTGCCTACCTGTTGATCCAGAGCAGTGACTATGGACTGGTTCTGGCGGCGGCCTATGCCATGTATCTGTGCTTCATTCTTCCCATCGGCTATCGGGTTGGCCGCGAGTTCAATGAGTCCATTGCCCTGCGCCTCAGTAATACCGCATTGCAGGAGACTCTGGAAAATGAAGCCAATCGCCTGACGGAAAAAGAAGCCCAACTCAGGGAGCAGCTGAAAATCGGCGCCGCCCTGAAATCAGAGAAGGCTCTGGTCGATGAAAGACTGCAGGCCGAAACCGAGCAGAAACTGCTGATTCTCGACTCCATCAGTGAGGCCGTGGTAGGACTGAACAGCGACGGCAATATCACTTTCGCCAATGCCTCCGCCCTCGATCTGCTGGGCCTTGCCGAAGAGAAATTACTCGGTCAGCGGCTGTTTACCATCATGAGTGATTCCTCGCCACAGCAGCACCGGGACGTGGATGCCGAGATTGCCATTTCCAGTTGCTTCAAGGATGGCCAGACTGTCCCCAGCCTGGAATGTACGCTGTTTGGTAGAAACAATATCGCCATCCCGGTTCGCATGGCCTGCACTCCTATTATCCAGAACAATGCCGTACTGGGCGCCGTGATCAGTTTCATCAATATCAGCGATCAGAAAGAAATGCAGGCCATGTTGATGCAGTCCCAAAAGATGGAAGCAGTAGGAAGGCTGACCGGCGGTGTGGCTCATGATTTCAACAATCTGCTCACGGTCATTCTGGGCAATCTGCAGTTTCTGAAAAAACGCCTGGCCGATGACGAAGGTTTGCAAAAGATTCTGAATCGCCTTATCGATACTGCCAAACGGGGTGGCGATCTCAATAACCGCCTGCTGAGTTTTTCCAGCGAACAGCACCTGAAAACCGAACTGGTGATGGTGGACGATCTGCTCAGTGATATGCAGGACTTCCTGAGCCGGGTTCTGACCGAAAACATCGAACTGGAAATTCAGATACCCGAACAGGATATCGCCGTGCTGACGGATCGCACGCAACTGCAAAATGCCATTCTCAATATCTGCGTGAACGCCCGGGATGCCATGCCCCAGGGTGGCACCTTGAAAGTGGAGTCTGATCTGAAACGTCTCGACAAATCACTGGTCAGCGGTGAAGAGGAACACGGCGAAGCAGATTATGCCGTCATCAGCATCACCGACAATGGCGTCGGCATCGCCGCCGAGATTCAGAAAAAAATATTTGAGCCTTTTTTCACCACCAAGGAAAAAGGCCAGGGCACCGGCCTGGGATTGGCTACGGTCTACGGTTTTATCCGTCAGAGCGGCGGCAATATCACTGTTCAGAGCCGCGAGGGAGAGTGGACCCGGTTCAACATCTATTTGCCGACCGCCGATACCGTGACCCGTCGCAAGGCCATGGAACAATCGTCCCAGGATCAGGACCTGCATTTCGAAGGCACTGCCATGATCGTTGAAGACGATCCGGTGGTACGGGAAGTGGCCATCGAAACCCTGCGCAGCTATGGTTTTGATATTGTCACTGCTGGCAATGGTCAGGAAGGACTGGAAAAATTCTCCGAACACCCGGAGATCAAACTGGTGTTTTCTGATGTGGTTATGCCCGGCCGCATCAACGGCATTGAAATGGCGGAATCCATTGAGCAGGTTCGACCCGGCACACCCATCATTCTGGTTACCGGCTATACCGACAAGGCCATGAAGAACCGCATACTCGAAGCGGCCAATGTAGTGGTACTGTCCAAACCCTATGACACCGAAACCCTGCCGGGCGTAATCCACAAACTGCTTGTGCGCAACGCTTCCTGATTGCGCAACCCGAAAACTTTATACAATGCTGACGAGCTACCTGGCTGTTCTGGTCTGCCCTGCGCTCGCAAAAATGCTACTCTGCTACGGATTCTTCAAAAACAGCAATAACAAACAGGAGTCCTGCCATGCGCCCATTCCTACTTCTGGCCGCCCTTTTCTTCAGCGCTTCGCTCAGCGCCCAACAACCCCCACCGCCGCCCGGCGCCTATGATGCCGCGCCTTATCTGGGTCAGATCCGCAACAGCTATTTGTACGGTGATATCTGGGAACGCCCGGGCCTGTCAGCCCGCGACCGCTCCCTTATTACTGTGTCAGTAAACCAGGCGCTTTATGCCAGTTACGAATTGGGACTGCATATTGGCCGCGCACTGGATAACGGGGTGACCCAGGCAGAAATTTCCGAAGTCATTGGCCATGTGCTGTGGTATTCCGGTTTCCCCACCGGCGTGAATGCGGCGCGGGTGGCCGCCGAGGTGTTTGCCGAACGCGGCCTGCCGGCGCGTCCGCCCGGTGTTTCCGATCGCCAGCCCCCCAGCGATCCGGACATTGAATTCCCCGGCGCCTTCCCGCAAACACCCTACCTGCGGGACCTGTTGAATCAGGTGGTCTATGCAGAAACCTGGCAGCGGGAGGAACTGTCAGCCCGCGATCGAAGCATGATTACCGTGGCTGTGGGTACAGCCCTGTATGCCTCCAGCGAGGTCCGACACCATGTTGGACGCGCACTGGATAATGGAGTCACGGCAGATGAAATCGGCGAGATTATTACCCATGTAGCCTTTTACGCGGGCTTTCCCACGGCCATCAATGCAGCCCAGGTGGCCGAAACAGTGTTGCGCCAACGGGGCATCGAGCTAGCCGATGTCAGCTACCCGGCTGCACCCTATCTGGGTGAATTGCTGGACACACTGGTAAACAGCGAGACCTGGGGACGCCAGCAGCAACTATCAGCCCGGGACCGCTCCCTGGTAACCATTGCCATGACCCAGGCTGCCTATCAGACAGAACAGTATCGGGAGCAGCTGGAGATGGGCCTTGACAATGGCATCAGCCCCGAAGAGCTGGCGGAGCTCATGGCCCAGGTAACCCTGTATGCCGGTTTCCCCAGCGGCGTCAATGGCTCAAGAATACTGGCTGAGGTACTGAGGGAGCGTGGCCTGCCCCTGCCGGAATGATCGTCTCGCCTGAATATCAGCAATATTGCGGGTCCGGTAGTGCCTGGTGTGCGCTGGCCCGCATTTTCTGACAAATTGCGGGCTGGGCAGTATTGTTACTTTTATACACAGTTTTTCTGTGCTAGCTTTAGGAAATGGACTTGTTGCACCGTTCCTTCTCCAAGCTTACCCACCTCTGTGTGAATCAGGACGCCAAGATCGCCACCATTCGGGCCGTTGTAGTCGCCACGATACTGGCGGGACTGTTGCTGCTATTGATGAATCTGTCAGAGGCCAATGACTCGGCAGGCATAGCCGCCGACGCCGAGACCAGCAATCATCAGGCATTCCTGAATAACTTCTCCAGGGGACAGGTGTCCACCAACATCAAGCGCCTCGTCTGAGCGACCCTTGCCGCTGTTTCAATCTTTCGCTGGCTGACTGCCGGGCCTGTCTGCAAGACCCTTTTTTCTCCGGTTATTTCAAGTAGCCCGAAAATGAAAAACCCGACCTGTCACCGGGACAGGTCGGGTTATTCCAAAATTCGGGAATCAACCCTGATTCGGGTTTATTACTTCTTGCGAGACTTCGCTTTGGCAGCCGGTTTGGCAGTCTGGCGACTGGCCGGTGCGGCCTGACGGCTACGGGTCTGGCTAACTGCAGGTTTGGCAGTTGAAGATTTTTTCATTCAAGGATGCTCCTCAAAACAAGACATCACCCAATGTGATGTGAGCAAAATCATAATCCTTATTTTGCAAAGCACAAGTGTTTGCAAAATTATTTTTAGCCTGTTCCTGACAGGGTTTACTGACCGTGAGTACAGTTCAGAGGAGTCACCTGGCGGCGATCTTCACAGCCTGTTTTCACCCACTGAACAGGCCAGTATCCGGCTCAGATGACTATAGGGCAATCCGGTTTCCTGGTGCCAGTCATTGAACTGTTGCTGGATGCGTCTGAGGTCGCGCTTGGAAGTCGGCTGCTCGTTGATCTCCAGCCCGATGGAACGCAACACCGTCACCACATCCCGTGCCGGGATGAAACAGTCCTTGCCCACCCGTCGCAAAAACCACAGGGCGCTTTGCCCACCCAAACGCGACCCACGAGCTTTCAATTCCCACATCAGTTCAATCTGTCTGGACGCCGGCCAGTCTGCCAGCCAGTTGCCGAAGCTGCCATGTTCCCGGGCGATGTCCTGGACAAAATAAACATTGTCCTGCAGCGCCTTGATCTTTTGCCAATTACGCACCACCCGCCGGTCACTGGTATAGGCCTCCCACTGCTCCGGTGACAACAGACCCAGGGTGCGCGGATTAAAGCCAAAAAAGGCCTCTTCAAATTCGGGCCATTTGTTTTCAATTACTTTCCAGCTGAAACCCGCCTGATTGATGCATTTGGTCATGGCCGACAGATAGCGGTCATCACCCAGTTTTTGCAGGGTCCGTTTACTGGCCACTGTGGGCATCAATTGCTTGAGAGCGGCAGCACCGCCCTTGCGCTGCCGGGCCCGTTCAAGGATTTGCTGGAATTGACTCATTACTGCCTGACTCGTTGCTGCATGTCTTGTTGCAGCATGGAAAGTTAAAAGTTAAGTGAATACTGATCGCTGTGCAGCAGTCGAATTGGTTGCCGAGGATCCCGGTAGCTGCCCGGCTTCTCCGCCGACCATGCAGCCGCTGATTATTACCCAAGCAGACCAGGCCCGCATCCGCAGCGGACCCAATCTGACTCCCACCCGCATTTTCTTTGACGACCGGCGCCAAATTATTCTGGTTCGGGCCTGCCCCGCCAACCAGGTCTTTTTTGAGGTTTTCCAGAGCTTTTCCCGCTCCGCTCCGGAGTTTTGAGCGAGTGGCTGGCTGCCACAGGCCAGACCCGAATTGATCAGATTCTGGCACCGGGTGCAGCGTTTCTTCCGTTTTTCCTGACTGAAAACCGACAGCTTGCCTGATTCCTCGAATTCGCCTGGAAAATTTTAATTCCCCGACAACTCCCTTATCGACTTCTTCTTTTACAGCGCGTCACATCCTGTAAAGTTTTGTTACATTTATTGTTACAGCCTGTGACAAAAATTTACAAACAATTCAGTATCTTACAGCACCATTACAGAGCAGCGACAAGAATTCCTACAATTATCGAGCTGTCAGAGTCAGGAAATGCCGTCAGCCAGGCCATAAATCGACTCAAAAAATTCAATGATTCTACACATTTAGCACTAGATAGGGGGTCGGGTTGCTGGTAGGATTCGCCCCCAGCGCAATACCTAAATTAACACCGTTAACAAGAAGCTGCTCAAACACAACCCGCTCAAACAAGGGGTGGTGGATTGTGGCAGAAATAAGGCGTTGTTGGGTATTTTGCAAAAAAACCGAAAGTACTAACCCACAAGGGGGCTTTATGAACCACTTGAAAAAGACCTGGTCACTTGGCCTGGCTGTAATCGCATGGGCGCTGTTTGGCGTTTCCGGCGCTTTCGCCCAGGGCAACGTGGACGGTTATATCCTTGGAGAAGTCACTAGCGGCTCCACCGGTGTTGCCAATGCGACTGTGACAGTTCGCAATGTAAACACTGGCCAGGAACGTACGACAACTACCTCCGACAGCGGTACCTACCGCATCTCCCGTCTGTCTACCGGTGATTATGAAATCACTGTTCAGGCTGGCGGCTACCGCGGCGCTTCCCGTGAAGTGCTGGTCAGCGTTGGTCAGGGTACTCCTGCCGACTTCAGCCTGGTTTCCGGCAACGTCGAACAGATCGTTGTAACCGGAGCCAATGTTGCGCCGGTTGACGTGACTCTGGCAGAGACCACAACTGTGTTCACTGCTGCCGAGATCGAGCGTCTGCCAATTCCTCGCGACATTAATGCCGTTGCCCTGATGGCACCGGGTGCCAACCTGGGTGACAGCCGTTTCGGTTCTTCCCGTGTTGCTACTGCTTCTCACTACTCCACCGGTTTCGGCCTGGCCTCTTTCGGTGGTTCTTCTGTCGGTGAGAACGTGTACTACATCAATGGTATGAACGTCACCAACTTCCGTAATGGTCTGGGTGGTTCTACCCTGCCTTTCGAATTCTATGACCAGTTCCAGCTCAAGACTGGTGGTTTTGGTGCAGAATTCGGTCGTTCAACCGGTGGTGTACTGAACGCGGTAACCAAGCGTGGTACCAACGAATGGCGCATCCGCTCTGGCTATATCACTGAGCCGGAAGCCCTGCGTGGTCACTCACCCGACGTACTTGATCCGGTCGCTCCGGGTTATGACGCCGTCTTCTCCCTGGATGAGAAAGACGAGACTGAAGCCTTCTTCTCAATCGGTGGTCCGATTATCCAGGACAAACTGTTTGTCTATGGTATTTACCAGCACCGTGACATCGAAGAAGACGATTACACCGGCGGCAGCATCCTGCGTCGCAACGTCAATGACGACCCCTTCTGGGGCGGCAAGATCGACTGGTTGATCAATGACAACCACACTCTCGAACTGACTGCCTGGTCTGACGAAAGTGAAACCATTCGCACCTCCTACAACTATGATGAAGTATCCCAGCGGGTTGGCAACAACCTGGGTGATACCATCATCAGCCGTGGTGGTCGCAACTACATCGGTAAATACACCGGTGCTATCACCGACGATCTGACTGTCGCAGTCATGGCCGGTACCAGTGAGTATGACCTCACCACTGCTGCGCCTGCCGATGCAACCTGTCCTTACGCCTATGACTCTCGTCAGGGTGGTCTGACACAGATCGGTTGCTGGACCAATGCCCTGCCTGAGGCTGGCTTTGACGAGCGTGAGGTTTACCGCATCGATGTTGAATACGCACTGAATGATCGTCATTTGCTGCGTTTCGGTGTTGATAACGAAACCAATACCTCTACCAACACCCGTGCCTACTCTGGTCCGGATGGCTCCTACTTCCGTTACTACGCTGCCACTCCTGGTGACACCCTGAACAATGGCGGTGTTGTTCCCGCCGGCGTTACCGAGATCGTGCGCTATCGTCAGTTGAACGGCGGCGGTGAGTTCGAAACTGAAGCCGAGTCCTACTACATCGAAGACGAGTGGCTGGTGACTGACACCATTACCGCCCGTATCGGTCTGCGTAACGAGCGCTTCAACAACAAGAACTCCAACGGCGGTACCTTCATCAAGGTAACTGACCAGTGGGCACCGCGTCTGGGTATTGCCTGGGACGTAAACGGTGATGGCAGCTCCAAGTTGTTCGCCAACTTTGGTCGCTACCACCTGCCTATTGCCAGTAACACCAATATCCGCCTGTCCGGTTCCGAACTGTTCACCGAAGACTGGTACACCCTGGGTGGCGCAATTGACCCCACTACCGGTGCGGTACCTCTGGGTGACCAGATTGGACCCACAAACGTTTACGGCGACGGTTCTATCCCCGATGTTGAAACCACTATTGATACCGGCATCGAGCCCATGTATCAGGACGAGTTCATCGTCGGTTACGAAACCGAGCTGGGTGATGGCTACGTAGGTAGTGTGACTTATACCTACCGTGACCTGGGTCAGGGCATCGAAGACCTCACCATCGACGAAGCACTGGGTGCCATGGGTGAGTTCCACTACATCCTGGCCAACCCCGGTCGTCCGGTGAATACCTTCTATGACCTGGATGGTGATGGCGTCAATGAGGAGTACAACTTCTCTGCCGAGGAACTGGGCTTCCCTGAAGCAATGCGTAAGTACCACGCAGTGAACTTCACTCTGGAGAAGAACTGGGCCAACGGTCTGTACGCCCGTGCCAACTACACCTGGTCACACAGCTACGGTAACTACGAAGGCATGGTTCGCTCTGACAACGGTCAGGACGATGCCGGTATTACCACTCTGTATGACTTTGCCGGTCTGCTGGATGGCGCCTATGGTGACCTGCCCAACGATCGCCGTCATGCCATCAAGGCATTTGCCGCTTACGAGTTCGCTCCCGGCTGGCAGGCCAGCCTGTCTGGTAGCTACACCAGCGGCCGTCCTCGCAACGCCTTCGGTGTTCACCCGGATGACCCGTTTGCCGCTCTGTACGGCGCCGAGTCTTTCTACAACCAGGGTGTATTCACTCCCCGTGCTTCACTGGGACGTTTACCTGGCGTGAAGAACATCGACCTGGGCGTGAAGTATGAGCGTGACTTCGGTCCGAACACGCTGACTTTCCGTGCCGACGTCTTCAACATCTTCAATTACAATACCTACACTGAAATTGATGAAGTTGCCGACGAAGAATCCGGTGTGGCTGCAGCGACCTACGGTCTGCCCACCTGGTTCCAGCGTCCTCGCGCGGTACGTCTGGGCGTGACTTACGACTTCGGTCTGTAAGACACAATCAGCTTCCGGTCAGCTTGCTGACCAGAAACGAAAAAGCCGGCTCCCTGAGCCGGCTTTTTTTATGCCTTGAATTATTCCCGCCCCGACAAATAGCCTCTGTGCAATCCTGTCTGGCGGACTTGCCAGCCTTGTCTGGCAGGAATAGATTAGGCACTCACTGGCTCATCAAGGCGGCGAGTTAGCCATGGATATTGCACTGACAAGGCTCTTAAAGAAAAAGACAAAATGCAGTTGCCTGTTGCTGTGTCTGCTCATGCTGGCAGCCTGCAGCGCCGGCAATGTCTATGAGATTAGCCGGCAACATGGCTTGCAGGAATGCGAGCTGCAGCCGCTGGCCTTACAGGAAAGTTGTCGGCAACAGTATGAGATGAGCTACGTGGAGTATCAGCGCCTGCTGATTGATCAGGAAGGACGAACCGAGAAGCGATAACCGGCACCACGCACAGTCTGAATCAACTTGGCGTAGTCAATCGCTGCGGTTTCTACCGAAGACAACGCCTTGCGCAAACGACGAATGTGGACGTCGATGGTACGCTCTTCCAGATAGACATTACCTCCCCACACCGAATCCTGAATATGATCACGGCTGAATACCTTCTCCTGATTAAGCAGGAAGAATTTCAGCAATCGAAATTCAGTGGGGCCCATTTCCACCGGCTTGTCTTCGATGGAAATGCGGTGGCTGGTGGGGTCCAGTTGCAAATCGAAGACCCTGAGCACCTTGTCCTTGGAACGGCCATTGACGCGGCGCAGTACTGTCTTGATGCGGGCTACCAATTCCCGGGGTGAGAAGGGCTTGGTAACATAGTCGTCCACACCCTCGTTCAATCCCTGCACCTTGTTATCCTCGCTGTTCTTGGCAGTGAGCATGATGATGGGGATATTGGACGTAATCTCATCGCGGCGCAGACGACGGGCCAGTTCGATGCCGCTACCGCCGGGTAACATCCAGTCCAGCAGTACCAGATCCGGTTTGTTGTCTATGATGGACACATGGGCGTCATGAGCATTGGCAGCGCTGAGGCTGTTGAATCCCGCCAGATCCAGAGTGATGCCGACCATATCGCGGATGGCAGCTTCGTCATCGACTACCAGGATTGTTGATTCGCTCATATTGAACTGACCGTCTATTAAGGTTTTTGGACGCGCTTATTTAAGCAATATTATATTACAGTTTTATTACATTCACTGCCCGAATTGGCGCTGAACCAGGCTGGTGCATCTATTTATGCTATTGTAATTATTGGTTTTTTTGCAGCGAAGCCTGAACTGGCAGACTTCGCTGTGACGGGATTATCAGAAGCGGTAGTCCAGTTGCAGACTGAGCTGGCGCCCCTTGTTATAGCCGGTTGTGACATTGCCGTCCTGGGTAATTTCACTACGCTCATCGAGAATATTCTTGGCCTTGAAGGTAGTGGTCCAATTGTCAGCAAGTTCCTTGATGAAGACGAAATTCAGCTCACCAAAAGGTTGCTCGATCAGGTCCGGGGCACCCTCGATGCCCACCTCGGCAATGCGCTCACCGTAGTAGTGATAGAGCAGTGTCGCCGTGGTGCCGGACATGGGCTCATAGCCAATCTGGGCATTGAACAGCCAGTCTGACTGGCCCTGCATGGGGCGCGACAGACTGGTGAGTGAGTTCTGGTCTTCTTCCCGGATTGTCACCTCGGAATCGATGAAAGCGACATTACCCTGAACATAGAGGTCTTCACCCAGGCCATTGAAGAAACCTTCGCCCAGGAAATCCAGCCGCTTGTAGATCTCATACTCAACACCCTTGTTCTCGGCAGCCTGGGCATTGATATAGGTGGATTTGCGGTCGACCGGGCTGACAATGGACTGTTCAATCGGATTGGTAAACTCCTTGTAGAACAGCCCCAAGGACATGTAATCGCTGAAGGCAAAATACCATTCCCAGCGGAAATCGTAGTTCTTGATGTCGGTAATCAGCAGATCCGGATTACCCACAATTTCCTTGCCGGTTTCGGGGTTTGTGAAAGCGGCGGGAGACAGTTCACGAAAATCAGGTCGGGATACTGTTTCACTGTAGGCCGCCCGGAACTGATGGTCATAGTGGATAAACGTGGCACTGAAGGCCGGCAGAAATTCATTCTGCTCCAGCTCGGAGGTAATACCCTGCTCCGGACTGAACAGGTCAAAGGTATCCGCGCGCTGATAAAAATCTTCCTGACGACCACCAAAGGTAAAACGGAAACGGTCATCGAAGTTGAATTCTACCTGGGCATAGAAGGCTTCCAACTCGTTATTGGCTTCGTAGTTGTCCGTGGGGCGCGTGATTTCCCGAATCTGGAATCCCTCGGGCGAAATATTCTCCGACGCCAGAATCTGCTCCATGGGCAACACCAGCAGGTCAGGATCATTGGCAATGGGTCCGACGAAGGCAAAACCGAAGCGGCGAATTTCTGATTCCCGCTCTTTTTCAGCATAGACATAGCCAGCCTGGGTGGTAATCATGCTGTTCAGCGGGCCATAGAAGACCATGGACAGATCCAGACCGAAATCGTCGGCCGTGTCATCCAGCACGCTGTAGTTGCGCAAATTGCCGTCAACACGGGAAGAGAACTCACCACTGTCATAGCGGTACTCACGCTCATCGGGGCTGTCACGCTCGGCCTTGATGTGGCTATAGCGCCAGTTGATAGCCAGCTCATTGAATTCCGGGAAGAAATGATCGCCCTGCAACTGATTGGAGAACAGCTCTCTTTCGATCCACTCGATCTCGGTAATCTCAAGGTCGGAAGCGGCCTCGGTGAAACCGGCAGTACGCGCCACCAGATCGTCGGTCTTGCGCAGCAGCACAGAGGTCAGGCGAACATTGTGGTTGTCATTGAAATCCAGACCGGCAGAGACAATGCTGCTGATGTCGATACTGTTCTCGGTACCGCGGTACAGCAAGCCTTCCTGCTGGGTCAGTCCGTCATTGGAGGGAACCCAGGTGTTGCGCTCTATCTCATTGGTCTGCCAGGAGTTGGAGTAGTCAACAGCCGCCATGTAGTTGAACTTCGCACCACCGCTTCCCAGTTCATGGGAATTGCCAAGAGAGGCTGACACATCAACATCCACCGGCGCATCTTCGACGGAGGGGGTGTACTGGTTATTGAATGATCGACCTACATCCTGCAGCGTTTCTACCGGCACACCAACCCCGGTGAAGGGGCTCAGCCGACGCAGTTCCTGATCATTGGCCGTGGCCTGCTGAAGCGCCTGGGGAGCCTCTCGAAAACCATCATCATAGCCGAGCCAGTCACGGTCACCACCGCTCAGGGTGTAGCCGTCCTTGAACGTGGTATTGCCCGTCATGCCCAGAGAGCTTGACAGATTAAAGAAAAAATCATCGGTGGATTTCTTGGTGCGCATCTGCAGAACGCCACCGCCGAATTCGCTGGGGTAAGCAGCCGAATAGGTTTTCTGCACCAGCACGCTGTCAAGCACCGCAGTTGGAAACAGATCCATCGGCACAACCCGGTTGATGGGTTCCGGACTGGGCAGAATAGCGCCATTGAGCAGGGTCGTGGAATAGCGCTCACCCAGGCCCCGTACATAGACGTATTTGCCACCGACGGTACTCAAACCGGAAATGCGCTTCAGACTCTCGGCAATATTGGAATCACCGGTACGGGTAAACTCTTCGCCGCCAACCACATTGGCGATCTGATCGGTGCCACGCTTTTCATCTGGAACGAATTGACCAATGACTGAAATCTCTTCGATCTCAGGCGGCTGGGCGAAAGCGGTTGAGCTGATGGCGGTGGCAATACAGGCCACCAGGAGCTTACGGCTCGGCATAGGGTTTACTCCGGGAGTGTTCTGATCATTAAAGTGGCGCTAGCTTATTACGGGTATATGACAGCAATATTACAAATACCGACCTGACTCGACCCGATTTCGTCATCTTGCAAAAAAGGCCCAATAAAAAAGGGCAGCCGAAGCTGCCCTCTCTCGTTAACTTCACCAGCAACTAGTCTTTGTAGTCTGTGAAGGTCCAGCCCGCAGTCCAATCGGAAGTCGCATCCTTGATGGCGCCGATGTAGTCCACCTGATCGAAAAAGGAATCAGAAGGAATGGCCGGCGTCACCGCATTGATGGC
>JALEHB010000122.1 GCA_022763285.1 Pseudomonadales bacterium | reverse complement strand
TTTCAGTCACCACCTTCTGGGCCGAGCTTGGGATGCCGTTGTAGTCATCAAAGCCGGCAATGTCGAACACGAAGTGGGTGGTGCGCACATGCAGGGCCCCGTCCTCGTAATAGCCCACCGAGAATCCCTGCAGGCTGAAATCGGTCGCCTTGGGTTCGCGGCCATCCAGCCACACGGTACGCAATTGATCGTCTTTCTCATAGCGGAACAGAACCCGATCCGGCCATTGCGTGACTTGCATGGCATAGGGGTCGTATTGAATAGCGGGGGAGGAGGCGGGCTGGCAATCATACTTCGGTGCCATGATCTCTTCCCAGGTTTCCTGATAGGCCAGGGCGCGGGCATTGAGTTGGGGAAAATTGTCTTCACCCCAGGGAACGTTCTCACCATTGACCGGCCTGGCACTGAAACCGCCATCCCAGATTCCGGACAGGTCAGGGATTGCAGCATCCCCCTGGGCATGGCTGGAAGCGCCAGGCATAAACGGGATTAATGTCAGGCTCAGGGCCAGCAGGCTTTGCTTTGTTATTGCTCTTGTCATGATAACTCCCGCGCCCTTTAGCGAACGTTTTCTTCTTCTACGGCGCCGCCTTCGGTCACCGGGCGGCCATCCGGGCGGGTCATGCGCACACAGCAGACCCCGTTGGAGCCTTCGGCACGACTACGATTGCCACTGACCAGCACCCTCTGGCCGATAGCCAGGGTGTCGGGGGTCCAGCCAGCCCGGCGGATACTGACCGGTGCACCCAGTTCCACCTGCCATTCGGTGACCGAACCATCTTCGTTTTCGACATTCAGAAACAGAAAGGCGTGGGGATTGCGGAATACCCAACGGGTGACAGTACCTTCGAACTCTACCCGATTTTCCGGGTCATAGAAGGGGCCACTGGCGTGATGAGCGGTGGCCGGGGCAAGTAGCCAGGTGGTGATGGTCATGATGAGGGCAGCGCTGAATGCGAGCCAGTGGCGAGATTGCATTGATCTCCTCCCTTCCTGTTACATCAGGATTTTTATTGAATGGGAGGATAATAAGTGAGGGCGCTGGAAATTGACAGGCTTAAAGCCGCAGCCTGAATAGCGGTGCAGCAGACTTCAGGCCAGGGCGGCTTTGACTTTCTGGCTCACCATGCCCATGTCGGCACGGCCTACAACCTGGGGTTTGACCTGGCCCATGACCTTGCCCATGTCCTGCATGGAGGCGGCGCCAGTGCTGGCAACGGCTTCCTGGACAATGGCTTCGATCTCGGCTTCGCTGAGTTGGGAAGGCAGGAATTCCTGGATGACATCAATCTCGGCCTGTTCGGTGGCGGCCAGTTCTTCACGGCCGGCATCGAGATATTGCTTAATGGAATCGCGGCGCTGCTTCACCATTTTGTCGAGAATAGAGGTGATGCGGGCATCATCGGGGTCGATGCGCTCATCCACTTCAACTTTTTTTATTTCAGCCAGAATCAGTCGCACAGCCGTCAGACGCGGCTTGTCTTTGGCGCGCATGGCAGCCTTCATGGCTTCGGTAATCTGCTGTTTGAGGGGACTTTCGGACATGGGGCTCTACCGGGTGTGAGAGTCCGAGGGGATGACAGTGACCGGCATAACCGGCCACCTACCCAATTAATACAGGCGTTGGCTTCTGCGGCTTTCGCGCTGAACTTTCTTGAGATGACGCTTTACGGCAGCAGCGGCTTTGCGCTTGCGCACGGAAGTGGGCTTCTCATAGAACTCACGGCGACGAACTTCGGCCAGGATGCCAGCCTTTTCGCAGGAGCGCTTGAAGCGGCGCAGAGCGACGTCGAAAGGCTCGTTTTCCTTCAGTTTGACCTGGGGCATGTTGTAAAAACACCTACCTTTAAATGCTATTCAAATGTTTGATCCGGCCTGAATCCCGCGTATTTCGGAGACCCGGGGCCAAGAGGGTGCGTATCTTAATGGTCTGGGGCCCGAATTGCAAAGAATTCCGCTGTTTTGCAGGCAGATTGCCAGGCTTTTTGGTAATCGCCCTGCCAGAGCCTATATTGGAGAAAAGGCAGACTGAGTGGCGATGATCTACCGGGTTCGGTCTGGAGCTTGAGCTTACTGCATGATGTGTATATAAAATAGATTTATACACATCATAATGGGTGGGCAATGTCGTGCGGACCAATATAGTGATTGATGATGAGCTAATGCGAGAGGCCCTGGCGGTTAGCGGCTGTCGTAGCAAAAAAGAGGCGGTTGAGCAGGGCTTGCGACTGCTGGTAGCACGAGCTGAACAACGTCGCTTGCGCGAGCTGCGCGGTCAGCTCCAATGGCAGGGTGAACTCGATGAGTTGCGGGGTGGGCAGTGATTCTGGTGGATACCAGCGTCTGGATCGACTATTTCAATGGGCAGCAACATGCCCACACTGATGCCCTGGACCGGGCGCTTTATGAAGGCAGGGTCGCGATAGGTGATCTCATTTATCTGGAAATTCTGCAGGGTTTTCGCAAAGACCGGGATTATGAAATTGCCAGGCGGCACCTTTCGGCGCTGAGTATTTATCCGCTCCTGGGGCTGGCAGCCGCAGATCGCTGCGCCAATTACTATCGCCTGCTACGAAAGCGTGGAATTACTGTACGTAAAACTGCCGATGTCATTATTGCCAGCTTCTGCATTGAGGAAGGCCTGCCCTTGTTGTTTCTGGATCGTGACTTTGAACCCTTTGTGGAACATCTGGGTTTAAAGACGGCGGTCTGAAGAGCAGGCCGAAGAAAGCCATTCGCCGCTTGTTGCACTTCAGCATTGGGAAATGGCCCGTTATTTGGCATGATAGCCCCCTTTTCACTGCCGCCTGCCCCTGTCCATGATCTGACAAGTCAGCAAAGCAGTAATAACTTGAAATTTAACACCCGCAAGCAGGAGAAGGGTTTGATAGTACTGGGAATCGAGACTTCCTGTGATGAGACCGGCATTGCCCTGTATGGCAGCGAGCGGGGCTTGCTGGCGGATGCGCTCTACAGCCAGGTGGAAATACATGCCGAATACGGTGGCGTGATTCCTGAACTGGCCTCCCGGGATCATATCCGCAAGACTCTGCCCCTGATTCAACAGGTGATCGACGAGGCCGGCATCAAGGATGCCGACATCGGCGGTGTAGCCTATACCGCCGGTCCCGGCCTGGTTGGCGCGCTGCTGGTGGGTGCCTCGGTGGGTCGGGCCCTGGCCATGGGCTGGGGCGTGCCGGCTATTGGTGTTCACCATATGGAAGGTCATTTGCTCGCTCCCATGCTGGAAGCAGATCCGCCGGAATTTCCCTTTGTGGCCTTGCTGGTATCCGGCGGGCATACACAACTGGTGCGGGTAGATGCCATCGGTGAATATGAAGTGCTGGGGGAATCCCTGGATGATGCCGCCGGTGAAGCCTTCGACAAGGTGGGCAAGATGCTGGGCCTGCCCTATCCCGGTGGCCCCCATGTGGCGAAGCTGGCCCTTGAAGGGGAGGCCGGGCGTTTTAAATTCCCCCGCCCGATGATCAACAGGCCCGGCCTGGAATTCAGTTTCAGCGGTCTGAAAACCTTTGTGCGTAACACCATTGCCGAGCACGCTGACGCCGATGGCAAGCTGGAAGCTCAGACCCGCGCCGATATCGCCCATGCCTTTCAGGAATCGGTGGTGTCGACCCTGTCCATCAAATGCAGCCGGGCCCTGGAGCATACCGGTTTGCAGCGCCTGATCATTGCCGGGGGTGTCAGTGCCAATACCCGCCTGCGGGAGGTACTGGAAGCGGCAGTGGCGAAGGTGGATGGCCGGCTGTTCTACGCCAAGCCCAAATACTGTACCGATAATGGCGCCATGATTGCCTATGCCGGTTGTCAGCGTCTGCTGGCGGGTCAGACTTCTGATCTGGCCATTGAGGCGCGGCCGCGCTGGTCACTGGAATCCCTGCCGCCCATTCACCACAGCGAATCTTCTGAACAGTCGTAATCACCTGGCAAGGCAAATTTATGGATATTGTTTATATACACGACCTGGAAATCAAAACCATTATCGGCATCTTCGACTGGGAACGGGAGCAACGTCAGGTGGTGTGCCTGAATCTGGAAATGGCTGCCGATAACCGCCGCGCCGCTGCCAGTGATGCCATCGAGGATGCCCTGGACTACAAATCAGTGGCCAAACGCCTGATAGATTTTGTCGAGACCTCGGATTTTTTCCTGGTGGAGACTCTGGCGGAACGGGTGGCCGAGATTGTGCTCAATGAATTCAATGTGCCCTGGGTGAAACTGCAACTGGGCAAGCCCGGGGCTGTGACCGGCTCCACGGATGTTGGAGTCATCATCGAACGGGGCGACAAGCCCGCATAAATTGGCGAATACGTGCCACTTCTTACTCTTAGTATTGGTAGCAATATCGACCCGGCCAATAATGTGCGTCGGGTGGTGGCAGCCCTGCGCGAACATTTCGGGCAGATTGAGCTGTCCTCGGTTTTTGAGAGCGAAGCCGTTGGCTTTGAAGGGGACAATTTCCTGAATCTGGTGCTGGCCACTCACAGCGAAGACCCCCTGCAAGGCATCAAGTGCTATCTGAAAGAACTGGAGGATCGTCTGGGTCGCGATCGCAGTGCGCCGAAATTCTCCGGTCGGGTGATTGATCTGGATATTCTGTTTTATGGCGACTGTGACGGTGCCGAGGCGGATCTGGAGTTGCCCAGAGAAGAAATTACCCGCAATGCCTTTGTGCTGCAGCCCCTGGCGGAACTGCTACCGGATGAGTTGCACGGGCCCACTGGGCTCAGTTACGCCCGGCTCTGGCAGGACTATGACAAGTCGCGCCAGTCCCTCTGGCCGGTAGACTTTGACTGGACGCCCTGATCAGGCTTCGCCGTCCATCCCCGTATATCCCTTCATGGCGGCAATCACGTCCAGCCAGGTGTTGATGGCCGGATAGGCAGACAGATCGAAACCACCCTCATGGGCCACATGGGTATAGGCATACAGTGAGATGTCAGCGATGGTGAACTGATCACCGGTCAGAAACGGGCTCACTGCCAATTGCCTTTCCATCGCGGCCAGGGCCCGGTGGCCGCCTTCCTGTTTGCTGCGATATTCCGCTTCCCGTTCAGCGGGCAGACCCAGATATTTGTTGATATAGCGCGCCACGGCGATATAGGGCTCGTGACTGTACTGCTCAAAGAATTGCCATTGCAGTATCAGGGCACGCTGGTAACGCTCGTCGGGCAGAAAATCACTGCCTTGGGCCAGATAGTTGAGAATGGCATTGGATTCGGCAATTACTCTTCCATCTTCCAGCTCCAGAAGCGGAATCTTGCCATTGGGGTTTTTGGCCAGATAGGTCTCGCTGCGACTCTCGCCCTTGAGAATGTCCACGTGTTGCCAGTGGTGCTCGCGGCCCAGCAGACTGAGCAGCAATTTTATCTTGTAGCAGTTACCGGATTGCAGATCGCCATAAACTGTCAGCATGGGTTTCGGAGGGGCTCCTTGTTTCAGATATGTTGCTATTCCCTAGACGAGACTGCGCCCGCCATCGCATTTGATAACCTGGCCATTGACATAGCTGGCGTCACTGGCCAGAAAATAGCAGAGCTCGGCAATCTGTTCCGGCTTGCCCAGCTGGCCCAGGGGAATGGCCTTTAACACCTTGTCACGTTTTTCCTGCACCAGGGGGTCATTGTCATCCATAAGACCGGGCGGCCACAGAATAGCGCCAGGTGACACGCCATTGACGCGTACATTGGGAGCCAGTTCCAGGGCCAGGGATTTGGTCATGGCCTTGAGGCCGGCCTTGGCAATGCTGTAGATCGGGTAATGGGCAAGGGGCGAGTCGGCATAGGTGTCCACGATATTGACGATGGCGCCCCGTCGGCCTGCCAGTTCATTGGCCAGGGCCTGGGACAGGAAAAACGCCGCCCGCAAATTGCTGTCCATAAGTTCATCCCATTGTCCGCGACTGCATTGGCCCAGATCAGTGGGATAAAAGGACGAGGCGTTGTTGATCAGGACATCCAGTCGGCCAAAGCGGCTCAGGGCCTCCTGGCCCAGGCGATCCACATCGACGGCACTGGTGAGGTCGGCCCGCAGTATTTCGGCCGAGGCGCTGCGCTGCTGATTGAGCTCCTGTTCCAGGGCCCGGGCTTCGTCGCGGGAATGGTTGTAGTGGATGATGACCCGAAAGCCCCGGGCATGGAAATGGCGGGCAATAGTTGCGCCGATGCGCTTGGCGGCACCGGTGACCAGGACTGTATTTGGCTCAGTTGCTGTCATGTCGGTCTGTCTATTGCTGTTTCTATTCGTCTGCCTCTGATCTGCGCAGTGCAGAGACACAATCGGTAATGGCCTCAAGGCGGGCGCGGGCGATGAGCGCTTTGGGCTCGCCCTGGGGCTGCTTCGCCAACAGGTCAGGAATGTCGATACTGGTCGCTGCATCCAGCACAGTCAACAGATACTGACCCTGGGGATAGTCTCTGTCCTCCAGTCCGGTTCGCCCCCGCGCATCGGCTTCACAGGCCAGCAGGAATTTCTGCAGGCGTTCGGGCCGGCGAATGGCATCCAGGCTTTCCAGGAGTTTCAGTAAGGTGGCAGGTTTGAGCTCCTGGATACGATGCAGCTTGGTGTGGTGTTCGCAGACCAGTCTGGCCAGGGCTGCATGCTCTTTCGGCAGCGGCAGGCGCTGTTCTATGTTGGCCAGCGCTTTCAATCCGAGTGACTCATGGCCGATATGTCGGGGCCAGTTGTCGCGGTCGGTCAGCGCTTTGCCCACATCATGGACCAGAGTGGCATAGAGCACGGCACTGTCATCGCTCAGCTTGCGCGCCTGTTCCAGGCACATGAGAGTGTGAACACCGGTGTCAATTTCCGGGTGGTACTTTTCCGGCTGTGGTACACCAAACAGGGCATCTACTTCCGGCAGAATTATTGCCAGGGCATCGCATTGCCGCAGCACGCGCACAAACTCGGCCGGGGATTGAGCTACCAGGGCCTTGTGCATCTCGGTCCAGACCCGCTCGCCCACCAGTGATTCCAACTCGCCGCTGGCCACCATGTCGCGCATCAGCGCATTGGTATCATCGGCCACCCGAAAACCCAGATGGGCAAAGCGGGCCGCAAAGCGGGCGACTCTTAAAACCCGCAGCGGATCTTCGCTGAAGGCGTCGGAGACATGTCTGAGGATGCGGTTTTCACAATCAGCCACACCACCATAGGGGTCCACCAGTTTGCCTTCGCTGTCCTCGGCAATGGCGTTGATGGTGAGATCGCGGCGCTGCAGATCTTCTTCCAGAGTAACAGACTCGGACGTGTCAAAACTGAAACCTGTGTGACCTGGCGCGGTCTTGCGCTCGGTTCGGGCCAGTGCAAATTCTTCATTGCTCTGCGGATGCAGGAAAACCGGGAAGTCCTTGCCAACCTGGCGGTAGCCAAGATCCAACATGGCCCGGGGAGAACTGCCCACTACTACCCAGTCCCGGTCCTTGACCGGGAGCCCGAGCAGCTTGTCACGTACGGCGCCGCCGACGAGATAAATTTTCATGGCTGTGTCCGCCGCTATTAACTGTTGCTGACACTGAAGCGCTGTTTGTCTTCCAGACGCAGGGCAGTGAGTTCGCGGCCCCAGACATAGCCGGTGTCCAGGGCATAGACATGGGCGCGGCTGGTCTTGCCTTCCAGTGCGGCCCAGTGACCGAACAGGATTGTAGTCTGCGGGGTGATCTTTTCATACTCAAACCAGGGTTTGAAGCCTTCCGGCGCCGCGCAGAGTCCTTCCTTGATGTCCAGGCGCAGGCTGCCGATGTCATCGCAGAAGCGCACCCGGGTGAGGTAATTGGTGATGGTGCGCAGCCGGGCCTGACCGCTGAGGCGATCCTGCCAGCGAATCGGTTCATTGCCATACATGGCCGACAGGAATTCGCGATAGTCTGGCCCTTGCAGTTCCAGCTCCACTTCAGCCGCCAGTTGCAGGGTCTTGTCCAGATCCCACTGCGGCGCAACCCCGGCGTGGATCATCAGGAAATGCTCCAGGCCCTCATTGGTATGCACCGAATCGTAATAGGCCAGCGGTTTGAAGCGTAACCAGTCGCACAACTCTTCACAGTCGGGTGCAGCCAGTAACTGGTCCAGACTGTCCTTGCCCCGCGCCGGTGCGGCGCCTTCGAAGATGGCAATGAAGTGCAGGTCATGGTTGCCCAGCACTACGCGAATGCTGGAATCCATGTCACGCAAAAAACGCAGAGTGTCCAGAGACTTGGGGCCGCGGTTTACCAGATCGCCAACACACCAGAGGCGATCCTTGCCTGGTACAAAACCGATTTTTTTCAGGAGTTTGCGCAGGGCCTTGTAGCAACCCTGAATATCCCCAACTACATAAGTGCTCATGAAAGCCGTCTGCTGCAAGTTCCCGCTCAGTATAACAGCTGATCAGGAACTTGCAGGCGCTGGCAGTCAGTACGGCCTAGTGCACCGTGTGGGGTGGTGCCAGCAGGAATGGAGGGATGGCAGCTTCAAACAACTTGCCATCGGCAGCCTGCATTTCATAGCTGCCCTGCATGGTGCCGATTTCGGTGCGCAGCACCGCGCGACTGGTGTAATGGAAAGACTGGCCCGGATCGATGACCGGCTGCTGGCCTACCACGCCGGGGCCACGGACTTCTTCCACCTGGTTGTTGTCGTCGGTAATCTGCCAGTGACGATTCAGCAACTTAACAGTTTCCGGCCCCTTATTGGTGATGAAGATGGTGTAGGCAAAGGCATAGCGGCCCGCTTCCGGATCGGAATGATCCTGCAGGTACTGGGTATCCACATGGATATCGATGCAATCTGATTGAGTCATTGCCTGTCCTCATTAAAAAACCCCAGCTCAGTGAGAGCCCACCGGAAAACCTGACTTCAGCCGTCTGGATTCTGGCTCTGCAGTTCACTGAGCTTGTCACTGACTACTACGTAATCCGCCAGCGAAAGGTTTTCCGGGCGCAAACTGGTGTCGATGGGCAATTGCGCCATTGCTTCTGTAGAAAATAGTGGCTTGAGGCTGTTTTTCAAGGTCTTGCGGCGCTGATTGAAGGCCGTGCGTACCACAGTCTCCAGACAGGCGGGGTCTTTGGCCGTGAGCGGCATCTCCCGGTGGGGGGTGAGACGAACGATGGCGGAGACCACCTTGGGGCGGGGGGTGAAAGCGGCGGATGGCACGTTGAACAGATGCTCCACCTGACAGTAGTACTGCAGCATCAAGCCCAGGCGACCATAATTCTTGTCATCGGGACCCGCCACCATGCGCTGGATCACTTCCAGTTGCAGCATGAATACCATGTCCCTGATCAGGCCATGGTGTTTGAGCAGATGGAATATCACCGGCGTGGAAATATTGTAGGGCAGATTACCCACTACCCGCAGGCCGTGGGATTCGGGGCGCAGGGTGCGGGGGTCAAACTTAAGCACATCCTGCTGATGAATGGTGACCCGCTCATTGCCGAGAAAACGTTGTTTGAGAAATTTGGCCAGATCGCGGTCCAACTCAACACAATCGAGTCGCGCGCCACTGTCTGCCAGCAGGTCCGTCAAGGCCGCCTGGCCGGGGCCGATTTCCAGCAGCTGATCATCGGCACGGGCATTGATAGTGGCGATGATACGCTCAATGACATTCTGATCATGCAGGAAATTCTGGCCAAAGCGCTTGCGCGCCTGGTGAGCCAGGCCATTGCCCGTGGGCGGAAGATTGTCTTTCATTGGCTGGCTTCGCTTTTGCTGAAATTGTCTGCCATAGCAATGGCGGTAGCAATGGCATGATAGAGGCTGCCACTGTCGGCCTTGCCGCTGGCAGCCAGGTCGAGGGCGGTGCCATGGTCCACCGAGGTACGGATAATGGGCAGGCCCAGGGTGATATTGCTGGCGCGACCAAAGCCCTTGAACTTCAATACCGGCAGGCCCTGATCGTGGTACATCGATAGCACGGCGTCGGCATCATCAAGATACTTGGCGGTAAACAGGGTGTCGGCGGGCAGGGGGCCTGTCAGTTTTACACCTTTGCCGCGCATTTCTTCCAGTACCGGTTCAATGATCTCGATTTCTTCCCGCCCCAGATGACCACCTTCGCCGGCATGGGGGTTGAGGCCGCACACCAGAATGCGTGGCTCGGCAATGCCGAATTTGGCTTTCAGGTCGTCATTCAATATCTGGATAATATTGCGTAGCAGCTCGGGAGTGATGGCTGCGGGTACTGCTGTCAGGGGCAGATGGGTGGTGGCCAGTGCCACACGCAGACCTTCGGTGACCAGCATCATGACAGTCAGCGGGCGCTGGCAATAATCCGCCAGGAATTCGGTATGGCCGGTGAAGGCGATGCCGGCCTCATTGATGACACCTTTGTGCACCGGCGCCGTGACCATGGCTTCCACAACACCCTGTTGCGCCAGGTCGACGGCAGTGCGCAGGGTTTGCAGCACGTATTCGGCGTTGTCGGCATCCAGCGTGCCAGGCACAACCGGCTTGCCGAGACGCACAGGCTGCACGCTTAACTCACCCGGTGCCGTGGCGTCGGGGGGCAGCTGCGGATTGAAGGCTTTGATGGTCAGAGGCAGATTCAGCGCCCGGGCCCGCTCGCTTAGCAGGTCCGGGTCGGCAATCACGACAAGTTCGGCATTCGCCGGGGGTTGCTGGGCAATGGCCACACAGAGATCGGGACCAATGCCGGCCGGTTCACCGGCGGTGATGGCAATGCGATGGGTCATGGTGCATGGCCCCGGCTGTTATTCGACGATTTCGACGAAGGCTTCTTCGCGAATTTCCAGCAGCCAGTTCTGCAGCTCCAGATCGAATTTTCGGTTCCGCAGGGCATTGGCCGCCTGGTTACGGGTGTACTGACGGCTGAGATCCTGCTCGCGCCGGTCCAGCACCTCGGCAATATGCCAGCCAGTCTCGGTGCGGAAGGGCTCGCTGAGCTCGTTGATTTCCAGATTGTCCACCACTTCCTGCATCTCTGGTGGCATGCCGCCTTCGTTAACCCAATCCAGATCACCGCCGGCGACCACCGAGGAGGCATCATCGGAGTTCTGACGGGCCAGGGTGGCGAAGTCTTCACCGTCGAGAATGCGCTGGCGCAGATCCCGGATTTGCTCCAGGGTCTGCTCCTCGGTGCGAATCTCATTGGGGGACAACATGATGTGGCGAATATCCGTTTGTTTCACTAATTGTTCGGTGCCGCCGCGCTTATCGGCGAGTTGGATAATATGGTAGCCGTTGCCCGCCTCAATGGGGCCTTGCACATCGCCGATGGCCATGCCGTCCACCAGATCAGAGAACAGATTGGGCAGGGCGGCGGCCTTGCGCCAGCCAAAATTGGTGCTGTCCAGGGGGTAGCGCTGTTGCTGCAGGGCCTGGGTACCCACTTCCGGCAAACTGGAGCCATCCTCGATGCGACTCACCAGATCGGCGGCGTAGCGCAGCTTTTCTTCCCGGCTCTCGGGGGTGTCTGCGGCATTGATCAGCACTACCAGATGATCCACCAGATAGTCAGCGGCCATCACTTCACGGCCCATTTCCGAATTGAGGAAATTGTTGATTTCCTGTTCGGTCACAGCAATGCGGGAATTCACCAGACCGCGCTGCAATTCCTGAATGGTGAGCTGTTTGCGCACTTCCTCACGGGTCTGCAGATAGGCACCGGCTTCTTCCAGGGTGCGTACATACTCATCGAAGCTCATATTGTTGTTCTGGGCCATATTGCCCAGCACCCGGTTAATGGTGTCATCGTCATAGCGGATGCTGGCGCGATTGGCGATCTGTAACTGGATATTCTCCAGAATCAGGGTGTCCAGCACTTCTTCACGCAACTGACCGGCGGGCGGCAGTTCACGGCCCGAAGCAGCCGAATTGCGGCGCACCTCGGCCAGACGATTTTCCAGTTCGCTGAGCAGCACCACGTCTTCATCGACGATGGCCACTACCCGGTCCAGAAGCTGGCGTTGCTGGGCCTGTACCGACAGGCTGGAGATTGCGGTGATCAGGCACAGCAGGCATAGCTGCCAGTGCCTCTTGATTGTAAATACGCTCATAATTACTCGAATTCTGTGTCACGAAATCCCCAGATACTGTCCTGCAACAGGTTACTGAGGCCGCCACCGGCGATATTGCCAAGGCCATTGAGTGTGAATTGGACAAAAATACCGCGGTTGGGTTCACTATTAGGAACAAACAATTCGTTTTCGTCAACCCACTCCCGGGCCACCAGACGGATGGTGGCGCAGCAATTGCGCCATTGCAGGCCGGCGAAACTCTCCAGATTGCGCTCATTGCGCAGGTCATAGTTCCAGCGAGCCAGCAGGGTCCAGTTGTCGTTCAGGGGCCAGACGCCGGACAGATCGGTCTGTTCGATGCGGGGATCGACTCCGGCGGGCAGTGAAAACAGCGGCGAGTTGACTACCCGTTTGTAGCGATAGGCGAGATTGAACAGGCGATCATCATCCTGGTGGTAGCGCAATTGCACATTGCTCTCATCCACTTCCTGGCGCTCTTCATGCCACTGCACATCGCCATTGAAGCGCCAGTTATCGCCCAGACGAAAGGCCAACTCGGCAGCCAGGGCGGATTCATCGGCAAAGGCCTGGTCGGCCGGTACCCAGTTCTGCAGTGGCGTGGCCAGATGTACCCGGCGATCCTCGAAATAGTGAATCTGGCCGATGCTGACCCGGGCCCGCTCCTGACCCCGAGCGTCGAGAAAGCGACTGGTGATGGCGGCGCTGAGCTGATCGGCATCGCCGATGCGGTCGCCGCCACTGAAGCGGTCATCCCGAAACAGTTGATTGAAGCTGAAATTAAGCCGGGATGTATCAAACAGGGGTAAGGTGAACTGGTCTTCATAGGCGCT
This sequence comes from Pseudomonadales bacterium, assembly GCA_022763285.1. GTDB lineage: Bacteria > Pseudomonadota > Gammaproteobacteria > Pseudomonadales > Pseudohongiellaceae > UBA9145. The sequence continues at coordinate 1,299 of JALEHB010000122.1, read as the reverse complement.
GTTCAGATAGAACAGGCGCGGTTCCAGGGTTTGTATACCGGAGCCGCTGCTGCGCTCGAAGATCAGGCCGGTATCGGCGGTATAGACCGGTACGCCGACATCAGGATTGTCTTCACTGCCTACAGGCTGCTTGCTGAGACGGTATTCGGTGTATTTGTATTTGGCTGCAGTGCGCAGAAACCAGCCCGGATTTTCCAGTGACCAGTTGATTTCGGGCTCCAGATTCAGACGTTCGCCGGTGACCAGGGCGCCATTGTCAATCATGCTGCTGGACAGCCGGTCTGGATCCAGTTCCCTGTCAAAAGATGTCACCTGGCCCTTAAGGCCGAACCCGAAACCGCCTGCCAGATAGTTATTGCTGTCGAAATAGAATTGCGGCATGCGGTCGAAGGGTTTGTTGATGTCGGCGGCGGCGACAACAGGATCGATAATCTGGATGCGTTGTACTGCCACGCCAGCGCGCAGCCGGTCATTGCTGTACTGCAGGCGACCGTAGCGATTGAGATGGGTCTGGCTGGTGACATTCAGGCCGCTGCTGCCCAGGTCATAGAAGTAGTCGCTGTCGCTGACGGCGTTGTAGTCCACGTAGCTGGACCAGTTGCTGCCCAGCCGCCCCTGGTGCTCATAACCGATAAACCAGCGATCTGCCACCGGCGGGGAATCGCTGCCAGGCTGGTCCACGGTGGCCGGGTCATACAGATCATCGCCGGCCAGGTGGGACATGTTCAAGGTGTTCATGGACCAGCTGGCCAGATAGCGAGCCTCGACGCTGGCCATGACGCCCCGGTCGGAAATCAGGCGCGGAGCGATGGTGGCATCGTAATGGGGGGCCAGATTCAGGTAATAGGGCAATTCAAAATCAAAGCCGCCAGTGCGAGTGCTGCCGGTGCTGGGGGCCAGAAAGCCGGAGATGCGCTCGTCACCCAGTGGGAAAGCCAGGGTCCAGGGGTAATAGAAAACAGGCACCTCACCCAGGCGCAGACTGACCTTGCGGGCATAACCACGACCTGCCTGCTGGTCCAGGGTGATGCTGTCGGCGTGCAGACTCCAGAATTCACTGCCGGGCTCACAGCGGCTGAATTCACCGTTCTCGATGCTCACCAGGTCAGTCTCGGCGTTGTAGACAATGCTGCTGGCATCGCCGTGGGCGCCGAAGTCATGCAGCACATAGTTGGCGGCCGTGACCCGGTTGACACTGTTGTTACTGTCTATAAAGGCAGAATCGCCGGTGAGCAGCAGGCCAGGTTCACGAAACTCCACATTGCCCTGCATGGAGACAGTATTGTCGCCCCGATTGAT
>JALEHB010000016.1 GCA_022763285.1 Pseudomonadales bacterium | reverse complement strand
CGGTGCCAGCGAGATTATTGCAATCGACACCCAAACCGATGAGGTGCTCTGGGAACTGTCCATTCCTTACTCCCAGAATCCCTTTACCGGTGGCGTTCGCCCCATCGCCTTCAGCACCAATGAGGATGGCTCCACCCGCTCCCTGCTGGTCAATGTCGGCGGCTGGCACGGGTTCTGGGAATTCGACTGGGAGACCCGGGAGTTGATGAACAAGATCAGCCCGCCCGACGATTCCTGGAGTCGGGCGGACCAGACCGCCGACGGGATTCAGAGTGCTCCCAGTCACGGCGTTGTGATTCTGCCTGACCAGAGCCAGGTCTGGCATTCCAGCCGTGCCACCTCACACATTTATGGCTACAGTTTTCCCGATTATGAATATCTGGGCCGTGTCTATATTGGCAACCCGGCCTGGATTACCACCACGCCAGACAGTCGTTATCTCTGGGTAGGGGTTTCCGGTCACAATCAGACTGCGGTGGTGGATGTACAAAGCCAGGAAGTGATCAAACGCTTTCCGGTTGGCCAGGCACCGAAACGCATCTTTACTGCCATCATGCCTACAGATTGGCCGGGAGAAGAACAATGACTCGTTTTCTGCTGGTATCAGTAATATCTGCCCTGATACTGGGCTGTGGTGAGCAATCACCAGACTCCAATAGCGCTGTTACTTCTTCAGCTGAGGGTTCTGGCAACGCAGAGCCTGCCCCCTTCAAGGGCCTGGATTTTGACTATTACCTCAGTGCCGTGGAACCCATTTTTCTGCGTCATCGCGGTGGCTTTGTGGGCACTGACACCTCCTGCGTGGCCTGCCACTCTTCCCAGGTGAACGCGCCGCTGGGCCTGCAACCCCTGACGGTAGAAAACGGCCAGGTGTTCTGGACCGAAGAGCAATCCCGCCAGAATTTTGAAAATGTAGTTATGCTCAGCAATCCTGCTGCGCCCGAGTCCAGTCGCCTATTGCTCGCACCGCTGGCGACAACAGCCGGAGGTGAGCGCCATTCCGGTGGCAACTTCTGGAATTCCACCGAGCATAGTGAGTACCGCATCATTGCCGACTGGATTGCCAGTGGTGACCCCAATGCCGGTGCCGATCCGGTGGTGGAAGTGGATTTCGAATTCTTCCGCGCCTGCGTGCAACCGCTGTTTGTGAATCCTATCGAGAACGCCATGCCCTGCACTGAATGCCACAGTGGTGAGTTTGCCCTGCCACCTCCGGCCGATGCTTACTGGACCGTGGAGCAGTCCCGGCAGGCCTTTGAATCACTGGCCTATCTGCTTGATCCGGGACGCCCGGAAAGCAGCCGCTTTCTGCACAAGCCCCTGCATCCCGATGCCGGGGGCGACCTGATGCACAACGGCGGTCGCCGCTGGTACAGCGCTGATGATCCGGAGCGCGCCGCACTGGCCAGTTGGGTCCGGGGCGAGGCCAGGGGGGATCAATGTCCGGCGCCGCTGCAATATGACTACCCCGTAAGGCTCTGATGCGCAGTTTCTGGCATTGTTTTGTGCTGGCCACATTGGCGCTTCTGGCAGCCTGTAGCGAGCCGGCACCAACTTCCTCCGGGGACGGTATCTTCACGGCAGCCCAGGCAGAGCGAGGCGAAGGGCTGTTCAATACCCATTGTGTCCGCTGCCACAGCATTCAGGAATTCAGAGGCCCGGCCTGGAACAGCATCTGGGCCGGTGCGCCCCTCAGCGCGCTCTATGTTCGCATCGCCAACACCATGCCCCTGGACCAACCCGGCAGTCTGGGCAGCACCGAAGCAACCGCCATAACCGCCCATATCCTGGCAGCCAATGGCATGCCCGGAGGCGAGGAATTGCTGTCGGGGGATTTGCAGTGGATGACCGGTATCAGCCTGTCACCCACCGCATCGAACTAACTCAGGAGCCCAGGCGATAGCGCAGCTTGATGGCAAACTGATCCACAATGCGATCGTTCCAGGATTGTTCGAACAGATCCTGAAAAGTAAAAAAGCTGTTGCGGGGCAAGTTGGAGCCACGGGTGTACACCACGAACAGGTCCGAAAGCGGCGCAATCTCCCAGCGATAGCGGGCCTGGAAGGTCAGCCTGGAGATGGTGAAATCGTCAGGATCATTGTCCGGATTGGCAACCGGAATCAATGCGCCCTCTTCCACGGTGTTGACCCTGTAGAAACTGTCCTCAAATGCCTTGAGGGCGGTCCATTGGGTGGTAAAGCGCAGTTGCTGCTGGGCAGTAATAAAGTAATCCACTTCCAGACGCGGCGCCCACTGATGCGCCTCAAAACTGGTATAGGCACCATCGCCCCGGTGCACAAGCAAGGCCTCCCGGTCGGTATAGCGCAGGCTCAAATCCACGGAGAAGCGATCCACCGGCCGCCAGGCTATTCCCGCAGTACCCTGTAGTTGCCGCGGTCCCAGATCTTCCGGGTCCAGACTCAGGCCCACATTCCAGGATATGGGTTGTGCCCGATCAGTTTCATAACCGATATTGGCACCATATCGAACCGGTAGCTGGAAAGCACCCGTGCCACGACCCAGACGGTCGTCAAAGCGTGCCGGAAAATAACGAACACTCATATCCAGACTGTTGTTGTCCAGGAATGTATAACTTCTGTTCAAAAAAGCGCCAAGTCGTACAGGCAGCCCATCCGTATTCCATTCATTGGTGACGATCAGGCCGGTAGTTCTGTTGCGCAGGCCGGGAATATCAGACTCGTTGGCAAAATAGTTATAGGACAGATTGGCCTGATCATTGCGCGTAAGGAAACCCAGTTCGTTCATATCGAACTCATCATCGATCCAGGTGGCACGAATGGTATGTTGCTTGCCTCTCTCCGGCCGGTAACTCATATCGCCCAGAAATCCCAGGCCGGTAACCCCACTGTTATCGCTGTGCATGACCTGGGTGTCGACAATCCAACGATTGTCACGGGAGAAAAAATGCATATCGAAGGCATTTACCGTGGAATCGATATCCGGGTGATCCACATTGCTGCCCATCCAGCCGAAGGAACGGCGACCGCCACCGGCAGTGTCTTCATAGAGCAGACGCGCCACACCAAAATTGCGTCCTTCGGCCTGAATGGTGACAGGTGTGCCATCATCCAGTGTGCCCAAAAGTTCAGGATCATCTTCGGCCGCAAACAAGGTGCCATATTGCCAGTTACCTATCTGGCCGGTGTATTTCACTGCGCCCAGCAACTCAGTCGGACGACTGACATCGGTGGGCACCACATTGACGTTGTCGGGGATATCAAAATCCCCGGCGCCGCCGATGCGCCGTGTGTTGAGAATCTGTATTGGCCCACCCGGGCCACCACCACCGCTGGAACGAGGATGGGTATTGAAGATGTCCTGGCCTTCCAGGAAAAAAGCACGTTTTTCCGGGAAGAACACCTCAAAGGCAGTGAGATTCACCACCACATCGTCGGATTCCACGGTGCCGAAATCCGGATTAAGTGTTGCTGAAAGCAAGGTATTGGTAGTGGGCCGCCAATAGATATCCGTGCCCACTTTGGAATCGAGGTCATCCTTGATGGCATCAAAGGTACCAGAGACAAAGGGATAAAAAGTCAGCTGCCTCCGTGGTTCAATATCCCGCAGCTGCCGCATGTCGAAGGCCGACAAATATTCATTGACCGTGCGTGGCAGAGCTGGTGATGACCAGGCTTCACCACCGAGATGGCCCACCTGGCGCTCGAAATAGAAACCGATCTGTCGATTCCCGTCCGCCTGGGGCAAAGGCATCATGGCCCAGGGGATGTAGTATTCCACACTCCAGCCATTGTCCAGGGCCTGGGTACGGGCGTTCCAGGAACCGTCCCACTGCATATTCATCTGCCGCTCCGGCAAAATCGTGCCATCGGTCATGGAATCGCCCAGATTGATACGCAGAAAGTAGCCATACAGGCCTTCGCCGGAAGGGTCCAGGCCTACCACAAAGCCATCACGGTCCAGCTGGGTGTCCCGGGAAGTCATGCGGGCCACCAGCGTGTCAGCAGGCTGAAAATTCATGGCCCCGATATAGATGCCCTGCTCGGTATAAAAGGCCCGGATATGGGTCTCGTAGGGCGCCTCGGCCAGGGTGTCCGGGTCAATCACCCGCATCCCGTCGATCCAGGGCAAGTCCTGCCACACGGCTTCGTCAAGAAAACCATCAAGCTGGATATTGGCCTGATCTTCATCCAGACGGCTTAGCTGGGGGATGGCGGACTGGGCCAGCAGGGAGGAACTGAGAAACAGTCCCACCAGGCTAAAGGTCAGGCGGTGTGGGTAATTCAGGGTCATGACTTCTCTCAACAAGGCTTGTTTTTATGCTTGGTTTTATTTGTTCTTTTGTTTGTTCTTCTATTGTTTACTGCCGCAAATCTCCAATTCTCAGGCCGGAGTCAAGGGAAAAATTCAGTTTACCCCAGTATCGGCCTGCTCCGGCAGCGTTTGCCATGATTCGTCACAATTCGACTGCAGTTTGCCTTTTTCCGGCCGCGGCAATGTCAGAT
>JALEHB010000121.1 GCA_022763285.1 Pseudomonadales bacterium | reverse complement strand
CAATGAGCTGGGCGGCTTCATCAAAGACGCTGGTGTTGATGGAGTAATAGATGCTCTGGCCCTGGCGGCGGGTTTGTACCAGGTCCGCCGCTTTCAGCTTGGCCAGATGATGGGACATGGAAGGCCCGCTGATTTCGAAATGCTGACCCAGTTCCCCGGCCGACAGTTCCTCCTTCTTGAGCAGATCAAGAATCTGGCGTCGGGTCGGATCGGAAATGGCTTCCAGTACTTTCTGCATGGCGGGGCTCGCTAATTAGATATTTAGAAAAGTATCTAAATATAACGCAAATGGCAAGCACAAACTGGGCAGTCCCAGAGCAAACGGGGTGATACGGGGTTCAGACCGGGGTCAAACCCCGGTCAGTGTGGAAACGGAGGAGAGGCCGACAGGCAATCTCAGGGGCAGGTATAGACGCCGAAAATCTGCACCCCGTCCTGAATGACGGACTCAGGAACAATGGCATTGCCCCCCAGCGCTCCGGCTTCGTTGCGGGCCAGGGTCACCAGTTCATTCTGCAAGCGTTCACTGCTGCGGTCGACGGTGACGATTTCATCAGTGCTGCGGGCGGTGACGCGGCCGACGCGCTGGCAATTCCGGACTGCCGCCGGTTCCATCAGGGTAACCCCTTCGCCTTCGCTGGTGAGTTCCACCCAGTTACAGGCGCTCAGAAACAGCAGCAGAGCGAACAACGGGCTAAAACGTGTCATGACTGACTCCTTGTATCCGACCCTCAAGCACCCGGTGTGTCTGGCGCCTGGAGATGGCTTTCGGGCAGGAAAGCTCTCAGTATGAGGGCCTTGGGTAAATTGGCGCTAAATGTGGATTAGCAGGGACCTATGTTAGCATGCCGTGACCCAATTACAGCCAGCATTAAAACATGAGCGATCAGGACAAGGCAGCACTGCTCGACACCCTCAGGGACATTGTCGGGCCAGCCGGTTGTCTCGAAGGGCCCGACATTGAGCCCCGCCACTATCAGGATGTGCTGGGGGCCCGAGCCGAAGCCCCCATGATACTGCTGCGCCCGGCCAATACCGAAGAAGTGTCAGCCATTCTCAAGGCCTGCCACGCCTATTTGCAGCCGGTGGCGGTGCAGGGTGGCATGACCGGCCTGGTGTCGGCCGCGGCTCCGCGCCAGGGTGAGGTGGCCATCAGCCTGGAGCGTATGCGCCGGATTATCGAGATAGACCCTTATACCGCTACCATGACCGTGGAAGCAGGCGTGCCCCTGCAAAGTATCCAGGAAGAGGCGGAAGCCCATGGCTTGTTGTTTCCCCTGGATCTGGGCGCCCGCGGCAGTTGCACCATTGGTGGCAATCTGTCTACCAATGCCGGGGGCAACCGGGTGATTCGCTATGGCATGACCCGGGACCTGGTGCTGGGCCTGGAAGCGGTACTGGCCGATGGCACGGTCATAGATGGCCTTAACAAGCTGCGCAAGAACAATACCGGCTATGATCTGAAGCAATTGTTTATTGGCAGCGAGGGGACTCTGGGGCTGATTACCCGGGCGGTGATCAAGCTGCTGCCCAAGCCTTCAAGCCAGGCAGTGGCCCTGTGTGCCGTGTCGGATTTTGAGCGGGTGGCAGACCTGTTGGTACATTGTCAGGCAAAGTTGGGTGCCAACCTCAGTGCCTTCGAGGTGATCTGGCGCAATACCTGGGAGTTGATTGACCAGCATGTGGAGCATGTCAGCATGCCCCTGCAATCAGAGCAGCCGTTCTTTGTGCTGGTGGAATCCATGGGCTCCCATGGAGACAAGGATGCCGAGTTGTTCCTGCAGGTGCTGGAATCCGCCAGCGAACAGGGGCTGATCAGCGATGTCGTAGTCGCCGGGGACAGTGAGCGCATACGCAAGCTCTGGGCAGTGCGTGATGCTGCCGCCGAGATCTATCCGGTGTTGGGCTATATGCATACTTTCGATGTGAGCCTGAATGTGGGTGACATGGGCTATTTTGGCGAAGAAGTGGAGAAGCGACTGCGTCAGCAATGGCCCGAGGCCATCATTGGCTTGTTTGGCCATATAGGCGATGGCAATGTACACATACTGGTGCGCATCGGTCCCGACACCCGGGAGTTGCATTTGCAGATTGACGAAATCGTTTACGGCCTGATTCAGGAATTGAAGGGCTCGGTCTCAGCCGAGCATGGCATTGGCATGCTGAAAAAACCCTTTCTGTCCTGCAGTCGCAGCACAGAGGAATTGGCCCTGATGCGCAGCCTGAAACAGAATCTCGACCCCCAGGGCATCCTGAACCCTGGCCGGGTGCTCTAATCGCGCAGCAAACAAGTCAGAGCAGTTATTAACAAACAGCAGCAGAAGCCCGGCGGTAGCGCCGGGACACAGAAATCAAGGAGAGAGAATGACTAGTAATTTGTCAGGCAAGAAAGTTGTCATTATCGGTGGAACCGCCGGCATTGGTCTGGCCACCGCCATCGCCGCCGCTGAACAGGGCGCCCAGGTCTGGGCCGCCGGCCGCAGTGAAGCCAATCTGGAGAAGGCCCGTGCCGCCAGCAATGGCAAGTTTGAGTTGCGTCAGGCCGATACCCACGATGCCGAGGCACTGGAAGCTATTTTCAGGGAAGTGGGCAAGATCGATCACCTGGTATCAGCGGCCGTGGGGGGAGAGCGTACTCTCAAGCCTTTTCTCGAACAGACCGAAGAGCAATTCAAGGCCGCCTATGACAAGCTTTGGGGCTATGCCAAGGTAGTGCGTACTGGCGCCCCCTACCTGGCCGACGATGGGGCCATTACCCTGGTCAGCGGATCACCGGCACGCAAGATCAAACCGGGCCAGTCGCCGCTCAGCTGTGTCGGTGCCTCGGTGGAAAATCTGGTGCGCTGCCTGGCAGTGGAAATGGCCCCTGTGCGTGTCAATGTGGTGTCACCTGGCACGATCGATACCGCCATGTTCGACTGGATGGGTGATGAGAAAGCAGACAAGCTGTCTGCCATGACCAGTTCACATCTGATTCCGCGCGCCGGCAGTTCCGAGGAAGTGGCCGAAGGGCTGCTGTTTGTCATGAACAACAAGTTTGTCACCGGCACCACCGTGGATGTGGACGGTGGTCGCATCCTCAGCTAATTCCATTCTTTGTGCAGGAGAAGTACAGCGTGACTGACAGCAAGGACTCGTCCCTGATTGACCCGGACATGGGTCTGATCGAAGCGATCAATACCCGCCGCTCGGTGCGAGGCTTTCTGGACAAGCCAGTGCCCCGGGAGACCATGGACCGAATCTTCGAGATTGCCCAGCAGGCGCCTTCCAATTGCAATGTGCAGCCCTGGAAGGCCTATGTGGCATCGGGTGAACTGAAAGACCGGCTCAGGCAGCAGATGGTTGACAATACCGCCAATGGTGTTCAGCCCAATCCGGACTATGAATACCGGGGTGACTTCAAGGATGAGTACCGCACCCGTCAGGTGGAGTGTGCGGTGGCCCTGTATTCAAAAATGGGCATCGAGCGCCATGACCGTGAAGGGCGCCAGTATGCGGTGCTGCGCAATTTCGAGTTTTTTGATGCGCCCCATATCGCCTTTATTGGCATGAATCCGGATTTCGGCACCACGGTGGCCATCGACGTGGGCATGTGGGCCCAGACCCTGATGCTGACCATGGTGGCCTTTGGTATTCATAGCTGCCCCATGGGCACCATGCGCAACTACCCGGATCTGGTGAGGGAAGCCTTCGATATTCAGGATGGCACTAAGATACTATTCGGGATAAGCTTCGGCTATGAGGATCCCTCGGTTGCCGCCAATGCAACCCGCACCACCAGAGATCCCATAACAAGCAATATAGTTTTCCGTTCTGAGTAACTGGCGCGGAATGCCAGCAAGCTGAGATTTCGTATAATAATCAAGAACAAGTTCAGCAATGAGTTTCAAACCGGTTGTCCTGCTCTACGACCTCAATAACAAGATGGTGGACGAATGTGCCAAGATCATTGGCAAGACAGGGCTCTATACCACCATCAATACCTATAATGAGGTCAATGCCATCGAGGCCCTGCGTCAGTACGACCGGATGTTCGGCCTGCTGACCAACCGCTTGTCCTGTGTGATTACCGGCTGGAACAACTACAAGCGCCCGCGCGACCAGTTTTTGTTCCGTATTCGCCAGAATGAGCGTCGCAGCCCACTCCGTAGCAGCACCCCGGTCATACTGATCACCGAGGACCATCGCAATGATCTGCGCCAGATCGCCCTGGACCCTACCGATGGCAATGTTGCAGCCTATCTGCACGTTGATGATTTTCAGGACTCCATCGCCCAGGTTTTGCAAAAAGTCGTATTCGACAAACGCGCCCAGGAAATGAATTCCATTGCTTACGCCAAGCTGCAGCGGGAGATGGAAGACGAAGAATAGTTGGCCAGGGCAGGCAGGGCGCGTTACCAGTAAAGAGGAGTAATCGCTATGTCCGAGTCTCTGGAATTGTTCGCCGTGATGATGGCCATCATGGTGCCCGTCAGCCTGATCGTTTTCATCACCGAGTATTTCAAGTACAAGCGCAGTACCAGCGCCCAGTTCGGTGATCTGAAAAAACAGCTCAATGAAAACTCCACCGACGCCCTGGAACAGGAGATCGCAGCCCTGAAGGAGCGTATCGTGGTGCTGGAGAGTATTGTGACGGATCGGGGATATGAGCTGAATACCCATATCAGCAAGCTCTGGTATCCGGTTTCCAAGGCGGCGGCCATGCCGATGGTCAGGGATTGAACCCCCTGAGATCGACAGCATCGGAATTGAAAGGTCTGAACAGCTTTACTCCGGCACGGTAATGCGCTGATTGCGTACCGGAAAGCGGCCATTGATAGTCAGTGCCAGCGGCTCTCCACTCAGTGGAGCCTCTTCAGGCAGGCCCCGTTGGGCGTGAATATGCAGATGCGGTTCAGAACTGTTGCCAGAGTTACCCAGTTCTCCAAGAAAGTCACCTGTTGCTACAGTCTGGCCTTCTTCAACCTGAATGCTGCCCTGGCGAAAATGCGCCATGATCAGATAAAACTCCCCGCAATTGATGGCAACAAAATTACCGGCCATGTGCTCCCGATTCATCTCCGGCACCGGATTGTCGGGCACGCCATCCACCACTTTTGCCACGTGCCCCGGGCAGGGTGCCACAAGCGCTGTACCAAAACTGGTATAGCGCTCTGGCTCTCTGGGCCTTAAACCACGCACATTGAATCCGGTTCTGGAGATGCGAAAAATATCCAGCGCGCGGCTTTGGCCCCGATAATTCTGGTAGCGTTCAACACCCGGGTTCAGGGTTTGCAGATGGCCGTTCACAGTCACTGTTGAGCCGCCATGGGCGACCAGATAGCGACCGGCAGGAAAGGGAAAATCAATATCAACCACCGCGATTTCGGGTACTTGCCTGCCCGCCAGTGCGCCATAGGCCAGGTAGGCAGCCACTGAGCCAAGACCGAATAGTGCCAGCAGAAACAGGCTGTGGATGGTGCCGGCAGCCCACCATTGCCCGGTATCCGGCAAACCGGCCAGTAACTGCCAGGTAACGATGAAGAAGAACAACATCCAGTAAAGGTAAGGGGTCCAGTAGGGCGGCATGGCCCAGAGCATGGCAGTGCTCATGCCCAACAGCACCGCGGCCACAGCAAGCAACTGCAGACCCCAGGCCAGCCAGCCGGCGGCTGGCGCGAATGCCAGCCAGGCCAGCAGACAAAGTGGCAACAAAATCTGGGTGGAAAAAAACAGTAATAGCATAGCCAGTACACTTGCCTGTCGAACTCAGGTCTCGGGTTTAATCGGACCAGACAAGCATAGCGCAATGCCAGTGATACTGCAGGAGGCCTGTGCCAAGCGCCAGCGCAGCGACGCAGCCCTGGCGACAGGCGTTTACAAGCTGGCCTGATCAGTCCGGCCAGCTTGTTTGCCGTCAGTTTATTCGGCCGGTGGAATGCAGAAGACGTTCAGCTTGTTGCCGTCCAGATCCCGAAAATAACCGGCATAGAAATTATCGCCCCGGGGGCCAGCCGGTCCTTCGTCGCTGGCGCCCAACTCCAGTGCCTTGTTGTAGACGGCATCCACCCTGGCCGGCGAATCCACGGCCAGGGCAATCATGGTGCCATTGCCGGGGGTGGCGGCTTCCTTGTTAAAGGGCCGGGTGACAGAAAAGCCTGGTGCCGTGGGGCTGGTGGACCAGGCCACAAAGCTGTCCATTTCCATAAAGCGTTTGGCACCCAGCTCTGCCAGCAGGGCATCGTAGAAGGCCACCGCTTTTTCCAGATCATTGCTGCCAACGGTTACGTATCCAATCATGGGATTCTCCTGTAGGAATGAGGCTGTGTTCAGCTTTTCAGTTGTTTGTAGCGAAAACAATTACTTGTGTGGTCATTCACCAGCCCCGCCGCCTGCATATGGGCATAGCAGATGGTGCTGCCGACAAATTTGAAGCCGCGCTTTTTCAGATCGGCGGACAGGGCATCGCTTTCTGGCGAGGTGGCAGGTACGTCGCCCCGCTGGCGACGGCGACCGTCCAGGGGTTTGCGGCCGCCCACAAAAGACCAGATGTAATCGGTGAAACTGCCCCATTCATCCTGAACTGCCAGAAAGGCTTTGGCATTATTTCTTACCGCAAACAGCTTGGCCCGGTTGCGAATCAGGCCCGGGTCCAGCAGCAGTTTTTCCAGGGTGGCATCGCGCATGCGGGCGACCTTGACCGGATCGAACTGCTTGAAGGCGCGGCGGTAATTCTCCCGCTTGCGCAGCACCGTGATCCAGCTCAGGCCAGCCTGCTGACCTTCCAGGCACAGGAATTCGAAGTGTTTCTGATCGTCATACACCGGCACGCCCCATTCCTCATCGTGATAGGCCACATAGAGGGGGTCGTTACCGGGCCACCAGCAGCGACGCTCGCTGTCATCGATGGCGGGAGTGCTGGCGGAAGCGGGTTTTCTGTTTGCCATGTTGCTTGCATATACCTTTGTGAGAAACCTTGATTGAGAACCCGGCTCAGTATGTCGGCAGCTATCATCCGTTATTACTTCTCTGGATAGCCATAGTGACAATCCGGGAAACCTGAATCGCTTTGGCTGAGCTGAATTTGAAAAAATTACTAACGTATTGCGAATCGCTCAGGCCCCGGGTTCTCAATGACTGGGAAGCAGCAGTTTTTCCGTGGGATAATGCAAACTCTATACTGAGTTGATCTGCTTGCATCAGATTCAATGCGTCCAAGGCTTCAGGTATTGATGAAGATCCATTGAAGGTTCCGATGCCGCAAATTTCCCATTGCAACTCTTCAGAAACCGATTTTGCCAGGAAGCCAAAATCAGACTCCGCAATGGCAATTTCCAGATCCTGAACGAAACTGTTTTTTGGGGAATTGCCACAATCCCTGCTTTTTATAGTTTTCATCCGCGCCTCAAATCAGGTTTTTTTATAGTAACTCCAACTGACCAGACTTGCTCTGCAGCCAGGGTGCATTGTCCCAAAATGAGTTGAAAAACCAAGCCTGCCCGACTATCGGTTATACTGTATAAACATACAGATTTAATTGCAAGCCAGATTTTGACCAGGCAACAAAAAACCCGGTGGCCTGGGCGCACCGGGTTTTTGCAGTCTGACCGAGGCCAGACCGGAGCCAGACCCTGATCAGGGCAGGGTCAGGGCAATGATTTTGGCCGGATTGCGAAAATCACTGACCGTCATCACCAGATACTGCTTGCCATTGTGCATATAGCTCATGGGCACGCCGGTAATGGAGGCGGGCAGCTCGATTTTGGCGACCCGTTCGCCAGTAGCCTTGTCCAGGGCATGCAGCACCGGGCTGCCGCCGGGGCCTTCGCCGTGGAACAGCAGGGTCTTGCTCAGCAGGATGCCGCTGCGGGTGGGCTTGCCGGTGGGTTCGAAATCGACACCGTCCAGCAGCTCATGGTTCTTGATGTCTTCCGGCGTATCGCCATTGACCACCTGCCAGACATGCTCACCGCTCACAAGATCGATGGCGGTAATGCGACCCCAGGGTGGCTTGACCAGGGGAATGCCATCAACCGAGGGGCTGCGACCGCCACCCTGGATATAGCGTACTGACGAAGCTTCCGGATCATTCACCAGAGACAGCACGCCGGTGGCGGTGCGTGACGGGATATAGATGATGCCGGTTTCCGGATCATAGGCCGAGCCTTCCCAGTTGGAGCCGCCGGTGGAAGAGGGCAGGTGCAAGGTGCCAAGTGTGCCATCTTTCGGGTGCTGGTAGAGCGAAGGCGGCGTGTACAGTTCGCTGAAGCGATAATCGCTGGCGATCTCCCGGGCACGACGATTAATCTCCGGCGTCATGTCATTCAGGTCATCCGGCTGAAAACCCTGGCGATCATAGGGTGCCGGCAACAGGGGGAATGGCTGGGTGGCGGCAGTGCGCTCTCCCGGTGTGTCCGATTGTGGCACCGGACGTTCCTCAACCGGGAACAGGGGCTCGCCACTGTCGGGATCAAACATGAACAGATGGGATTGCTTCAGGGTTTGTACCACTGCATCGCGGCCATCCGGCAGATCAATTACCAGTGGTGCCGAAGGAGTATCCCAGTCCCAGATGTCATGGTGAGTAGTCTGGAAATACCACTGCATCTCACCGGTACGATAGTCCAGCGCTACCGTGGAAGAAGCGAACAGGTTGTTGCCCGGGCGATCACCGCCGTAGCGGTCACCGGTTGCCGATTCCACCGGCAGGTATACATGGCCGCGCTCGATATCGGCGGACATGGGAGCCCAGACCCCGGCATTGCCGGTATAGGAGGCGGAGTTTTCCAGCCAGGTTTCATAACCCAGCTCTCCGGGTTCCGGAATGGTCTTGAAGGTCCACAGTAATTCGCCACTGTTGGCATCCCAGGCGCGGATATCGCCTTTGACATTGCTGGCAGAGATTGGGCGCATGCCAACCAGGTGGGCGGCACCGGTAATCACCACATCCTCAACCACCAGGGGCGGGAAGGAAATACCGATATCCAGATCGTCACGATCCGGCGCCCGGCGCAGGCCCTGCTGCAGGTCCACATAGCCACCGGCACCGAAAGTCGGAACCGGGTCGCCGGTGAGGGCATTGAGGGCCACCAGGTAATAACCCGGGGTCATGGTGAAGATGATTTCCTGGCTGCCATTGCTGTAATAGGCCACGCCTTTGCCGCTACCTTTGCGCGGGGCATCGTCAAAACGCTGGCCTTCCTGGGGACGCCACATCCACAGCAACTGGCCACTCTCGGCATCGATGGCAACCACATTGCGGGTCGCACCCACGGTGGCGAATACCCGACCATTCACCATCAGCGGCGTGTTGACATTGAAAGTCTCCGGACGCGGACCAAAGGGGCCGGTATCCAGTTGCCAGGCGATTTCCAGATCGGCCACATTGCTGGCATCAATCTGGTCGAAGTCCACATAGCGGGTGGATCGCTCATCACCGTTGAAGTGAGTCCAGTCCACACTGTCGCTGGCGCTTTCGCTCTCTACCACTTCCTGGGGATCAATCTCCAGACTGGCCAGGGCCGGAACCGCCATGCTGCCCCCTTCGATCGGGACATTGCCGGACTGCAGAATAAAGGCAGTCAGGTCATAGTATTCTTCATTGCTCAAGGAGCCGGGGGTTTCCGCCGGCATGGTGGAGCGGATCTGCTCGTAGAGTTCCTGGCCGGTACGGCCAACCCAGCGCGCGCGCAAGCGGGCATCCATTT
>JALEHB010000120.1 GCA_022763285.1 Pseudomonadales bacterium | reverse complement strand
CTTTCCCGGGAGGTGAGGTTACGACTCACCAGACCCTGTAGACGATCCAGTTCCCGGCGCCGGTAGTCGGCCTCGGCTTCTGCCTCCTGCAAGCTGGCAGCCATGGCGGCGATGGTTTCCTCCCTGGGACCATTGCGCTGCTCCCTGAGCCTGGCCTCCAGGTTGGCAATGGCGGCTCCTGCTTCACGCCTGCGAATCTCGAGGCGGCTGGCATCCTGTCTTAGCAGTAACTGTCCCGCCACAAGTTCCTCGCCCTCGGTAACCGGAATCTCCACGATGGGTTCGCTGGATTCGGCCACGATTTCCACGCGATCCGATTCCAGTTGTCCCACCGCCTGCAGTACGTCTTCCTCACAGGCGCCAAGACTCACAGTCAATAGCAGCAGCCAGAGTACTCGCCCGGTCATGATGCTCACCTCCGGATCATGGGGTTGTCGTCACCCCGTGTAAAAATAATTGGCAGTTGTGTTCGGCCAGTCTTGCCACCAGGGTAGAGTCCAGTTCCATGCCCACTACCTGCTGCAGTACCGGCCCCACCAGGAACGGGAATACTGTCAGGCCCATCAGGGAGAGCAGACAAAGGCGGCTATCCAGATCCTCACGGTAATGGCCCTGATTGATCTCCCGCTGAATGTTGGCCAGCAATTGCGGTGCAAACACCTTGGCAAAACGATCCAGCACCGCCTCGCGCACCTCGCCTTCACTGAACATCACTTCACGTATCAGGAAATTCGGCCACCAGGGATTGGCGTGGAGCAGCTTGCTGTAGCTGCGAATAAAATCCACCACGGTCAGGTTTTCCTGTTCGCCCAGGCTAATCAGATCACTTGCCAGCACCGCCAGCAATTCATCGACCATGGCCAGATACAGACCCTGCTTGCTGCCAAAGTAATAGCTCACCATGGCACCGTTAACCCCGGCACTGTCGGCGATCTGCCGCAGGGAGACCGCCTTGAAGTCGCGCTCCAGAAAATGTTCACGGGCGGCCTGCAACAGGGCTCCGCGCACCTGTTCCGGGGCCCGCCCGGAGGGTCGACCGGCGCTGGATGAGGCTTTTTCTGCTTTGGGCATGAGGAATTCCTGAGCTGGATTGCTGGGCAGCGGCTGGCTGCGATGACAGATAATTAATTAAACATTTAATTAATTATCTGTCAATGGCCTGCCAGCAACAGGCTTTGTCACAGGGCCAGCCCGGCGGGCGTGCTACACTGTCGCAAACCACAGGGGAACAGTTGCGAAGCGCGCTGGCAAACACCCCGGGCAAACCTGGAAAGGAATAAGCGTGACCCTGCTAGGCCTCGGCATCCTGTTGTTCTTCATTCCCCATCTGTGGCGAGAGATGGGCCTGCGCGACACCATTCTTGCCGCTCTGCCCTCGGAGACTGCCTACAAGGCACTGTTCAGCCTGCTGTCACTACTGGGTCTCGGCCTGATCATCGTCGGCAAGGCCAATGCGCCGTTCCAGATGATCTTTCAGCCCCTGTTCGGCCTGCGCTGGATCAGTCATTTTCTGATGCTGCCCGCCCTGATTCTGGTGGTGCTCGGTAATCTGCCTACCTCCCATCTCAAACATCAGTTGCGCCACCCCATGCTGGCGGGCGTCGTACTGTTCAGTGGCGCGCATCTGTGGGCCAATGGTGACCTGGCCTCAGTGCTCCTGTTCGGCAGCTTTGGGCTGTGGGCGATCGTGAAATTTGTCAGCCTGCACCACATGGCCAGACCCGCAAAACGGCCACGCATCGTCTGGGACATTATCGGCATCGCCGCCGGTTTGATATTGTATGTGCTCATCTTCAATTATCACGGCCATCTGTTTGGCGTCGGACTGAGCATTGACTAGACACATTCACAGTTGCCACACAATCCTGCTTGCTTGTCTGCTAACTGCGGCAATGCCCCTGTATGCACAGGAGCCATCTGCTGACCGGGAAGAGCAATGGGCAGAAAAATGGGCAGGAAAATGGATTGCCGAAGGCACCCTGTTTCAGATTCAGGTGGCGGTAGACGGGGGCAAGTTGCAGGTCAGTGAAGTGGAATCACTGGGTTTCGTGTGGCGGGCCGAGCCCGGGGAGATCAAGGGCAATATTGCCCGCATAGCAATCGAGTATGCTGGCGTCAACGGCATCATTGAGGCAGAGCTGCTGGATGCCAATACCGCCGTGGCCCATGCTGCCAGCTGTCTGCCGGATTTTATGGTGGTCTGTGCCCTTGCCCGGGACCGACAGGCGATTTTCCGCAAGCTTGGCGACGAAGACTAGCAAGCCATCGCCGCCCCAGGCCATCAGACTGCTCAGATTTCGGTAATGCTGCGCACTACCTTGCTGACAATGCCGTAGTCGATGGCTTCTTCCACCGACATCCAGTAATCCCGATCCGTGTCCGTCTCAACCCGCTCCAGCGGCTGGCCGGTTTCCTCGGCAATCAAACGGTTGATGCGGGCACGCATCTTGATAATTTCCCTGGCCTGAATGGCAATATCACTGGCCACACCCAGAGAACCTCCGGATGGCTGATGAATCAGGAAACGGGTATTGGGCAGGGCGAACCGGTTCTGCTTGTCCGCCGCCAGGAAAATGGTAGTAGCCGCACTGGCAACCCAGCCGGTGCCGATCACTTTCACTTCCGGCTTGATGAACTTGATCATGTCATAAACCACATCACCGGATTCCACATGACCCCCGGGCGAGGAAATATACAAGTGGATGGGTTCGTCATTCTCTGAAGCCAGCGCCAGCAGACGCTCAGTGACGGTGCGGGCGATACGGTCGTTGATCTCACCGAAGATGGTGATAGAGCGGGACTTGAACAGCTTTTCATCCATAAAGCCCGAGCTGGGAACCGGTTTGGCCTCTTTCTCTTCGGCGTCGAGGGTGTAGTCCTTGGTTTGCTGCTGCTGTGTCATGATCGTTTGTATGCTCGCTTGGCGCCAACGGCGCATTAATGAATTTATTCGACCTGGCATTGTGCCTGGGAATTATTGATATAGGCTACCAGACGCCAGGTGTCCTGATCGCCTTCCGGAAAATTCTCACCGAAACCCACCATGCGGGTATCCGGTATGCCATTGGAAATAATGGAGAACAATTCTTCATCGGTGGATCCATGGCGCCACTGGCAATCAAACAGGTCCACCGCTTCATCGCCTTCAACCTCATGGCAAAAGGCAGCACAACTGCCTTCATAGAGTGCCCGCCCCCGTTCCAGGGCTGCCGGGTCCTGACGAAAACGATCCGCTAATGTCGGGTTCTCGGGCAGGGCCTCGTCTTCTGTACCACAGGCTGCCAGCAGCAATGGTAATGCTGCGACAATACTGCCGAACCGCCTGTTCGAATGTCGCACACAATGCGAATGACGAGCCATATTTCAGCCTTGCATCCCTTTCCAAAAACGCGGATTCAGATTAAACACAATCGTTGAGGGTTTCAATCTCTGTCAGCTTGCAGCGATAGCCTCAGCATCAAACTCATCATCGCCATGGCTCTCTTCCCCCAGAGGCTTGAAGGTGATCAACAACCTGGGCAACAGGGTCAGGGACCCGGTCAATGCCACCAGCATGGCCAGGGAGGTCAGCAATCCGAACACGATGGTGGGAATGAAATTCGACAGTGCCAGAATGGAGAAGCCCGCCACGATGGTCATGGAGGTGAAATACATGGCCCGGCCAATGCTGTTATGGCAGAAGAACATGGTGGCCCGGTAGTTCCCCAAACGCGGAAATTCCCGGCGAAAGCGGTGCATGTAGTGAATTGTGTTATCCACTCCGATACCCACCGAGATTGCGGCAATAGTGATGGTCATGATATCCAGTGGCCGGTCTGCCCAGCCCATGATACCCAGCACGAAAGCTGCTGCGATGGCATTGGGAATAATACAGATGATGGCAATGGCCAGGGAGCGGAACAGGGCCAGAAACATCACCATGATAGCCAGCATGACCACGCCGAGAGTCAGGATCTGGGACTGGAACAGGCTCTGCAGCACATTGTTGTACATCACCAGAATGCCGGTCAGGCGAACATCTTCGTCGGCAAAGCCAAATTCCTCTTCGATGCCGGATTCGATGCGCTGCAAGAGTGCATCCCGGTTGAGGTCTTCGGCCGACTCAATCACCCGTACATTGTAGCGCAGCTGATTCTCCTCGATGGAAACAAAGGGATTAAGCACGGTGTCCTTAAGGGTCTCCGGAATGCGGCTGTACAGCAAGGCCCAGAGAAAACCGTCAACCGCTTCATTGCCATTGAGCTGCTCGGCCAGTTGCACGATGGCCCCGAAGGAAAGCACCTTGCCGGTATAGGGGTCTTCATCCAGGTAATTATGGATGGCCTTCACCTGCTGCATTTTCGGCGCAGTGAACCAGTAGGCATCGCTCTGGGATTCGTCGCTGGCAAAGGGATCGTCACCGAAACCATCATCGAAGCCGTCATCAAAGCCATCGTCGAAACCATCATCGGCGGCCTGCTCCTGTTCTGGCAAATCGACGATTACATCGAAAGACAAGGTACCACCCAGCTTCTCATCGAACAGGGTCATACCCTGATAGATCTCAGTGCTCTGGCGAAAATAATCGATAAAACTGTTTTCCACTCGCAACTGACTCAGCCCAAGCACCGCAAAGACGGTCAGCAGGGCATAAAGCAGCAGCACCTTGCCCCTGAGCTGGTCAGTGAATTTGGCCAGTGCCGAGGTCAGGTTAAGCTTCAGATCCCGCGACAGCTTGCTCTGGTCCGGCTTGAGCAGACTCATGATGGCGGGGAACAGGGTAAAGGCCACCAGCAAGGCGGTCGCCACCCCCATCATCATCATCCAGCCGAAATTGATAATGGGCAGTATGCCGCTGACGATCAGGGAGCCAAAGGCCACCGCGGTGGTCAGGGCGGTATAGAGACAGGGCCTGAACATACTCAGCACCGCATGCCTGAGAATCCTGTCGTGATCCGTATAGTGCCGGGTCGCACGCAATTCACGATAGCGTACCGTCAGGTGCACAGTGAGAGAGATAGTGATAATCAGCAACAGGGAAATAAAATTGGAGGACACCACGGTGACCCGCCAGTCCATCAGCCCCAGCATGCCCACCATGATGGTGCCGGCCACGGCGCAGCAAATCAGTGGCAGGGCCACATAGCGGACCTTACGGAAAATAATGCCCAGGGCACCGATAATAAGAATCAGCACTGCAAAGCTGAAGCTGGACAAGTCATCCTGCACGAAGGTCACCAGATCATCGGCAATCATCGGCGCGCCACCCAGATAGATCCGGGCATCATCGCGGTAGTCGTCCAGGGTCTGGCGAATTTCGCTGATCATATTGTGCTGACGGTCAGCGGTGAAAACGCTGTATTCGTCATACTCCGCTTCGACCTCGGCCAGTTCGCGGGCCTGCTGCGCGCTCAGTTCCCCGGCCTGCTCCAAGCTGCGCAGCTCACTGCGGCGATTGATCAGGTCCCGGGCATGCTGATCCACCTCGAAACCCACCAGGATACCCGCCACGCTGCCATCGGGGCTGACCAGGGCATTGCGAAACACGGGGCTGTTTACAATCTCTTCCCGGGCCTCTTGCAGATCCTGCTCCGGGTCCATGATAGTCAGGTAGTCTTCAGAGATTCCGGTCAGGGGGGTATCGCCAAAAACCGGCACATTGAGAATGCTGTCCACCGAGACGATGCGATCGATAGCCAGCAGGTCTTCCCGCAGTTCGGCCATGCGCTCGAGAGTGGGCTCACTGAATAATTCACCGTCAGGCGCATAGGCAATGGTGACCGAGTCCCTGACACCGTAGCGCTCATTGATGACCCGGGAGAATTCCAGATCCGGGTCATTTTCCAGAAGCAGGGAATCGGCGGAGGCATCGAGGCGAAAATACTGGGCATACCAGGCGAAACCGGCCACCAGGGCCAGCGCAGCGGCAATCACCAGCCAGGGCCGGCCGAAAACCAGTTTGCAGTAAAGCTGAGCAATTTTGGATGACATGAAACCCCTAAAATCCAGGTTCTGTGGGAAGGCGAAACTATACGCTTTTCAGGCTGACATTACGACGCCCGCGGCGCTCTGGTGCAGCTGCAGGCTTGAAGACGCCAGCACCGGGCTGGCCATTTATCGCAGCAAAGCGGCGCTCTGTCTTTGCCCGACGCCGGAAATCAGCACAATCCTGCACGGTTTTCCAAATTCCGTCAGTTACTGATTTCTCGATATTGAAGAGATCCTTATAAGCTATTGATATATAACACTATATTTCCATCACTAGACAGATGAAGGGGCCCCGGTCGGGCAATTCGGGAAACTCCGGCCCTGTCTGGGAGGCCTTTGCCGATCCTGCTAGAATCTGACCTCAATCAAGGTCCCGGATTGGCCGGTGGCCTAGACTGTTTACATTGCGATCCCGAGGAAACGAGGAGTTAACGATGAAGTTGCTGGTAAATTTACTGTTGAGCTCGACCTTGCTTTTCAGTGTTGGCGCCCAGGCTGATGACTGGCTGCGCTCTGTACCGGATTTTGAACTGACTGATCATCTGGGTAAAACCCATAGTCTGGAAGACTACAAGCAGTATGACTACGTCGCTTTTTATGTGCAGGGAGTTGGCTGCCCGATCGCCCGTATCGCCCTGCCTAACTACCGTGAGGTCAGAGACGAGTTCAGCGATGAGAATATCGCCTTTGTCATGTTCAACGCCAATATCCAGGATGACGTCAATCGCATTAGCCGTGAAGCGGATGAATTCGGCATCGACTTTCCCATCATCAAGGATGAAGGCCAGAAACTGGCCAAGTCCCTGGGAGTGGAACGCACCGCAGAAGTCTTCGTGGTAGACCCCAAAACCCGGGAAGTGCTGTTCCGGGGCCCAATTAATGACCAACTCGGCTATGAGACCCAGCGCAATGAAGCGGATGAGTGGTATCTGAAGGATGCCCTGAATACCATCCTTGCCGGTGGCCAGGTCGATATGGATGACATCCCGGATTCCAAGGGCTGTCTGGTGGCTATCTTCGATACCTGATCAAACAGGCCCGCTTGCCGAGCCTTGTAGAGATCGACACAAAAAAGGGACCGATGGTCCCTTTTTTATTGCCTGTTGGCTTTGCTTGCCTGTTTCGAGACTATTCGACAAATGCCCGCTCGATCACGTACTGGGCCTTGATACCGTGGCGAGATTCCTTGAAGCCCCAGTCATCGAGAATGGCGCAGGTATCCTTGAGCATGCTGGGGCTGCCGCAGATCATGAAGCGGTCTTTGGCCGGGTCTGGCTGCTCTACAGCGAGATCGCTGAACAGTTTGCCAGACAGCATCAGGTCAGTGAGTCGGCCCTGATTGCGGAAAGGCTCCCGGGTCACCGTAGGGTAGTAGAGCAATTTCTCCCGCACCTCTTCACCGAAAAATTCGTTTTCCGGCAATTCTTCGCTGATCAGCTTCTGGTAGGCCAGCTCACTGACATGGCGCACGCCATGGGTGAGGATGACCTTGTCAAAGCGCTCGTAGACTTCCGGGTCCTGAATGATGCTGATAAAAGGCGCCAGACCGGTGCCGGTGGAGACCAGATAGAGATTGCGGCCGGTTTCCAGATGATCCACCACCAGTGTGCCGGTAGGCTTGCTACTGACAAATACCTCGTCGCCCACCTGGATATTCTGCAAGCGGGAGGTGAGCGGGCCATCGGGTACCTTGATACTGAAGAATTCCATCTGCTCGTCGTAGTTGGGGCTGGCGATGCTATAGGCACGCATCAGGGGCTTGCCCTCTACTTCCAGGCCCAGCATCACAAAGTGCCCGTTTTCAAACCGCAGGGAGCGGTCACGGGTGGTTTTGAAGCTGAACAGGGAATCATTCCAATGATGGACTTCGGTAACGCTCTGGGTCGACAAACTGGCCACTGGGACTCCTCCAAATCAAATGGGCCGCTATTGTAGGGTCAAGGCGTTTATCTGTAAAATTAATTATATTGATATTATTAATCAGTTTTTCGGGTATAGAAGATAAAAAGAGCCCGGATAGTACCTCACCCTCGAACCGCATTAGCGCGGAGGCCTGACCATGCTGTTTACCCTCAAACAATTGCAGGTTTTCCTGGCCGTGGCGGGCCAAGAGAATGTCAGCCGCGCTGCTGAAGAGCTGGCCCTGTCCCAGTCCGCCGCCAGCACCGCATTGAAGGAGCTGGAACAACGCTTCGACCTGGCCCTGTTCGACCGGGTCGGCAAACGCCTGCAACTCAATGAGGCGGGGCAATTGTTCCGCCCCCGCGCCGCCGCCCTGCTGGCCCAGGCCCGGGAAGCCGAAAACTACCTGCTCAGACATAGTGAGGTGGGTGAACTGAAGGTGGGGGCAACCCTTACCATCGGTAATTACCTGGCTATTAACACCATGGCCAGATTCATGCAGCGACACCCCGGGGCGCGTCTGCAACTGACTGTGGAAAACACTGCTGCCGTGGCGCGACGGGTACGGAATTTCGATCTCGACATCGGCCTGGTGGAGGGTGAAATCCAGGAACCGGATCTGGAAGTCAGCTACTGGCGTGATGATGACTTGTGCCTGTTCTGCGCGCCGGAACATCCCTGGGCAGGGCGCCGCAAACTGTCCGACAAGGATTTGATCCAGGCCGACTGGATCGTGCGGGAAAAGGGCTCTGGCACCCGCCAGGCATTTGACCGGGCCATGACTGGCATCCTGCCTGAGCTGAAAATCAAGCTGGCCCTGCAACATACCGAGGGCATCAAGCGGGCGGTGGAGGCGGGTCTTGGCATTGGCTGCCTGTCGCGGCTGACACTGAAGGAAGCCTTTGCCCGCGGCTCCCTGCTGCCATTGGCAGCACCACAGCGCAACTGGACCCGCCAGTTCTACTTCATTATCCACAAACAGAAATACCACAGCTTGGGCATCCAGGAGTGGATCAGTATGTGTCGTGAGGAAACCGGGGGAGAAACGGGGAAAGAGACTGCCGCTACGCAAAAGTCCCGCAGCTGAATGGCCGCTACTGACTGATGGCAAAGATGGCGATATTGTCGTCCAGACCCCGCACCGCCTGCTCACCCTTGTAACTGGTCTGGAAATGGTCAGGGTTGATTTGCCCCATGAAATCCTGGGACACCAGAAAGCTGGTATTGAGGCGCTCATTGAGGCCTTCCAGGCGCGCCGCCAGATTGACCGCGGTGCCGATGCCGGTAAATTCACAGCGCTCTGCCGAACCCACTTCCCCGGTCACCATCCAGCCCCAGTTAGCCGCAGCTCCGGCCCGGAGTCCATGGGGCTCCAGCAGGGCACGGGATTCCCGTTCGATGCGCAGCACCGCCCGGGCAGCCGCTTCACAGGGTTTGGGGTCATCATTATAGATCCCGAAAAATGCCAGATAGCCGTCACCAAGAAACTTGTTCACCATGCCCCCTTCTTCTTCCACCGCCCGACAGACAATGGCGAAAAAGTCATTGAGTAGCTGGGTCACTTCGAAAGAACTGATTCTGGAAGAGTAGGCGGTAAAGCCCCGAATATCACCGAAGACGATGGCCGCCTGCTGTTGCTGGGCAGCCACCCGGCCGTCGTCACTGCGTTCGATCTGATCAACAATGGCGCTGGAAACAAAGCGACCGAAATTTCGTTCCAGACGCATCCTGGTTTGCTGGGATTTGCTGTAGTTCTGAAAATAGTTACGCAGTGAACGGGCCGACAGGGCACTGGCCACACCCAGCGCGAACAGCACCACCGCCTTCATCATGGTGACCTGAAAACCCAGGCTCGGGTTTTCGGCGATCAGCTCCGGGGCGGGCTGCAGGACCAACAGATAGAGCAACACAAATTCCACCGCCGCCACGGTCCCGGCAAACAGACCCAGCCAGGGTTGCAGGCGAAAGGCAGTGATCATCGGCACCAGAGCATAGGCCATGGGAGGCATGGAACTCAGGGCATAGGCCGGTCCCTGGGACATGCTGTCAAAGAGAATGGCCGCGGACACCAGGGTTACCTGCAGGAAGGTATTCACATATTTGATGGAGGGCGAGTAATAGCCTCGTTGAATCAGCCAGGCGATGAAGGAGAAGGCTGGCACCATGACCGCAACCAGAATAGTGATATTGGTGAACAGATTGGCGGTGACGGTTTCGCGGAAGCCGATAAAAAACCACACATAGGTAAGACCGATTACCGCCAGCCACACCAGGCAGGTGATTTTCTCGGCATTGGCTTCCCGGTGCTGGGAACTCTCCACCTGAAGCTGAGACATGGGACTGGCATTACCTTCGCTAGTGGCTAGCGGTGTGGAAGACTGTGTTTGTTCTGGTTTATTCATCAACAGGGAACGCCATGCAGCGAGCCGGACTCTTGGTCGGCCTCTCGACCGACCTCTGGTCTGGGCTGAAATCAACCTGAGTGCAGCAGCCTGCGACCCTGTCGGGACAGACAACTGCGCCTGGCCCGGAACTGTGACCAGCCTAACAATTTCAGCCAATTATGCTGCGAGGCTGATCACAAGTCATTCATTCGGCGCTCAGGTTTCGGTGAAACCGAACGGTTCAGAGCTGGAAGGAGAAACGCAGACTATGGAGTTTGAGGGACTGGGCGGTATTATCATACTCGCCACCGGCCAGGGCGCTGTCCACTATTGTCAGATCCTCACCCCGGGAATAGCGATAGGCAATATCATAGTCGCGCTGACCGAGCCTGAACTGCAGTCCGGCGGTAAATGCCTCATCCAGAATCGCCCCGGTCATGGGTGTAATTGTGTGACCTGGCGCTTGCGCTTCGCTATTTTCATAACCAAGTCGCAACTTGCCAGTACCACGAAGCTGATATTCACCACCCAGATGCAGACTGTCCTGATCTGTCCATTGCAGTGGCGCCACATCGTGGATGAAATTTTCACCGAGAAAGCTGTTCAGGTCGCTGTTACTTCCCTGGCTGAGACGAATAGGCAGGACATCAAAGGCGTCCTCCCAGAAAATCCTGTCGAACTGCAGCCCCAGCCGCAGGCGGTCACTGGCTTGCCAGCTCAGGCCTGCCATCAGGCTGGCCGGGAGAGTAGTTTGCACATTGGCCTGGTAATGAAAGTCTTCCTGAATACCGAGCCCTAGCTGGGCAAGGTTGCCACTCAAATCGCCGTCGGCAGAAAAGTCACTTTCCAATGAATAGGCCAGTTGCAGAGCGAGACTTTCGGTGGGCTTGTAATTAAGCCCCAGGGAGGAAGCAAAGCCCAGATCGTCGGCATCCAGGTCCACCAGTACTTTCAGGCCCTGCAGGACCGGATGGGATTGAAAAATATAGGGCGCCTCAAGCTGGTTGCGGTTATAGGCCAGGGCCAGGGACACACCGGCCGAGAGCTGATCGCTGAAACGATAGCTCAGGGCGCCGGCGAACTTGGCAACCAGCCACTCAGCCGCGTGGGGCTGCAGCCCATAACTGACGCCTGCCGTGCCGGGCGGATCCTGAAAGCGAAAGTCGGCCTTCATGGCCGATTGCACCACAGCCCCGGCAGCCCAGGACCAGTCACTGTCACCAAGCTCTGCCTTGTAGGCCAGCTCCGGGATAATTCCCGGCCCTTTGTCGGCCCGGGCCAGTTCGCCAAGGCTGCTGGTAAATTCGGAATTCACCCGCAGGGCGGTGATCCCCACACTGACACCGTCTTCCAGCTCACTCAGTAATGAAGGATTGCTCAGCAAAGCACTCTGGGCATTGGGCGACAGCCCCACCAGGCCGCCGGCGCCGTCGCTGGCGGCACTACCGCTGAGACGGAACAGATCCGTAGCTGAGACATGAGTGGTCAGACCGCCTGCCACCAACAGCAGACCGAGAGACAGCGTTTTTTTCATAACATTTCCTTATTGGGACCCACAACTGCACTGATGACCCCTTGCAGGCCAGTGGTCCGGGTTTGTTCTGCAATTCCTGCGGGCACAGAAAGCCGGAATTCGGATTCCTGCGTAGTGACTTCTGGCAAGGGCCTGGTGACCAGAGCTTTGACCCGGTTTTTTCGCCCGGGTGGCGAAATTCAAGAATAAATCAGAAGCGGGCATGTTATAAAGTCATCAAGCACCCGGATTTCACTATGAGTCTGATCCACAGCGAGTCCCATAACGGCAAGGCGGATATTAGCCAACTCCTGGCCAGCAATTTTGTCGGCAAGCGCTGGCTCTATCTGCTGCTGGTGGCAGTGGCGAGCCTGATCAACCTGGCCGGCATTCTGCGCCTGGATTTTGATACCTCTCTGGATGCCCTGCTCAGCCGCAATGATCCCTATCTGGATGAATACCGGCAGTTTCAGACAGAGTTTCCTGTGCCATTGGAAATCATTGTGCTGTTCGTGCCCGAGCCCGGCCAGACCGCCTTCAGCCGTCCGGTGCTGGACGCCATGGCCGATCTTGCCGGGCGCTATGAGACGCTGCCCTATGCCAGTCATGTCTCCACCCTGATCAACTACTTCTCACCGGAAAGACAGCGGCGTCTGTTTGAACGCCCCTATACCGACTACAGCGAAGAAGAGCTGGCGGAGTTGCAGGACTGGGCCCTGACAGAACGCTTGTTGACCAATAATCTGCTGGCTGCGGACGCCAGTCTGGCTTTCGCCTCCATCAGTCTGAACGCCGATACAGCAAGCCCGGCCGAACGGCTGGAGCTGGCCAATGCGGCCATTCGCTTGCGCGAAGACCTGCGCGCGGCGCATCCGCAACTTGGCATTCACATCAGCAGCGATGTGTTACTGGAGCAGTCCAGCCAACAGGCCATGATCGATGATCTCACCACCCTGCTGCCCTTTGTGATACTTGTCTGCGTGCTGGTGATCGCTTACTGCTTTCGCTCTGCCACCCTTGGACTGGGTATTCTGGCCCATGCCATTTTCAGTCTGCTGTTGACCATTGGCAGCCTGGGCTTGCTGGGCTTTTCCTTCAACAGCATTTCCATCATTGCACCACTGGTGGTGGTGATTATCGCTGTCGCCAATTCGGTGCACATCATTTCCATTTTTCAGCAAGCCATGCAGGGTGGGCAGGACAAACTGGCTGCCATGACCACCAGCCTTGCCTATAATCTGCGCCCCATCAGTCTGGCCGCCATCACCACTGCCATCGGCTTCTCCTCATTGAATCTCTGTTCTTCGCCGGCAATTCAGGATTTTGGTCGTATCGTCGCTATCGGTATCGTCTATGCCTATTTGCTGACTCTGGCGCTGTTACCAGCGCTATTAATCTGGCTGTCCCGTAAACCACCCAGAGGCAGTATGTTCCTGCAAAAAGAGCTTGCCAGCCTGGTGGATTTTGGGCGTCGGCATGATCGCCCCCTGTTTATTCTCTGTACTGCCCTGGCAGTGCTGACCCTGATGCTGCTGCCTCTGAATGAAACGGATTTCAATCGCATGGACTTCATTTCATCCGACAGCGATGTGCGCGCCTACTATGACATCGTCAGCGAGCGCATCGAACGCGGCCCGCAGATCAGTTATGCGGTTGACACGGGCAGCATCGATGGCGCCATTGAACCGGCTTTTCTGCGCCAGCTGGAACAGTTCAGTGACTGGCTGGCCACGCTGCCCGGAGTGGAATCCGCGGCTTCGGTGGTGGAAGTGGTCAAGACTGTCAACCGGGTCCAGCATCAGGAAGACCCGGCCTTTTACGTGATCCCCGACGATATCAATGATGTGGCCAACTACCTGAACGGCTATGCCACAGTACAGAGCCAGGACTTTCCCCTGTCCGGTTTTATCAATGACGACTGGTCCACGGTGACCCTGTTCGTGGCCGCCAATCCCATGAGCAATCAGGAGCTAATCGATCTGGACGAAACCCTCAGTGCGGAATTTGCCGCCCGCTTCAGCGATGCCGAGCTGCTCCACGGCAGTGGCCTGTTACTGTTTGCGCGCATGGATGAGCTGGTCACAGTGGAACTGCTGCAGGGCTACAGCCTCAGCCTGGCCCTGATCACTCTCTGCCTGGTGATTGGCCTGGGCAGCCTGTATTTCGGTATTCTCAGTGTGATTCCCAATCTGTTGCCGGCCACCATGGTATTCGGCGTCTGGGCGCTGCTGGTTGGGCAACTGGATCCCTTTGTGATGATGCTGTTCAGCATCAGTATCGGCCTGGTGGTGGACGATACCGTCCACATCCTCAGCCACTATCTGGAAGGTCGCCAACTGGGCTGCAGCCAGGACGAGGCCATCAGCCACGCCATCAAGGTCGCCGGCCCGGCACTCAGCATCACCACCATGGTACTGGCCTTCGGCACCACCATCCTGATTGCCGCCAATACCCTCTATTTCCAGCAAAGCGCCAAACTTCTGGTACCCATAGTCATCCTGGCCCTGGTCCTGGATCTGCTCTATCTACCCACCATCCTCAGACGCTTTGACAAAAAATCACACCCGACCCCAACAAGCAGCTAAAAGTAAAAAGGCATATCCACGAAAAGGCAGATCCACTCCCACAGTCTAAATGGAGGGTGATGACTCGAGTAGCGAGCGAGAGCTTCCAGAACGAGGCGCAGGGATTTTTGGAGCGGTGAGCAGACATACAGTCTGTGATCCGATCAAAAAATCACTGCAACGAAGTGCTGGATGCTCGCAGCCGCTAGGTTCACACAACGAAGTCCAAAAGAACCCCACTTCCAGCCCCCTTCCCGCAACGAAGTGCTGGAAGCTCGCAGCCGCTACGTCCACCCCAAACAAAAAGCCCGGCGTATAAGCCGGGCTTTGCGTTTGGATCGATAACAGATCAGTCACCACCCTGATCCACATACTGCCAGGTCATGGCACCAAAAAACATCTCATCCCATGACTGCTGCCCCCAGGGCACCGAGCGCTGCGGATCCGGATTAAACGGATTCTGGGGCGAGTTATCAAAAGCACCAATCGCGGTCACCCTGGTCCCGGCGGGAATAAACTTCGGCTCTTCATAGGTGTAGGCGAGCTGCCAGTTGTAATTGTAATTCGCCACATTGATCAGCTCTTCGCTGCTGCCATCCGGGTATTCGGCAACCCAGCGCATGTATTTGCCGCGAAAATGCATATGGGGCGTGAAGCTGTGCATATAGGCATCACGGGGAATCGTCACACTGGCCTGTTGCTCAAAGTTTGGATCACCCGGCGGGATATTGGTCCAGGTAGGCGTAAAGATGCAGGCACACTGACCGGACATCCGTTTTTCCGGCACCTCACCTTCAGGGTAGAACCACAAACCGATCTCGCTGGCGTCAGTGGTTTCCTTGCCATTGGTGGTGTAGTGCAGTTGCAGGTTCAGGACCGAACCGGCCTTCAGCAGGCCACCGGTATTGGGCGGATTCAGACGCGGCTCGGCACCGGGAATATAGGCGGTGATATTGGCCTGATCGGCATTGCCACCACCCAGAAAGCCGCCGCGACGGCTGGCACCTGGCTCCACCAGGGAGTTCAGGGTGTGGTGCAACACGGTGCGGTCGCCGGCAACATACTGGCTGCCACGCAACCAGCGGTCCTTCTCGATATCGATCGGAACCGACACGTGAATATAGTCCAGCACACCGGTGGCGGGAATTTCCTGGGGCGGGACCTTGATAATGTAGTCCGGCTCGCCAAATGCCCACTTGCTTTCGGGCCAGGTCAGCCCGGCCAGAGGATCGCTGCTGCCATCAACCGGGGATCCATTCTCGATCCAGGTCAGCAGGGTTTGCACCTCGGAATCTTCCAGCAACATATCATTGATAAAGTCACCCACATGGCCGTCCAGCTGACCCGGTGGCATGCGTTTGGTCATGATCACTTCGCGAATCATGGGAGACCAGCCGCGCACCATGGCATGACTGTCCATGGCAAAGGGCGCGATGCCCCCCTCGCGGTGACAACTGGCACAGTTCTCGGCAATGATTGGTGCCACTTCATTGACATAGGACACTTCACTGCTGGCCAGGGTCTGCAATTCGGAATAACTGATGGCAGCACCTTCGGTGGCCACCTGTGGATTACTGATCGGATTACCGGCCAGCATCTCTGTAATTGCCCGTTCCGCGCCTGCTACCGAACCCTTGTAAGCCACGGTGAAACTGGAAGGATCGAACAGTAATACCTCGCCACTGCGATCGATCCCCAAATCACGGGAAATCACCCGGGCATCATCCATCAATACCGGCACATCGCTGACACCCCATTCGGCCAGCTTTCCGGCGACAGCATCGCGATTGTGGCGCCCCATGGGATTGATCATCATGAACTCGATGCCCTGATCGGCATACTGTTGTTTCAAGGCCAGATAATCAGGCAGAGCGGCGGCAGTGTCGGCACTGTCATTGGCCTGCACCAGTAAAGCTACGGCGGTGTGGTCGTCATACCAGGCCATATTGTGGAAATAGCCTGCCTGGTCCAGCAGTGAAAAATCCCCCACCCGGTCGGCCGCGCTGGTGAGTGCCGGTGTCAGCAGCAGTGCCAATAGTGAGCGTTTCAGCAGGCCTGTTGTATTGAGTCTGGATACCGTTTTCACAGTGATCTCCTCATGAAATTTATTGGGTTTGCTTCGAGCTTGGATGGAATCGCCGACAAGCGCTGCCCTGAAAGGACAAGTGCTCTCTGTTGTTGTGTTCTTCTTATGCTCTCAACTCTTATGTTCTCAACTCTTACTCAATTCTCGTGATTGAGACAATCCGGCATTCCTGACCAGCACAAGTCCCTGTGGCTGAGCTTTTGAGCCTACGCCCGCCTCCCGGGGCAGTCAATCAGGCTGCGCTGTAAATCGCGGTGAATGGGGTGAAAACAGGGGTGATTACGGCAGATATGGGCCGGATCAGGCCTGTCTCAGCAATTTCAGCAATTGGGGATAGAGCTCTGGATTGGCAATCAAAAGGTCATCACAGTGAAATTGCGGGTCGATCCCGGCCGGCACCGGACTGAAATTACCACAGTGGGCCCCCGCCTCCTGGGCGATCAACCGCGCGGCGGCAAAATCCCAGAGACTGAGGCTCTCGTAATAGCCATCCAGACGGCCCGCCGCCAGCCAGCAAATATCCAGAGCCGCCGAGCCCAGACGACGAATATCGGCACAGTGATTGAGTATCTGGCGCAGGCGATCCACCATCGGCTCTATGCCTTGCTTGATATAGGGAAAACCGGTGGCGATGATGGCGCGGCGCAAATCGCTGACCTCGGAGACTCGAATACTGGCTCCATTCAGAAACGCACCCTGGCCCTTCTCGGCCGAGAACATTTCATCCATAAACGGGTTGTAGACCACGCCCAGTTTGATTTCGCCGCCGACACTGTGGGCAATGGAGACAGCCGACTGGAAATGCCCATGGGCATAGTTCACGGTGCCGTCTATGGGATCGATGATCCATACCGGCTCCGCCATGGTCTGGGCCGCGGCTGCCACTTCCGGCGCCGATTCCTCTGAGACGATTTCATGGCCCGGCCAGGCCTTGCGGATGCTGTCGCAGATCAACTTGTCGGCCGCCAGGTCGGCGTCGGTTACCAGTTCATTGCCCCCTTTATAGGCGTGGTCCAGATCGGCGTCGCGGCGGTGTTCAAAAATCAACTGACCGGCTTCCCGGGCCAGTTGCATGGCAAAATCCAGTTCTTCAGACAAGTTGGTTTCCTGAGTTTGAGTTTCGGTCAGGCCACGATTATAACCGGCCTGGCTGGCAACATCAGCGCCCCGGCCGCTTTCAGATAAGCCTGCCCTGCCGATATGCTTAGGGTTATGTCTGCAATTCATCTGGCTCTGCGCTATACCCTGTTCGCCACTCTTGCCACCCTGGTCAATCTGTTGACCCAGGAAGCGGTTGTGCAGCTCTATGGCGGCAGTTATACCCTGTATCTGTCCATGGCCATGGGCACGGTTACCGGCCTGGTCTGCAAGTACCTGCTGGACAAGCACTATATCTTTGCCTACACCACTGCCTCGGGCCGGGAGGACCTGCGCAAGTTTGTGGCCTATACCCTCACCGGGGGCTTCACCACAGCCATGTTCTGGGGCATGGAACTGGGCTTCGAATTCTGGTTTCAGACCCGAGCTGCCCGCTATCTGGGTGCTGTGATCGGTTTGTCCATCGGTTATGCTTTGAAATACCGTTTGGACAAACACTTCGTCTTTCATCAGCGGAACTGACACATGAAACTCTCCGGTTGGGGCCGTTACCCGACATGCGACTCCGAAGTTCTGAGGCCGGCCGATGACAGGGCCATGCAATCCTGCCTGCAGGCGCAGCAGACCCACTGCATCGGCCGCGGGGCCGGACGCAGCTATGGTGATGCAGCGCTGGCAGAAACCGTTGTCAGCAGTCGCCACCTGGATCACTTTATCGACTTCGACAAAGGCCGGGGCATAATTCGCTGCGCCGCCGGGCTCAGTCTGGATGAAGTACTGCGGGTGACCATGGCCGAGGATTTCATCTTGCCGGTATTGCCCGGCACCCGCTTTGTCAGCGTTGGCGGTGCCATTGCCGCGGATATCCATGGCAAGAATCATCATCAGGATGGCTGTTTCAGCGATCATGTGGAGAGTTTTCGCCTGTTATTGGCCAATGGCGAGATTCGGCACTGCAGCCGGGAGGAAAACCCCGAACTGTTTACCGCCAGCTGCGGAGGCATGGGTCTGACCGGCATTATTCTGGATGCCAGTTTGAATCTACATAAGGTGCCTGGTGTCTTAATTCATAATCGGACCCTGCAAGCCGATTGCCTGGAAGACTGCATCGACAAGCTCAGCGCCAATGCCAACAGCAAATATGCCGTGGCCTGGCTCGATTGTCTGGCCCGGGGCAAGGAGTTGGGTCGCTCGGTGCTTTATCTGGGTGACCATGCCGCACAGCACAATAAAAAAAGCCGCTACCGGCATGAATCCGGCAAGCTCATGTCGGTGCCCTTCAGCACGCCCGGCTTTCTGCTGAATTCCCTCACCATGGGCAGTTTCAACAAGCTCTACTACAGCCTGCAGAGTCGCCGGCAGAAAGAGGAATTGCTGCCCTATCAACGCT
>JALEHB010000119.1 GCA_022763285.1 Pseudomonadales bacterium | reverse complement strand
CCTGCCGGTCACAAACTGGCCCTGCAATTTCACTATGTCACCAATGGCGTGGAAATCGATGATGAGACCCGGGTGGGACTCTACTTCAGTGATTCCGCGCCGGAGAAAGAAGTACTGACCCGCTCCGTGGGTGAGCGCTTTACCATTGCCCCGGGCGATCCCGATCATCAGATGGCCGCCAGTTATCAGTTTGACGAGCCGGTACAGTTGCTGGCCCTGCGGGCCCGCATGAACTACCGCGGCAAGCATATGCGTTTTGAACTGGAATACCCCGGCGGTGAAAAAGAGCCCCTGTTTAATATCCCGGCCTATAACTATGGCTGGCAGCCCCATTACTGGCTGGATGAGCCCCGCAGCCTGCCGGCGGGAACCACAGTGCATGTCCTGGGTGCCCTTGATAATTCCCTGTCCAATCCCTTCAATCCCGATCCGCGGGAAGAGGTGAGTTGGGGGCTGGAGAGTTATGAGGAAATGTTTACCGGTTACCTGACCTATATTGTCGAAGACTGAAATCGGCCCAGAAACAGTGGGTCATTCCCAAAGAATAATGTTGGAGAGGAAAAGAGGAGTCACTATGTTTAAACAAGTAATGCTTGGATTGGGTTTTATTCTTGCAGCATCACCGCTGCTGGCTGATGAATGGCTGAAGTCCCTGCCGGACTTTGAACTGCCGGATCAGCATGGCGTTGTTCACACCCTGGATGAGTACCGTGATCGTGATCTGCTGGTGATGTATGTACAGGGTGTTGGTTGCCCTATCGCCCGCATCGCCTTGCCCAACTACCGTGAGGTCCGCGACCTATACCAGGACAAGAATATTGAGTTTCTGATGTTCAATGCCAACATCCAGGATGATGTCAGTCGCATCAACCGCGAGGCGGAAGAATTCGGTATCGATTTTCCGATCCTGAAAGATGAAGGCCAGGCCCTGGCCAAAGCCCTGGGTGTAGAGCGCACGGCGGAAGTGTTTGTGGTGGATACCCAAACTCAGCAGGTATTGTTCCGTGGCCCTATCAATGACCAGTTGGGTTATGAAACCCAGCGCAATGAAGCCGATGAGGAATACCTCAAGGACGCCCTGGACACGATCCTGGCCGGCGGTGAGGTGGATATGAATGACATTCCCGACTCCAAGGGTTGTCTGGTAGCCATATTCTGATATCCCTTGATCCGGGCTGCGCTGGCTTGAGAGCGCAAGCAATGGAAACATCAAGAGGCGGATTCGACAGAATCCGCCTTTTTTATGTCTGCCGGTTTGCTGCCGGGATGACAGTTTCTGCTGGCTGTTCAATAATGGTGAGCAGCAATCCAACAGGCGGTCAATGATGGCCGCACAGAACAATAGAGGAGTGGCTATGTCTGGCAACAAGATCGGTAAATGGAGCCTTATTGGTATTGGCGTATTGTTCCTGCTGTACGTCGCCCAGGTTGTGGCTTTCGAGGTACGCCTGGGGGTCAATCAGCCGGAAAATCAGTCCACCATCGTCATTGCCACCTTCAATGACGAAGGCGAGCGCGCCGAACGGGTGGTGCGCCTGACCGAGATCGATGGTGAAGACTATATTGCTGCCAATCACTGGCCGCGGGCCTGGTATCACCAGGCGCTGGAAAACCCGCAGATCGAAGTGGACTACGGCAATGGCTTTGAGCCCTATACGGCCGTGCCGCTGGAAGGTGCCGAGGAAGAAAAAGTACGCAGT
This sequence comes from Pseudomonadales bacterium, assembly GCA_022763285.1. GTDB lineage: Bacteria > Pseudomonadota > Gammaproteobacteria > Pseudomonadales > Pseudohongiellaceae > UBA9145. Next base: position 21,904 of record JALEHB010000119.1, on the reverse strand, counting down.
ATCTACACGGTGGGTTTTGAATTCAGGTTTCGCACCGGCTTTCCGCCACGCTATTTCATGCGCCTGGACCCACGCTAGGCAACAAATTTCAATGGCTGTAGTTCATAAAAAAACATAAAGGAAGACACCCATGAATAATCGAGCAAGGTATACGATCACACTGTCTTATTGTATGGCGACGCTGCTGCTGACAAGCGCGGCCATGGCTCAGGACAAGCTGGTGGTGGGTCAGGTGGAAATGAGCGAGCACCGGGTCAGCAACCAGTCCCTTGCACCTTCCATGGCGGGGCAGACTGTAGAACTCTATGTGCGGGAGAAAAAAGTCACTGAGCATCCGGTTGAAGAGGGCGACGTGGTGCTCTTTATTCACGGTGCCGGCACTCCGGCAGAGGTGGCTTTCGATGTACCCCATTCCACCTATAGCTGGATGGACTATCTGGCCCAGGCTGGCTTCGATGTGTTCGCCATGGATGTCACCGGCTATGGCCGTTCCACCCGGCCTGCGGTGATGAATGATCCCTGTAATCTCAGTGAAAGCCAGCGTCAGGAGTTTGTGCCGGAACTGATCGCGACCGATTGTGAGCCCAGCTACGGCTATGCCGCCACCACCATTGAATCAGACTGGGACGATATTGATGCGGTGGTGAACTATATTCGGGAGCTGCGCAATGTGGAACGTCTGCATCTGGTGGGATGGTCACTGGGTGGTCCCCGGGCCGGAGGCTATGCCGCACGAAATCCCGACAAGGTAGCACGCATGGTGTTGCTGGCACCGGCCTACAGCCGCAATCGCGCGGCTGAACGACCGGAGTTACCGGTGGCAGGTCCGGCCTTCAGCAAACAGTCGGCCAGTGATTTCACCGCCAACTGGGATCGGCAGTCTGTGTGTGAAAGCCAGTATCAGTCCTCTGCCGCCAATGCTATCTGGCAGGCCATGCTGGAGTCAGATCCTTTGGGTGCAAGCTGGGGTAGCGGTGTACGCCGGGCACCCCGAACCACAGTCTGGGGCTGGGGCCCTGAGGTAGTGGCGCAAACACAAACACCGATGTTGCTGGTGGCGCCGATCCACGATGCCCAGATTCCGGTGCGCCTGGTGAGGGAGCTGTATGAAGACCTGGGCAGTGAAGAAAAGGTTCTGGTGGACCTGGCCTGCTCATCCCATAACGCCATGTGGGAGATTAATCACAATATGTTGTTTCAAGATTCCCGGGAATGGTTGCGCGAAGGCACGGTGGATGGTCGTAGTCGCGGCGAAGTGCGTCGCGGTTATTGAGGTCGTAGTTTTTAAGTGAGTGCTGAGGGACGCAACAGAACAGGGAAGGCAAGGCCTTGACTGAACAAAAGCCGGACCTGCCGTTTTACAATGGCGTGCCCGTTAGCCTGGGCCTGAGGCAGTGGATGACCGTACTGGGTTTCTGCCTGGCGGGCTTTTTCATCCTGGCCTTGCCGCTGCCGCTCTTCATGAGCCCCTACGGGCAATTCATTCCTGCCAGTCTGTTTATGTTCTTGCCGCTCTACGGCCTGCATCGGGTCGCCCCCGGTCATGTGGGGGCGCTGTTCCGGCGCATCGGCTGGCGGGAATTATGGTTGATGCCGGCCTTCGCCCTGCTGAACCTGTTTGCCTCTGTCACAGTGGCGCTGATCGTGGCCAGCTTCTTTACGGTCAGCATCAACCCGGCGGCGGAATTACTGATGGCCTTCAGCACCTCGGAACGGGTGTTGTTTCTGCTGCGCACTCTGCCGCAGCTACTGGGCGAGGAGTTGATTACCATCCTGCCGTTTCTGGCCCTGCTGAGCTGGCTGGCGGGACATCTGGGCTGGTCACGGCGGCGCGCTTTGATAGTGGCCTGGGTTCTCAGTTCGCTCTTGTTTGGTCTGCTGCATCTGCCCACCTATTCCTGGAATATCGCCCAATCGCTGTTGATCATCGGCGCGGCAAGAATGGTGCTGACCGGTGCCTATCTCTATACCGGTAATCTCTGGGTCTGTACCGGGGCCCATGTAATCAGCAACTGGATTATCTTCTTTATTGCCATGGCCATGTCAGCGCAGATGGATGCCCTGTAACGGTCTGGCATTTATGACAACCATGTCATAAAAAATTCACGAAACCCTGCTCAAGCCCCGATAGACCGGCGTCGTAGCTTTTTACGGTGTAAAAGCGCCAGCTGTAGTTTTGGCGCGATCTCAGACAGGGACAGACATGATGAAGACAGATGCCATGGCCGCCGTGCTCGATTCCATTATCAGGCACAAGCGGGTGACTTCCGTATATCAGCCCATTATCGATTGCAAGGAAGGGGCCGTTCTTGGCTACGAGGCGCTGAGCCGAGGGCCTTCTGACAGCCCCCTGCATTCACCAGCGGCCATGTTCAATAACGCTGCTCGTCTGGGCCGCCTCTCCGAGCTTGAGCTGGTCTGTCGAGAGCAGTCAGTTTACAACTTTTTCCGCAAGGAGCTCTCTGGCCTGCTGTTTCTTAATGTCAGCCCCATGGCCCTCATTGATCCCGACTATCCTCGTGGCAAGTCGGTGGAGCTGCTGCAAAAGCTGGGGCATTCGCCCTCTCGCATCGTGATTGAGCTTTCCGAAAAGTATCCCATGGAGGATACCAATGCCCTGTGCAAGATGCTGGAATATTATCGTTCCATGGGGTTCAAGACGGCTATCGATGATCTGGGTTCCGGTTATGCCGGGCTGCGCCTGTGGTCGGAATTGCGACCCGATTACGTCAAGATCGACGGCCACTTCGTCGCCAATATCGACAATGATCCGGTGAAGCGGGAATTTGTGCGTGGCATTATTGAGCTGTCGGACAATATTGGCTGCCAGGTAATTGCCGAAGGCGTGGAGACGGCCGAAGAACATGACACAGTCAGTCAGATGGGCATCAACATCGCCCAGGGTTTTTATTTTGCCAAACCCAAAGAAGACCCGGATCTGGAAATACCGCATCCGGTATTGATGAGTAGCACTTCGCCCGGTGTGTTGCCCAAATACAACGAAACCGCCCATTCACTTTGTGTGCATGTTGATCCGGTCAGCCCGGAGATGAAGCTGCTTGATGCCTGGGAGTTGTTATCCGACGAATGCAATGTGGCCTCATTGCCAGTAGTCGAAGAGGGCAGGCCGCTGGGTCTGTTACACCGCTCCGCCGTGCTGAAAACCTTGTCCAGTCAATACGGGCGGGCCTTGCATGGCGACAAGCCGCTGCGCAATTTCCTCAATGACAATTGTATATCGGTTGAGCGGGATGCATTGCTGGATGAAATTTCAGATCGTATCACCAGCGAAGATGACATGTACGTGCGCCAGCACTTTCTGATCACCCAGCATGGCAACTATGTCGGCATGGGCAATAGCCGTGATCTGCTCAAACGTATCACCGACCTGAAACTGAAGCATGCCCGTTATGCCAACCCTCTAACTTTGCTACCTGGCAATGTGCCCATCAAGGAGCGCTTGGCAGAACTGGTCAAGGCCGAGCGCTATTTCGAACTGGTCTATTTTGATATCAATAATTTCAAGCCATACAACGACATTTACGGCTACCGCAAAGGTGATCAGGTAATTCAGGTAGTCGGGCGCTTGCTACTGGATTACTGCACTTCGAAAAAGGATTTTATTGGTCATATCGGCGGCGATGATTTCATTGGCATCTATATGGAGCACGATGCAGGGGCGATTTGCAGGAAGGTATTCAGCGAATTCGAGAAATGCTTGCCTCAGTTTTATAATGAAGCCCATCTGGCGGCAGGGCGCATTAAAGGTGAAAACCGTAGTGGTGAAACAGTCTATTTTCCCTTGTTGAGTTTGTCCGCCGGAATCGTGCCTTTCGATCGGAGTATCACTACGGCGGAGCTCTACGCCGACTGCGCCAGCGAGGCCAAGTGCCGCGCCAAGGAGGCAAGGCCAGAGAAAATTCATATCCATGGCAAGGCAGCGCTGACCGCAGTAGATTCAGAGCGCAATAGCATTGAACAAGAGCAATCAGACGTGCTGATCCACCAGGATCACATTGCCGTCCGGGTCGAACAGGGTGAAGCTGGCCGGCCCTGAAGTGGTTTCGTCAGCCTCTGAATGCAGTTCAATGCCCTGTGATTTCAATGACTGCTGTATGGCGCGCACATCATCGAAGTCATCCAGGCTGCCGGCATCCTGATCCCAGCCTGGATTGAAAGTGAGGATGTTCTGCTCAAACATGCCCTCGAACAGGCCGATGAGTTTGTCCTCATTCTTCATGATCAGGTAGTTCTGCGATTCGTCACCGGCAAATTTTTCAAAGCCGAGTTTTTCATAAAATGCTTTTGATGCGGCCAGGTCTTTTACGGCAAGACTGACTGAGAAGGCGCCAAGTTTCATTGTTTTTCTCCAGCACCAGGCTCAGCTCTGCAGAGCTGAGCCAATTTGATGATGTTAATCAGGCATCTTCGCGGACACAGCGTGGATCGCTGTTCTGAATGCCGAGGATAGTTTCGCGGGTTATGGGCAGCGGGGCACAACCATGGTCACTGCCACAGATCAGATCCCATTCTGGCCGTGCCAGTTTATGACAATCAAAGCAGTTGCCGCCGAACTGGTTCACTACTGCAGTGGTGCCTCGCACATTGATTTCGGAACCGCCTTCACTGACATTCAACTCGATAAATTCCCAGTCATTGGTTTCCGGATTCCAGCCGGGATTGTGTTTCACCATCACCTCGGTGGGTATCAGGCTTACCACAGAGCCGGGCGGGTAGCTGGCACCGGTCTCGGAATCGGCGGCCGCCTGGGTGGCCTCCAGATCACCTAAAATATTGTCAACGAAAAAGCTGCCGGAGGCAGATTTGGCCATCTGGGTAATGCAGTCAAAAAGCTCAGCAGTGACATCCAGTTGCTTGCTGGCATCCTGGGAGTGGCTCTGGCTCATCAGTACAGTGGCGGTGGCAAGGCTGCAGGCAATCTTGCCGGCGGTTTTCCAGTGTTTGGCTGGCATGGGCGATTCTCTTGAGTGATTGATCAGTCCGCAGTCTACTTAACTTCTCTAGGCAAGCTCAATAGGCGGGAGAAGCTCTGATCTGCCTGGTCTGGACTAAATGCAACCAAAAAGTTGCATAATGTCTCTGGCTCTGCTTTACTGTCCGCCAATGAGTCAATCACCCCGGAGGAGGGCATGACATGCAAGATGAAATCAGGCGGGAACTCACCATCAATGCCAGCCAGGAGCGGCTTTATGCTGCTGTCAGCAGCGCCGAGGAACTGGTGAAATGGTTTCCGGAGACTATTGAGGGTTCGATGGAGCCCGGTGAAGAACCCGTGTTCGGTTTTGGCGAGCATGGCAGCGGCAAGGTCTTGATCGTGGATGCACGTCCCCATGAATACTTCGCCTACCGCTGGATACCCGGCGGCAATCCCTTCAAGGGAGAGTTTAATGAGGCCAACACCACTTTGGTGGAATTTCACATCAAGGATAATGGCGATGGCAGTTGCCAGCTCACCCTGACCGAATCGGGCTTTTCCAGCTTGCCCGAAGACTTTATTGAAAAGGCCTACAAGGACAATAGCGGCGGTTGGGAATTCATGCTGGAGCGCCTGCAGACCTATATTGGCAAAGCGGCCGCGTGATGGCCATGCAGGAAGCGCAGATCTACAAGGCCCTGGGTGATCCGGTGCGGCTGCAAATGGTGCAGCGACTGGTAGAACAGTCGCCCTTGACCCTGGGAGAAATATCCCGTGATCTGGGTGTCAGCCGCCAGGGGGCCAGAAAGCAGATCCAGGTGCTGGTGTCAGCCAATGTGGTGCATCTACAACCCAAAGGTCGACAAACCGAAGTGACCCTGGACTCTGCCAGTTTGCGGCGGGCGCGGGAATTTATCAGCAGACTGGAACAGCAGTGGGACCAACGACTGCTGGCCTTGAAGGCGCTGGTGGAAGACTAGTTTATCCCCGGGCGGCCACAAACAAGCCGCTGCCTACCAGCATGGCGCCGGAGCCGTAGCGCAGCAGTGGATTGCCAGCGGAAGCCCTGAAGGAGGAGCGTGCCTTATGGGCCAGCCAGGCATAGGCAAGCATCACGCCTCCGACCGCCAGCGTGGTGATGGCAAATATTAACGCAGTTTCGGCCAGGCCAATCTGGCCCAGATCCAGCAGCGAGGGGAATATGCTGACGTAGAACAATATGGCTTTGGGATTGCTGAGGGTAGTCACCAAACCGGCCGTGACACTGGCCAGATGGCTGGGGGTCTGAACGTTCTGGATGTCAGCCATGCCGGGTTTTGACAGGGCGATGCTCAGCCCCAGCCAGAGTAAATAGGCGGCGCCCAGATACTTCACCACAAAGAAAAAACTGCCCATGACATCGGCCAGCGCAGCCAGCCCCAGCAATGCCAAAATAATAAAAACGAAATCCCCGGCCACTATTCCCACCGTGACAGAAAACCCATGGCGCAGCCCGGCGCTGGCGGCGCGGCCTGCTACCACCAACACGCCTGGCCCGGGTATAAGGGCCAATAGCAACATGGTTAAAAAGAGTGTCAGGGCAGAGCTGAGGGTCATGGCAGATCCTTTGCTATGAAGGTGACCGCGGAGGCGGCATAAAAGGGCAGATCTACTTTTGAAAGTAGATCTGCCCTCCCTGGATAGCATCGCTTGGGAAGCCAAAAATTACATAATTTTTTGCTGTAAGTCGATCAGCTTGTCCTGCTGGGCTGGGCTCAGCCGGGCAAACAGATCTTCAGCGATGTGACTGAAGCTGACACTGGCATCGGCAAACAACTGGCGACCGGCTTTGGACAGCCTCACCAGGCTTTGCCGGGAATCGCGGGGATTCTTGATGCGCTCGATGATGCCGTTCTTCTCCATGGGCAACAGCATGCGGGTCACCCCGGAAGCGCTCATGCCCAGATACTCCGCCAGCTCCACCCGGGACACTTCGCTCACTTTCTCGCTGCTGAGAAAATGCATGACGATGTATTCGTTGAGGCTGATGCCGTGGAAGGCGAGCCGGTTGCTGGCTCTTTTCGACAGGCGTGAGGCCAGCACGGTGTTGCTGATTAACAGCAGGGAACTGCTCTGTTCGGTAGACATGACTAATCCTTCATATATAGTTGAATACGCAAGTATATGTGAAAGATTGAATCTGTCAACGATTTCTTCTGCCAAATGGGGTCGATCTGTTGCTACTGTTGGCTGGCCCGGGCTGAATGCTCGACAAAAATCAGGGCATCAGTGTCGAAACCCAGCTCGGCGGCCCGACGGGTGAAGCGCTCAATGAGCGCGCGTGGAGGATTGGGAGAACGGGCCAGTAGCCACAGATAGGAATGATCCGGGCCAGAGACAAAGGCATAGTCGTAGTTTTCCTGATCCAGTTCGAAAACCACATAGGATCCATAGAAAGGACCGAAGAAGGACACCTTGAGATAGGCCTCGTCTTCACTATTGACGAAATAAGCCCGCCCCTCGGCTTCCTCCCACTGGCCATCTTCTTCCGAATAGCCCCGGTTCAGCACCGACACGCCGCCATCGTCCCGTCGACCATATTCTGCCGTTACTTGCTGCAGGCCCCGTTCGAAGGAATGATCCAGGCGGGCGATTTCATACCAGCTGCCGAGGTAGCGCTGCAGTTCAAAATTGCTGACCGGAGTAACTTGCTCGGGCATGCCGAGACAACCGGTGAGCAGGACGGTGGTGACAAGAGTGGCGCTGAGAGTGCGTAGGGTTTTGTGCATGGTGCCCCGGTAAAGCAGTGCTGTTGATTCTGAATGGGCATTACGTCGCCAGTGGCCAGGCAGATTGGCCGGAGGCCTGAAACTAGCTCCGCAGGATTTTCTCCATGGCCTTGCCCCGGGCCAGTTCATCGATCAGCTTGTCCAGATAACGGATTTTTTGCATCAGGGGGTCTTCCACGTCCTCCACCCGCACGCCACAAACCACCCCCTTGATCAGGACAATATTCGGATTCAGGCAGGGGGCTTCATCGAAGAAGGCGCGAAAGTCCTTTTCTGCTGAGATGACCGCTTCCAGGCCAGCCTGGTCATAGCCGGTGAGCCAGCAGATGATTTGATCCACTTCTTCCTTGCTATGGCCCTTGCGCTCGGCCTTGTTGACATAGGCGGGATAGACTTTGGCGAAGGCCATGCTGAATATCTTGTGCTCACTCACGCTCAGTTCTCCTGTAGATTCTGAATCTGTGGATTCAGGACTGGGAATTGGAACGCAGGCCCAGCAACAGGGCTGTCACTATTAATCCGGTGCCGGAAGCGCGTTCGATCCACAAGGCAAAACGTTGGCTCAGGCGCTGGGCCAGCCAACTGGCACTCTTGCCGTAAACACTCAGAAAGCTGCCATCCACCAGAATATAGGTGGCACCCAGCACCAGAATCTGCGGCGCCAGTGGGGCCCTGGTATCAATAAACTGGGGGAACAGAGCGGCGAAAAATACCACCGCCTTGGGATTGGCGGCCGAGGTAATAAAACCCCGCAGCCAAAGCGCCCGCAAGGAAGCTTTGGGCAAGGGCCTGGCTGCGTCAGGATGCTTGAAAGAAGCCAGGATGGTGCGCAGGCCGATCCAGAGCAGATAGGCCACACCGGCCCATTTCACCAGAGCAAATCCGTAACGGGAGTTGATAATAATGGCCGCCAGACCGGCCCCGGCCAGCATGATCTGCAGGGCATTGGCAGTGAGGTCGCCGGCAGCGGTGGCCAGGGAGCGCTGAAAGCCATTGCTCATGCTGACGGATATCATCAGCAGGTGACTGGGCCCCGGGGTGCTCATGAACAGCAAAATGGTGCCCAGATAAATGAGCCAGGTATCGATTGTCATTATTCTGCTTCCCTTGTCTGTGCCGTCCGGATACCCGGACCGTTGCTGTCAGCTTGTCTTTTCCAGTAACCAGGCTACGGCCTCGTCTTCGTCGGTGAATACCTCACGCAGGATATTCTCTTCTTCGCGATAACTCATATACTGGCGAATTCTGCCGAGTGAGAGCTGATTGTCCACCAGGAAGGCGGTGCGTACCAAATGCTCGTCGTTTCGCTTGATAACCGCCGACACCTGCTGCTGGGCCGGCATACCCAGGTCCACTGTGGTGCCGCGAAAATCGATCAGGCGCAGAAGGGAATTGTCCCTGCCACTGATGTCTTTCACCATTTCCATGGCCATCTCGAGGTTTGGGTCTGTGTGGGCGGTGGCGCGGATTATGCCGTTATTTTGTCTCTCAATAGTATAGTTACTACTCATGGTCAGTTTGTTGCCTGCAGCTAAATAGGGTCAGATTGCCCAGCAATAACGCCCCTTTCGCTATCTGGATTCTTGCTGATTCGCCGTAGTACTGTAACACTACCACGAAACGCAGGATACTCCGTCAGGCCTGCCCACAGCCACGTTGCAGGGGCGAATGCCGCAGAAACAGCAGAGACAGGAAAGCTTAAAGCAAGGCCGATCCTTCAAACCGTTAAAAGGGAGCAGCATAGTCATGCCATTCAGTCAGCGTTGCCCATTTTTACTGGCGATACTCTTCGTCCTGGCACCTCTGCTCAGGGCCCAGGACGCACTCTTGCTGGAAAACGCCACGGTGATTCGCGGTGACGGAGCGTTGCTGGAAAATACCAGTGTGCTGGTTGAAAACGGCCGCATTCAGGCCGTGGCTGATAGTGATCAATTGGCGGTGGATGCGCAGGTGACCCGGCGTGATCTTGGTGGTCAGTATCTGCTGCCCGCCCTCATCGACGCCCATGCCCATCTTGGTTATCAAAGCAGTGAGGGTTGGGGCGCCGAGTATTACGGCCGCGAAAACCTGATCGACAATTTGCAGCAATATGCTCGCTATGGGTTTGGCGCTGTGTTCTCAGCCGGTAGCGACCCTGATGAGATGGCCTTGGCCCTGCAACAAGAACTGGCCGCCAATCCCCAGAATGCTGCCCGGCCCTTGTTTGCAATTGGCATGGGCCCGCCGGGGCAGGGGCCCAATGATGCTTTCCTGATTCAGACTGCAGCGGTGGAGGCGCGCACTGGTATGACTATTTTGCGTGGACTCGACGGGCCGGTGCAGGGCATTGAGCGGGCGCGGGAAGTGGCGGCACTGGGCATCCCCTTTATCAAGATCTGGGTAGACGATCGCGGCGGCAGTCAGGAAAAACTGTCGCCGGATTCCTACAGCACCCTGATTGCCGAAGCCATGCGCCAGCGCCTGGCGGTATTCGTGCATCAGCAATCGCCTGAGGATATGTGGCATTTGCTGGAAGTGGGGGCGGCCGGTTTTCTGCATGGTCGTCTGGGGCCTCAATTTACCAGCGAATTGGCAGCGGCCACCGCCAGGGCCGGGGCCTTTATTGTGCCCAATCTGGGCCTGGCGGAGCTGCGCCGGGAAACCATTGGCCGTGACCCCTTTCTGGCCCGGGCGCTGCCGGCCAGAGAGAGACAGCGCTTGTCGCAGGTGAGCAATCAACGACAGATTGAACCGCCATTGGATCCCGAGCGGGAAGCAGAGTTACGTGCCGCCATGTCAGGCCTGTTAGAAGCGGATGTGGATATTGTGCTGGGCACCGATGCCGGCGCCTTGCCGGATCACCCCTTCGGCTATACCGGCCACCGGGAACTGGAGATATTTGTGCGTCTGGGCATGAGTCCCATGCAGGCGCTGGTGGCGGCCACCGGTAATGCCGCCCGGCATTTGCGGCAGAATGATATCGGCCTGATCGAGGTGGGCCGGCGCGCTGATCTGCTGATTCTGGCTGCCAACCCCCTTGAGGACATTCGCAATACCCGGCGCATTGCAGCGGTGTATCTGGGCGGGCAGTTACTGACGCCCTGATGGCATTCAGGGGCGTCGCCGCGACCAGATCCAGATGCCGGTGGCGGCCATCAGAAAAAACAGGATGGCCATGACATCCACCAGAATGACCCCGAGATTACCCAGAATCCGGCCGCTATGAATATCCAGCAACAGTCGCTCCCAGGTGATCAGGGAGGCGGCATAGTCTGCCAGTATTTGTTGCTGCAAACTGTCTGGTACCGCGCTGGCTTCACTCCAGACCAGTGTGGCGGGTGCTGTGGTAACGATCTGAAACTGCAGGCTGTCGGGATCGGCCTGCCAGATGTCACTGCCAACCTCCAGATAGAGTTCACCGTCCGTGTTGCTGGCGAGTCTTTCAATAGGGGCAGGTACCCCATAATCCGCATCCAGCACTTCCACAATTTCGCCATTATCGGTCAGCAGGATGAGCTGGTTGCTGCTGGCGGCGGCAAAACCAAAGTCGGTGCGCGCCAGACCACGCAGGGAAGGGTAGTTGCCGGGCAGGGCAGTGCTGTCAAAGAACAGCCGGTTTTCCAGTTGTGACAGGCGGCTGTCGGCGGCGACAAAACTGGCAGAGAATTCCGGTAATTCAATACCGTACCAGTTCACCAGGGCGCGGGAGTCAATAAAGCGGCTGTCCAGACGCAGGCCAACACTGTAGTGGAGAATCAGGCCGGTGAGCGATAGCAGCATCAGAAACAGCGCACTGATCAGGCCCATGCGTCGGTGCAGGATCAACAGGCTGCGTTGTTTCATGAAGGCTCTGGGAAAGGCTGTGAAATTTAACTGGAAATTGAACCGGCCAGCAGCAGTACCAGACGCGAGACATTGGTCATGGCATTGACTGACAGGGTGGCACCACTGATGCCATCGATATTGCGGTCAAGACGTTGATTGCTGGCGAGACTGACACCATCGAACTGGCGCTTGAAGAAATCATGTTTGATCTCCCAGCCCCGGGATTCCCGAAAGGCCAGTACTTCCACTTCTTCCACCTGATTGCCGTTCACCACCACGCCGATGGTGATTGGCTCGGTCTTGCCGATCTCATCGATGATCCAGGCGCTGCGCTGGCCTTCCTGCCAGTAACGCACCCGCAGATAATCCGGCTTGTGCCCCAGGATGCGCTCGGCAGCTTCCCGGTTCTCACCCGTGAGCCAGACCGTATCGCTGGCCGGCACGGTGCCCTCAAACACGCGCCGCAGGTAATCCTCCGGCGCGATATGGTCATCGGAAGCCACGGCCCAGGGAATCAGGCTCAGGGTCAGTGTTATGAGAAAGGCCTTGTGCATCAGTGCTCGAGTCCGGGGCAGTCTAGAACTGCCAGCCTACGCCCAGATTGAAACCATCCAGGTCCTTGTTGCTTTCATCGTCTTCAAACTGGTAGTCAAACTTGAAGACCGCATTGGGGTGCAGCCAGTAATTGAAACCCAGCAGCGTACGGCGAGTGGCCGTATTGGCGGCTGCACCCAGATCGCTGGCGGCAAATTCATCGGTGTATTCATAACGGGCGAAGACACCGAAGTTGGACGCCAGGCGCCAGGAAGGCTCGACGTAGTAGCCATACTGTTCGCTACGACCCAGGCCATTCTGGCTGCCATCATTATTGGCCACGGTTTCGATGCTGCCGTCGATATCCCAGCCAGCCCACATGGCGCGCAGACCAAGGGGGCCATTGCGGTAATCAATATGGGCTTCGGTGAGCAAGCCGTCGATGCCGCTGACCTGGTTGCCGAAAATATCAAACACCCCGTCGCGACCAATATTGCTGCGGGTGCTGCCTTCCTGGGTCATGTCATCCTGGAAATGCAGGGCCAGGCCCAGTTCCAGCCCGGGCACACCGGTATAGCGCACACGACCGGTATAGCCGAGGGCGTCCATATCCGAACGGGCACCACTCTGGCGGGAATCACGAATATTCAGCTCGCCGCCGTTGCCACTCTCGAAGAACAGGCCTTCGTGAATGCCCAGGTCATAGCTGAAGCCACCACCAAGCTGGCCGGCAAACTTGAAGCCGTTAACGCGGTAGGTGGTAGGAATGATGCGCGACTCGATACGGTTACGCTCCACCCCATAAAAGGTGTTAGGTTCATGGGTTTCGTTAAGAAGACCGATGGGAACCAGATACATGCCGCCCAGTACATTGTGGTTATCGGCGTAGTCCCACTGCAGGAAGGCCTGTTCCAGTTCCACGGCACCGGGGGCCCGGGCATCGTCGGCAATATAGGAATGCTCAATCTCGGTTTCAGAAACAAAGCGCAGATTGTCGGTGAACTCATGGTTCACAAACAGCACGAAACGCTGGATATCCAGCTCTTTGGTACTGCTGCCACTGGTTTCGTTGTTGTATAGCATCTCGCCATAACCGCCCACGGTGGTGTGATTGGTCCAGGCAGCGCCACCGCTGCCGCCACCCTGTTCCATCACATCGGCCACCACTTCCAGGCGCTCGCTGTTTTCAAGGGACTGGATTTCGATGGTCTGGGTTTGTGAGCGGGTGTTTTCCAGTTCGCTACGCAGCCGCTCCAGTTCGGCCTGCTGGGCCTGCACAATTTCCCAGAGTTCTTCCACGGACGGGGCATCCTGGGCCAGGATGCTACTGCTGCTGACCAGACAGATAGCGCTGATGGCGCTGGCCAGAACCTTCGATTTTGACACTTGCGTTGACTCCCTCGGGCTTGCTGCCTGAAACGATCTGGGCGCTCCAAAAACGGGTGGCCAGTCAGGCAATTGAAGGCTGCAAAGCTTATACCAGCGGGAAATCTAACGCAAATCATTCTCATTTACATTGTTGCCCGGGGAGGCTGTTCCGGGCCACGGCGACAGCTGGTCGGCGGCGGTCAGTGACAAGGGGGCAGAGGAGGAGTATAAAAGCAGGACAGCTCTCGGGCCTCAATGGCCCAATTCAGGTCTGTTGAAGCGGCAGCCCGAGCCTGCCGATTCTGCCTTCTGGCCCGGATCCGGGGATACCTAACCCCATTGAGCCTTCTGTAAAGGAGGGTTAGATCCATGCGCACTGTATTCCATTCCCTGCTGCTTGCCAGCCTGTTCAGTCTTATCGCCAGCCCCAGCCTGGCCCAGACCGTCTTTCGACTTGATAACCCCTATATTGGCACCTGGGATATCGACAAGCAGAATTCCGATTTCGGGGGTGCCGAAGTGCCCCAGACCATGTCCCGCACCTATGCCAATCTGGGCGACGGTGCCTATATGTATCTGGTGGCCAGTATCAATCCCGATGGCAGCCTGGGCGGCAGTTCGGCCACCTATCGCTATGATCAGCAGCGCTATCCCATTGCCAATCTGAATGCGGTCGAGTCCGCCTATATTTCCTACCGCAGGGAAAACGAGCGCACGGTGGAATACACCGTGGAGGTTGACGGAGAGATTACCCAGATCGGGGCCAAGACCATTTCGCCGGATAACCGGGTTTTAACCATTGTGATCCAGTATCCCAACTCGGATCAGAACAATCAGATCCTGCGTTTTACCCGGCGCCGCTAGGTCGCAGCCTGGCGACGCTGTCAGGCCTGTTCCATGGCAATAGTGTAGTCATACCAGTCGACAATCTTGCCTTCGCGAATAAAAAAGATGCCGACGCCATGCCAGGATTTGATGGCGAAATCAGTGAAGTAATCGATCCGCTCGTTCACCACCATGGGGCCTCGGGCAAAGGTATCGAGAATATCGAAGCGCTCCACATTGCCCAGGAATGAGTCGATGCGTGCCGCCACTGCCTCACGGCCATCAGCAAGTTCGGTGGTCTCGGTCATGCGGTAGGCGCCATCCTCGGCAAAGAAGGTCATCAGGGCATCCAGATCATTGTCTGACCAGGCCGCGCAAAAGGCATTCACCAGTGCCACATTGGCCTCTTCCTCACTGTTCATTTCGGCAGCCTGACTACGGCTGCCCATACCCGCCAAAGCCAGACCGGCAGCGCCGGCGGTCAGTAGCTGGCGACGATTTAACTCGGGTGAATTCATGGCATTGCTCCTTATTGTGATTGTTGTTTGTCTTGCAATTGCATATGCAGCAGGGGATAGGGCTGGCCCTGGCCGTCCAGCTCCGAGCGCCCAATAATCTCAAAACCCAGATGCTGGTAAAAACCGATGGCCTGGGGGTTCTGTTCATTGACATCCACCCGGCTGGCAGCCTGTTTGCTGATAGCGTGTGTGGTCAGCAATCGGCCGATGCCCAGCCCACGGGACTGCGGGTCGATGAAGAGCATTTCAATATTGCCATCGTGAACACCGCAAAAGCCAGGAATCCTGCCATCCTTATCTGTCGCACAACACAAATCCACGGCATCGAAGTAGTGATTCAGTATCAGGGGTTTAAGACTGACGATGTCCGCTTCCGGAAGGAAATCGTGGGTAGCGCGCACCGAGTCTTCCCAGATGCTGATCAATGTCTGGTAGTCGGACTTTGTGGCTTTTCGTATTGGCATCTGCTGGCGACGGCCCCGCTGCGTTCTTAAGTTGATTGTGAGCAGGCGCGAAGCCCCGGAGTGAGGAGGCAGTATAGCAGTGCCGCACAAGCGCCGCCCAATGCTGTACAATGGCGCGCCCAAAACCTGATGCGGCAGCTTGCCTGCGTAGCTGCTGTCGGCATTAACCCAGACAAGGAAACCCTTTATGAGCAGTTTTGAAAATGTCACTGTTGAACGCCTGGCCAATATTTACTTCGATGGCAAGGTCAGCAGCCGCGCCGTGATCTTCCCCAATGGCGAGAAGAAGACCCTGGGCATCATGATGCCTGGTGAGTACCGTTTCGATACCGCCAAAAAAGAGTTGATGGAGATCCAGGCCGGCGCGGTGTCGGTGTTGCTGCCCGGTGAAGAACAGTGGCGCGATATCAAGGGCGGTGAGAGCTTTGAGGTGCCCGCCAACGCAGCCTTTGATATCAAGGTAAGCGAAGTGACTGACTACTGCTGTTCCTATTTCGACTAGGCAGCTATGCTCCGGGGCACCGATATTGCAGATGACTTGCTGTCGGCAAAGACGCGGTGCCCCGTCAGCCGTTTTTCAACGCTTTAGCCCTTCTTCACAAATTCCGACTTCAGCTTCATGGCGCCGATGCCGGGAATTTTGCAATCGATATCATGATCGCCTTCCACCAGGCGGATATTCTTGACCCGGGTGCCAATCTTCACCGTCGAAGACGTGCCTTTCACCTTCAGATCCTTGATCACCACCACGGTATCGCCGTCCTTGAGCACCGCGCCGTTGGAGTCGGTAATCACCGGTCCGGTCTCGGCAGTGCTTTCTTCTCCATCCTTCGCCCACTCATGACCACACTCGGGGCAGATCAGTAACAAGCCGTCTTCATAGCTGTAAGCACTGTTGCATTTGGGGCAGGGTGGCAGGTCTGACATGATGGAATTCCTTGTGGCGATGAAAGCAGGCCGGGATTATACGCCATCGCAGGTGAAAAATGGCGGCGCATTTTCCTCCCTTTATCTTCCTTTGCTGGTGCGTCAGTCAGCGGGCGGCTCGGCTTCATTCAAGGTGCCTTCTCCCGGTGTTACAAATAACAAACTACAGGCTTCTTCCACCTGTGCGGTATGCCAGGTATTGCATGGCACAATCAAAAACTCACCGACCCTGGCGAGGCGATGGCTTTGCTCACCTGAATCTGTTTTGAGCAGAAAGCGGGCGCTGCCGGACAGCAGTATTACCATCTCATCCCCCTTGGGATGAATCTCCCAGGTGGGCCAGTCCTCGGTAAACTGGTGAGCGGCAATCAGGCTGTGGGATTTGAAATCACCGTAGGTCTGATCCAGACGCTGATAGACATCGGGGCCGGCGGGCAAGGGGTTCATGTTCAGCTCGGGAGTAAAAACCACAAAATCATCGAATACCGTGGCCATGGCAAACCTCAAGTGTTGCTGAATGCTGCCAGCCTGCTGATCGCTCAGTAAATAAGAGCGGCATGACTGGATTCCATGCGCAGATTAATTGCTTTGGCTTTTGCTGTCAGCAAAGTTGCTGTTGGCAGCTTGCTGCGCGGGATTGCTGGCTGCCGGGAGCGATTGAATCCACTGAATGGTTTTGGCGGTCAGTTCCCCCGACACTGGCTGATCGGCAAACTGCATTGAGCCAAGAATCGTGGCGGGCTCAGCATCTTTCCGCAGTAAATGGGTCATGTTTTCAATCAGCAGGGTTTCCGACTGCCCTGGCGCAGTCTCGGCGATGCGATAGATGTCATCAGGATTGCACTGCAGGTCCTTTTCACCACCAATCAACAGCATGGGGGTGTGCGTCGCACTGAATATGGCCGCCGGATCCAGCGCCAGCAACTCCCGCAGCCATTTTGCGGGAAACCGTTTCAGGCCTGTGCGGATAACGTCGACCTTGCTGGCTCGCACTTTCTCAATCAGTCGCCGCTGCAAGGCAGTCGGGCTACCAAAAACCTTGCCCATCAGCCCGTAGAGAAAGCCGGAAACACCACGCAGCGAAGCGATTTCTTGTTCCAGTTGCGCCGCCTGTCTGAGCAAGACAGACTCCATGTCTTCCATGAAGGGGCAGAGCAAAACCAGGCCTGCAAGCGAGGGCTGCTGCTGCGCCAGTTGCGGAGCAATTATGCAGCCTTCGCTGTGGCCCAGGATAAACAGCTTGTCAGTTGAAACCTGATCGCACTCTGCCAGCCATTGCAGGCAGTAGCTGGCATCGGCCAGCAAGTCAGAATGACCTGCCGACATAAACTCGCCAGTGGTGTTGCCACAACCACGCTTGTCGTAGCGCAGGCTGGCAATGCCCGCATCGGCCAGGGCCTGTGCAAGGTGATTAAAGATATTGAGCTGCTGGCCTTTCATATTCTCATTGCGGTCCAGCGGACCACTGCCGTGCAGCATGAGCACTGCTGGATAGTTTGCCGTTGTATCAGGCGTGCAAAGGGTAGCAGCGAGTGTGACTTCGCCAGTTTGTAGGCTTAGGTCCTGTTCTTGCAAGGTGCTTCCTTGGAAGGGGCTGGTTATTGTGGCTGGATTGAAGTGTTTTGACCCGCTTGATCCTTTTGGTTATTTGAGTGGATCAAAGTACTCTAACCCCTTTGATTACGAAATTGCTCAAAAATCTCAGTTGCTTGCTGCTTGTGTTGCTTGAATCGACTCGTCTCTATCCGTATATAGGGGCGGTAAACAATTAATTGATTACCCGCTCCTTCTATACTGATTCCAGTTAATTGTTCCAGATAAGCGACTAATTTGTCGCTGAATAATTGGTTTATAGCGAATTCATTATCACAATTCAGCAAGTACTTACGTGAGAAATCGGGGTGATTGTCAAAATTGATGTCTTTATACCCCAGGGCACTTACAAAGATTTGCTGAAGCTCTTCTGCCTCGTGCAAGGAGAAACAGGGCAAGTCCAGATCTGAGGATGTAAAGTGAAATATTCCCTCCATCACTCGGCGCTCCCTGTTTTCAGTGTTTCCCCCTCGATGCCCACGAAAGCACTCAAAAAAGATCAGTTCCCTGTTGTGTTCATGTTCACAGAGTATGTTTTTGAATCGTTCATGACGCCCTCTTTTAAAACGCTGTAGAGGTTTTAGTCGATTCCGAAATGATTTATCAACTTTACTGGAGGTAGACATGCCCAGTTCTTGAGCAAGTTTGATGAATTCCAGTGTTCGCGCTTTCTCGCGCTTGCTTGATGAACGCCTCAGAAGCACTGTGAGTACAAGAGCAATGACGATAAAAATGACGGTTAAGCTTTGTTCGAATTCCATTTTCCGTCCTTCAACAACTAATCACTTTGACAAATAGATTGCAGTATACGCTCGTCAGTACTTAAGTAGGGCTGAGATCAATGGAGTCGGAGTACATCGATCAATACTGATTATGGTCATTTACAAACTACTCCGATCCATTTAATGACAGTACTTCCCAACCATGTTTCTTCATGATAGCCAGGCCTTTGGGTGTATCGATGGGAATCAGTTTGGCGGATTTGCACTGCGGGCATTGCTTGCGCCGCCAGAGGAGTAGCCAGGCCAGCGCAGCCAGGCCGACTATGCCGAGGGCGGAGAACAAGCCGCCGGAGATCAGCAGCAGAAGAAAGACAAGGGTGGCGAGGGTGTAGCCGAAGGCATCAAACAGTTTGCCAGCACTTGCCAAAAAGCCATTAGGGTTGTGGAGCAAGTGCGTGGATTCGCAGCTTGGGCAGACGTGGGAGCAGGTGCATTTTTCGGTCTGTTTGATTAGCAAGTGTTTGATCCTCTAACAACGTAAGCCCGCAACTGTTGTTTGTGATCCGTCGTTCGAGAGCCAGCCAGGAGACGAGCCATCTCTGTAAAGAACTTTAATCCATGGCTGTACATCCGGAAAGGCGAGGACTCGGGCATCGATTATATCCATCCCGCAAACACTGTCGCCGAAAAGGACCTTGGCCATGCCTTCGCCGAGGTAATACATATAGGTAAGTCGCTCGCCAGCTGATAGTTGGGTTTGCCCGCCCTCAGGAAGAGGTTCGCAACTGAGCAGGTTCTGGTCCGAAAGTAACTCGACTTCACCGAAACTGATGACCCTGGTGAGCCTTTCGGACTTGATATACGGAATATTCCAGCCCTCTCCATAGGGTATTACCATGCGCTCGGAGTCCAGGTCGGGGGATTGATAAAGCGTGAGCGTTTGGCCTGCCGAGGCGTAGATTGGCAAGCACTCCCCGAATAACCCTGGAACTTCGTATACAGCCTGCTGTGCTATAGCTGCCAATGGAGTAAACAGGAATAAAAATGAAGTGCTTGGCTTGAGCATAAGGCCTGATACTCCGCTTAGTGGGGGTGTCGCCAGCCGAGCACTTGATTGAAAAGATAGTTACGATCAGTTAGGCAATTCATTCGAATTTCCTTCTAACTGCCGCAGCATATAAACCCCTACTCCCGAGACTGCAAGCAGCGGCAAAGAAAAAACCATGGCGGAATTTCCTTCTGGCACTACGCCAGGCCCAAGATGCATATAGGCTAGCATTAGGGAGGCAGCGATGATTCCGCACGATATGCATACTCTGGTGATGGATAAACCACTATCGGCGGAGTAGTTACTACTCAAAAATCGTACAATGCCGTAAATACCGGCGCCTCCAAGCAAAAAGAGTATTAGTAACCAGGGGCGATCCCAGCCCCAGATTCCCAATAATGCCCATAGCACGGTTGCTGGACTGCTTAGGGCTATGATGACGCAATTTCGTAGCATGGGAGCGCAACGCCGTTGTTAATGGGCGCAGCCTTGGCTGCGTCCATTATTGAACTGATTGTTATGTGCCGTCCCTATTATTAAGCGGGAACAATAAAATGCGGTATTGCGATATCACCATAGCTGCGTGATGGGTTAAGTTCTTCTTCGCTAACGAACTTACCAATACTATCTCCTAGAGACTTCTCCAGAATAGCTAGCAACGTGCCCTCAATGAATTCAGTTACTTCGTGAGTCACATCTTGCGATTCTTTGAAGAAGACACTTAAAGCGTTACCTCGATCCGTCGGGTCTATTTCATGTAGAAAGGCGATGTTAGCCACTAATTCACTTGCAAAGGCTACATTGTTTCCGACTGTACCGCCGAATACGAATTCAAAGTGATCCTCACCAAGCGCATCTTGCCAATGCTTTTCGAAATACTCCGGTGAATAGTGAAAGGCGGAATTATTCCGGACATTGCTGATAATATTTTTCTTGCCGAAATAGCTCTTAAGATACTTCAATGATTTTTTCGATTGATCGTTTAGGTGGGGATCGATGTTTTTACTAAGTTTTGAGCCAAAAAATGAAGTTTGAAGAACTTGCCAAAATTCATTTAGTTTACCGGCCAGTAGGCGTGCGTAAAGTAATCCCTGCATACCATCAGCCAGTTTTTCTATTTCAGTTGTCTCATGCAGGTCGCTATTCGATAGACACCAAGTAAACACTTTATTCAGAGAATTGATTTCATTCTCAATATGACCAGCTAGAAGGAAAAAAGACCTCTCTTCAGACGTCATTGTGTTAAGTAACTGCTCAGTAACCTTCAGAATATGTATTTTCAACGAATGTCCTCTGATGTGGCACTTAGGCACATAACGCCCTTGTTAATGGGCAATCTGCGTAGCAGTTTGTCCTTTATAGAACTGATTGTTATACGTCGATTAAGGTACAAGTTGTTTCTCATCTGGAATGGCCTGAACCTCAAAGCACCTAATTATAATTTTCTGCAGTAGTGCAGCAGAGGAAGCAACAGTCTCGCTAACATTATTCTTGAGTTTAGAGCCGTGAACAGCAGCGGATCGAACATCATAGAGTTTCTTAACGTTGCTAAATGTCAGTTTGCGCTCAGATTCATTGTCTGGATACAGGAATCTTGCAGCATATAAAGCTAATCTGAATCGAATCTCTGAACTAGCACCAAAAATTCCTTCTATCCCAGCCCAAAGCACGGCGAGTTGTATTCTTGGCAGGGAATGCCAGCGATAAGTTGCCATACAATGGATAGCAGAGCGAAAGCGCTCGTCCACCATTAAATCGCTGAAGCAATCGTAGTGGCGCTCAAGCCAGGATCTATCACCATCAGTGAGTTCATAAGGTTCTGAATTAACTAGCCCCCTCATATAGAAGTTCGTGGCTCTTAATTCTCCACTTGCACCTATAGAACTGGCGGATTCGTCACTTTGCAGATTGAAGCCTACTTCGCAATTGAAAAGGGCGCTCAGAAGCAATGCTTCCCATGCCGCATTCCATGCAAATTTTACAGTATCTTCTGGTGTATCTCCTTGCACAACCAATTGCGCGGAAACCAATGGAATATATGCCAATGCAACTGGTAAATCTCGGGCGTTCTTACAGATAGCTAATGTCGTTTCGAAATCGATATGAGACATATCTGCACTTTCCAATGTCACCCATTCGTTCAATTGAATGCTGCTCGGTGAGCTTATGCCATTGAGGAAAAGATACGTTACTTGGCTGTTAGTTGAGATTTCCATTTAGAACTAGACGCATAACGTCCTTGTTAATGGGCGCAGCCTTGGCTGCGTCCTTGATTGAACTGATTGTTAGGTGCCCTTCCTTGCAGCGAAGTAGACCGCCCCGTAAAGAAGAGAGCCAAATAATCCGATATAAAACGGCAGCACGGCGAAGATCACACTAGCAGTGGAGCTTGTGCTG
>JALEHB010000118.1 GCA_022763285.1 Pseudomonadales bacterium | reverse complement strand
TCCAGGCCTTGGGATTTACCCACTGGAAGGCTGCCGCCTGTAAGAATGAGAAGGGCTTGCCGCCGGTTTCACTGACGCTGGCGACCGGCGCCGAGGCGATCTTGAAGGCCAGATAACTGAGATAAGCGGCTCCGACAATTTTCAGCACAGTGTGCAGGGCAGGGAACTGCTCGAACAGACCTGCCAGGCCCAGGCCCACCGCAATTACCATGGTGGGAAAGCCAATCCAGATGCCCAGGAAATGGGGAAGCGAGCGGCGGACACCATAGTTCAGACCCGAGGTCATGATCATCGTATTATTGGGGCCAGGTGTCACACAAGAAACCATGGCAAACAGGATGATTGCGATATATTCCATCGCGAAAGCGACCTGGCGTGATTGATTCGAGAGTCGGAACGGGGCAGGGCGGGCCCCTGGCGAAGGCGATAGTATTGGTGCTGTGTTTCCGAGAGTCAAGTTTGGCCGCCTCGGCCCGACTTCCTATTCAGGTGATAGTGAATTGCCTCCCCCGACTCCACTGATGGATAGTCCCTATGTTGCTTGAAGCCCTGATTCCCATCGTTGCCATCATTGGTCTTGGCTTCGTCATCGCCCGTATGCCCTTTGCTGCCGATACCGGCTGGGAATTACTGGAGCGGCTTACCTACTATCTGTTCTTTCCGTCCCTGCTGGTGCTGGAATTATCCTCTACCCGGGTTCAGGTGGCCGAATTGGTCCCCATCGCCCTTGTTCTCGGGCTGGCTCTGGCCATCCTGTCAGTTCTGTTTGTTGGCCTGCGGCAGTTTATTGCACGGGACAGTGCCTCCCTGAGCTCGGTCTATCAGGGCAGTATTCGCTTCAATACCTATATAGGCCTGGCGGTAGTTGAGGCCATTCTCGGTGACAATGGCCTGCGCCTGGCGGCCTTGTGCCTGCTGGTGTATATCCCGGCGGTGAATATTCTCAGTGTTATCGCCATCACTGCTGGCAGTCAGGACACCGGCAAGCGGGGCCTGCTGGCGGTGGGGTCGGTGTTGAGTAATCCGCTGGTACTGGCCTGTGCGGCGGGTCTGGCGCTCAGCCAGAACATGTTCAGCCTGCCGGATATTCTCTGGCAGATGATCGAAATTCTCAGCCCGGTGGCCTTGCCCCTGGGGCTGTTGTCGGTGGGTGCCGGGATTCGCTTTGTCGCCTTGGGTGAGCAGAGCTGGCAGTTGGCGGTGGCGATGCTGAACAAGCTGCTGGTCTTCCCCTCACTGGTATTGCTGGCCTGCGTGATCTTCAGTCTGGAGTCAGATTATGCCCGGGTGCTGTTAATCCTGACCGCATTACCGGCTCCGCCCTCCGCCTATATCCTTGCCCGTCAACTGGGAGGTAATGTGGCATTGATGGCTAATATTATTTCCCTGCAAACCATCGCCGCGTTTATTCTGATACCAATCTGGATCGACCTCGGACAACGTTTATCCCTTCTCAATATATTTATCTAGCAGGATTGTTTTGATGCAGCCTGGACACAAGGATTTCTGGTTTGTGCCATTGGGTGGTTGTGGTGAGATCGGTATGAATCTCAACCTCTATGGTCACGCCGGAAGCTGGTTGATGGTGGATTGCGGAGTCACTTTCGAGAAGCGGCCGGACAAGCCGGCGTTTAATCGGGTTGAAATGCCGGACCCGGTCTTTATCAGTAATCGTCAAGCGGCACTGACCGGCATCATCGCCACCCATGCCCATGAAGATCATATTGGTGCTATAGCGCATCTGTGGGAACAGTTTCGCTGCCCAATTTACACCACGCCCTTCACTCGCAATGTCTTGCTTGGCAAGTTACGACAGGCCCGTATCGATGCGCCGGTTTTGACCGTAAGCCCGGGGGAGACCCTGGATCTGGGTCCTTTTCGGGTGACCTGGATACCCATCACCCATTCCACCCCGGAAACCAATGCCCTGTTGATCGATACCCGCGTCGGCAATGTATTGCATACCGCCGACTGGAAGCTGGATTCGGCACCGATCGTGGGTGCTGCTTTCAATCGGGGCCGTTATCGGCAACTGGGCCGCGAGGGAATCGATGCCGTGGTCTGTGATTCAACCAATGCCACCCAGCCGGGCAGTTCGGTGTCGGAGTCTGAGCTTTTTGAGGGTTTGTTCAACAAGGTGAAGAACAGTGAGGGCAGGGTCGTGGTGGCCTGTTTTGCCAGTAATATTGCCCGTCTGCAGACACTGGGTAATATCGCCCATGTCAGCGGCCGCTATCTGGGTTTGTTGGGACGTTCTCTGGAGCGCATGGCCCGTTATGCCCGGGCTGCCGGCTACCTCACTGAGAATTTCAATGTGGTGGATGATCAGGATTTGGGCTATCTGTTGCCGAAAGAAACACTGCTGATTGCCACCGGTTCCCAGGGCGAGCGCCGGGCGGCGTTGCAACGCCTGGCCCAGGATAGCCATCCGCTGGTCAATCTCGCCGCCGGTGATCACGTGATTTTCAGCGCCAAGACCATCCCGGGCAACGAACAGGAAGTGTCAGCACTGGTCCGCGCATTTGCTGATCGGGGGATTGAGGTAAGCCAGGCCGAAAACAGTGATTTGCTCTTGCATGCCTCCGGTCATCCCTGTGTCGATGAGCTGAAACAACTTTATGACTGGCTGCGACCCAAACTGGTCATTCCAGTACATGGTGAAGCCAGGCATATGCGCAGCAATGCAGACATCGCCAAAGCCTCAGGTGTGGCAACTGCCCTGGTGGGACAAAACGGTGATGTGTTTGATCTGCAGGCTGCCAGGAAATTGCCCGAGTCTGTGCCCGTGGGGCGCCTGTGGTTCGATGAAGAACAAAACAGGCTGCTGTCAGTCGGCTGAAGGGCTCTGTAAAACTTTGTTACGATTCCGGCTGCAGCGCTGGGAGCAGTACCGTACCTCGCTCCAGCACTGTTGCCACTTTTTGCGCCAGTAAAAACTTCTGCCACAAACCTTGCAGTGCTTTTTTGGCAGGGTTAATTTGCTGTGGGTCACAGTTTGACTCTGTCTAATTCATATACTGCCACTACGTAGCTGCTACAATCGCGGATGATTCCTACAGTTTTCTTTTGTAGGAAATATTCGCACAAGGATGAACGCCCCAATAGAAAGCCATATCCATGTCAGGCAGACGGGTATAATTGGGGGATTAAAGTGACCGCCGATGCGGTCGTAGTTCAACGCAGTCAAGGAAGCAAGAAGGCGTGATGGATCTGTCCCAGTCATCCAACAAGAACCGCATTCTGATCGCAGATGATGAGGCGGATATCGGCGAGGTCCTGTCAGCAGTGGCAGAGGATCTTGGCTTTGCCGTGACCTATGTTTCCGAAGGCGGCCAGGTCGTGGCCAAAACCAATGCCCTGAATCCGGATGTCATCATGCTTGATCTGCGCATGCCCGGTACCGATGGCGTGGAAGTCATCCGCGAACTGGCCAGGATCAATTGCACGGCCAAGATAATTCTCGTCAGTGGCATGGATCAACGCACTCTGAATACTGTTGAAGCCCTCGGTCGGGAGAAAGATCTTTGCATGGTGGGTACCCTGGTAAAACCCATGCACCCCGATCGTATTGAAGCATTGCTCAAGCCCCTGCTAAAGGCTTCCCCCCAGGAGATAGAGGAAACAGAGACCGGTTTTGTAGCAAGCACAGACCGGCAACTCGGGCCATTGGTTCTCTACCGTTTGCAGGCACCCTTGTCTGAAGCCTCGGCCAGACGTCAACGCGCCATGATCGACTGCTGCTGGCGCATGGATAATGGTGATTTCATTAACGGCCATCGACTGGCAAAGTGGTCGGAAACCCAGGGTGTCAGCAAGGGCATGCTGAATTTCTATCTGCATGAAGCGCTGCGACAATGGCAAGGTCTCAAGGAAAGCAGTGCCAGTATCGAACTGGTACTGGCCATCGATTCCCTGTTAATGCAGGATATTTCGGTCACCGATTTTCTGGTTGAGGTGGTCGAGCAATACGCCGTGCCTCACGATGTGTTGGTGATTGAAACTCCGCTTGAGGGGGTCCGGGCCGCCGAGCATGAAGCCATAGATATTCTGGCCAGGCTGCGTATCAAGGGCTTCAAGATCGCCCTGGTTACCGAAGGGCGAAGGCATGATGAAGATCTGTTGCTGAATCTCGACAAATTGCCCATGGATGAAATTGTTGTCGATATGAGAAAGCTCAATGCCGACAATGCCATCCGCAATGAACTGGAGCTGGAATTTCAGTTCAGTTCCCTCACCTCGGTAATGCACAAGAAGGGGCTCGAGAGTTCCGCCATTAGTGTAAATTCCCAACAAGTTCAGAATCTGGTGCGCAAATGCGGTTTCGACTGGGCCCGAGGCCAGATGATGAGTGAGCCGATGTCTGCCAACAGTTTGCAACGAGTACTCAGTAGCAATTAAACTGCTTGGCTTGTGCAGGTGGTGGTCCCACCTGTTTCGTGAACAATCATAACAGTTCTTATCAGGCAGGGGCGGACGAGTGAAACACCTGGCAGATCGCTTGCGTGTGTTGCTGGAAAAAGACGGGAAAATTTTTCCGCTCTTGCTGTTGCTTCCTGTGGCCGCTCTTTTCCTCATTACTCTCAGTGGCTATCTCTATTTCAGCTATCAGCAGCTCCGTCAGGCAGTTGCCGAAGAGGAGTACCATCTGGTTTCCCAGGTGGCCAGTAATCTGGATGAACAACTTTCAACGGTGCGCTTTGAACTGCTGGATATGGCAAGGCCGCTTCAGGCTCTGGGTCTTAATGAACTGCAGGCCAACGAACTTGATAGTCTGAGCCAGCGCTTTGATTCTGTACTGGCCAGTAACAGCAATTACGCTGCCATCGTATTGCTGGACTCTGCAGGCGAGGTGCTGACCCGGTCCCGGCGCACGGGCACCGAATTTGCTGCTATCGAGCTGGCCGACTTGTTGAGTGGTGACACCGGTTTATTGGGGGCGGCCACTCCCTCACTGCTGGCTCAGCCCATGACCAGCTTTTTCATGTTGTTGTTTGATGACAATGGCATTGTTGAGCCTCGCGTCCCAATGCTTATCTCGATACTTCCCCTGGGAGACTCGCAACAGCCCCAGGGCACCCTCATTACCGCCTACCATGCCGGGCCAATGCTGGAGCAGTTGCAAGCCCAGGCTGTGCAGTCCCAGGGTGATCTGTGGTTGCTGACCAATACCGGTTACTGGATCAGTGGCGGTGCTGAACATGATTTTGGTTTTCTGTTCCCGCAACAAGCGGCACGGGTTGCACAGCGCTATCCCGAAGTCTGGGCTGCTGTCATTGACGGCGAGGAACGTGCGCTGACTATTGATTCCGGCGTGGTTTCCCAGGCCAAGGTCTGCGGCAGACTCAGCTGTCCTTCTGCCATCGGCGGTGAGGAAACCGTGCCTGGCGACTGGGTCCTGTTGTCTTTTGTTGCCAATGCACAATTGACAGCACCAGGTTTGCTGGCCAGCAATACCGGTCACTGGTTACCCATGCTCACGCTGTTGTTGGTGGTCAGCCTGATATCGGCAATCGGGGCCTGGTATCTGGGCGTAACGACCATGGCGCTGCGCCGCAATGAGCGTAATCTGCGCCAGGCCAATATTCTGCAGGAAGCCTTCTTCGAAAAGAATCC
>JALEHB010000117.1 GCA_022763285.1 Pseudomonadales bacterium | reverse complement strand
GATTATTCATAGGGACCTCATTGCTGACCGGAACGTAAAACCGGCGCAAGATTGATAACGCTGGCGATTGTAGTCATCGCGGGGGATTTTTCAAGCAAGCCCGTGGCCGGCAGGACAGGGTCGGGGGATCAGTCGCTTACCACGGGCAATTTCGACGGTGCACCCCACTCCACCCAGGACCCGTCATAGACCGACAGTTTTTCGTGCCCTGCCCGGGCGGCTGCCAGGGTCAGAATACAGGCGGTAATGCCGGAGCCACAACTGCTGATCATGCGCTGATCAGGCCTCAGCAGATCCTGAAAAAGGGTCTGCAACTCCTGCGGGGACTTCAGAAACTGGCCATCAAGTACATTGCGACAGGGCAAATTGCCGGCACCAGGCATATGGCCGCTGCGCAAACCGGGTCGCGGCTCCGGCTCCGTTCCTTTGAAGCGCCCGGCGGAACGGGCATCCAGAATCTTGCTGTCACTATCATCAAGGGCCTTGAGCACTTCGGCGGCATCACAGAACAGACCCGCCTGCTCATGGGCTTCAAAATCACCGGCTGCAACATCGCTGTCATAACTGTCCGTGGTCTGCATTCCGGCAGCGATCCAGGCTGGCAAACCACCATCCAGCACCACCACCTTGTCGTGCCCCATGGCCCGAAACATCCACCAGGCACGGGGACTGGCATAGATACCGCAGTCATCATAGACCACGATGAAGCTGTCCTGATTGACACCCAGGGCGCGTACCTGGGCCTGGAATTGCCCGGCTTCCGGCATCATGTGGGGCAGGCTGCTGTCGGGTTTACAGATTTGCTTGTCGTAGTCGAAACGCCGGGAACCCGGTATCAATTGAAGCGGCCCCTCGCGGTTGATGGCTTCAAAGCCCGGCACCACCGGTGGCACCGAGGCATCGAGAATCACCAGAGCCGGATCATCCAGTTTTGCTTTTAATTGCTCGACGGTGATCAGGGGAGAGGTCGACATGGCTTACAAGCGACTCTGAAACTGGCGCAACTTGTTTTTAAGGCGCGCGGTGTTTTCCGGCCCGATCCGAATCAGTTGCTTGTGGACAGTGGACAGATTTTCAATCTCGGCATCGGCATAAAGATACATCACCGAAGGCTTCACCAACTGATAAGGGCCCTCCGGCAACTCCATGGCCAGCACATTGTCGATAGCCTGATTCAGGGTGTCGTCAAAATCCTGATCCCGATAGCCAATCTCGGAATAGGCCTGTTGAAACAAGGGTGACAACAACCGGTATATCGCCATTGCCGCATCAGTATCGACAGCGGCGAAAGTATCGATAACAGCATCGAAACGGCGATGGGCCGAGTCATCCATGACGTAAAGATTTTCGTCGATATTCCGTACCGCCATCTCTTCGCTCATGGACTGATAGGGCAGTCCGGTCTGGGGAAAGGTATCACGGCTCACATTTTCCACCAACACCACGAAACTGCGAATGAGTTGTTCGGGATTTAATCGCTGAACCAGCGCCACGCCGTTTTCCAGCATGCGCAAATTGTCCAGGACAAAACTGTCGCTGTTATTGAGGCTGGGCAATTCCACCTGGTCCTCCACCTCGACAACTGTTTCCGGCTGCTCGGGCTCTACCTCAACCGGTGGCGGTGCCACTTCAGCTTCCTGCTCGGCAATGGCCGGCGCAGGCTGCTGTGGCTGAATGCGAATCTGCGGCAGGGTCTGGGTAGTGCTATTGTTGCTGCCAGACGCAGAGGAAGAGCCAGCCGACTGAGCCTCGGGCTCTGCCTCAGTGGGTGCCGGTAACACAACGGTGGTGGTGCCCTGTGGAGCCTCCCAGGTGGCCGCCAGATAAACCAGTCCCAACAGGGTAAAAACGGCAATACCGGCGATGGCCCAGAGACCTGATTTACTCATGGTGAAATTCCTGCTGCACAGAGGCGGCTATTCTGGCACAGGCCCATCATGGCCTCAATATGGCTGCCGGCAAAGTCATCAATTAGCCCGCAAGAGCCATAATTTCGCCACAATTACTTGCTTCACACACTGATGACTCCGCGTCGATGCCGTGGCGGCGACCGGCTGCCGTGCACGAAAAAAGGCATGGTGCCGGGCACCATGCCTTTGTTGTCAGAAACCTCTTTCCTGCCGGCTGTCAGCGCCGCGGAAAGTTCAGCTCCTCCATGGTGCGGGTCAGATCCCGCCCTGCAGTTGCCGGATTGGTTTGCTTGTCGATCTTGAGAATGGTGCCATCGCTGTCGATATAGAATGTCCAGCGACTGGCGAAGCCAGACGATCCAAGAACGCCATAGGCTGCTGTCATCTCTTTTTCCGGATCCGCAAGAATCGGAAAGTTGGCCTCATGCTCATTGGCAAAGGCTGTGTTGTCTTCGAGCGTGTCGACGCTGGCCATGAAATAGGCAACATCGAAGCTCTGGATTTCCCGGGCACTGTCACGCAGCGCCTTGCATTGCATGGTTCATCCGCCAGTAAAGGCTTTCGGAAAGAAGGCGATCACCACCGGTTTTTCACCTAAAAACTGTGACAGTGAATAGGTATTACCGTCCGAGGCAGGCAGGGAAAAATCCGGTGCCTTGTCGCCTTCTTCCAGAGCCATGGCGAAGTGACTGAAGCTCGCCGCCAGCGCGACGAACAGGGCAGTCACAATACGGGGCAGAGCCCGTAATGAAGTAGTCATAAGATCACTCCAGATTGCCAGGTTTTTGCTTGATTGCCAGGGGAGTGTTACACGCCTGTCGGGCTTTGTCACCCGTGAGCGGGGCCAGGGGGCCGCCAACAACCAGGGTGAGCCGGTTTAGAAGCGCATCAGGCTGCGGGAATTGCTGCGAATCTCCCGGGAGGCGGTGCGCAGTTCGCCGATGCGCATATCCAGACGCTCAATCTCGTCGGCGCTGAGACTGTCATTGCTGTTTCTGATTGCCTGCATCTGGTCCAGAGCCTGATTGATTTCGCGCACATAACGGGACAGTTCAAAGCGCTTGGCATCGGACTGGGACTGCCGGTAGCGGGGATTTTCCACCTGCACATTGTAGCAATTGCGAACCTGTTGACCCTGCTGGTTGATCACGGTCTGACACCGGGTCTGGGTCACGTATCGAGGCGCTGTGCCGGTGAAATAGGAGGCCGGTGTCATGGCTACCGAGCGCGCCATGGTGAGGTCCGCTTCAGTCTTGCCTTCCAAAAGGGCCAGCACGGTTTTGTCCCTGTTATCTGACTCATCGAGGGCAAATGCAGCCGGGTTCTGCTGCACATCGATCAGCAACTGCTCATAGAACACGCTGAGATTGCGCGCCTCATTCAGGCGGGCACGGCTGCCCAGATCCAGCAGGTTTTCATTGATGACCCGCAGCTTCCACTTGCCATAGTCTTCCGCCTCGGCCAGATAGGTGGCGCTATTACGGCCATGCAGGCGTTGCTGCATGTGCAACAGCAAATGCGCCAGATCATCCACCTGACGCCAGTCACGCTGGCGCTGATGACTGTCGATAAGGGAGTGCAGCAAAGGAATCTGGGCTTCACTGTACAGGCCGGTGTTGATGCGGGCCAGTTGCCAGGCCTCGTTGTAGACCCGGCTGGCATTGTCATAGTCTTCCAGCTCGGTATACAGCGCCCCCAGGTCAGAATAGGTTTCGCCAAGGACCGGCGAATAGACCCCCAATTCTGATTGCAGGTCCTGCAGGCGGCGCTGCACCTCTGTCAGTTCCAGGCTCAGGGCTTCAATTCGCGCCCTCTCCTCGGCCGACAGTTGCTCCTCCTGCTGCTCCTCCTGCCCGGCACTGCCCTGTTGCGCCGCGTCAGGGTCGGGTTCAGTTGCTTCCTGTCCGGCAATAGCAAGACTGCAGAGCAGCATCAATGCCCCTGCCAGTAGCCCTTGCCATAGTAGTTGTAGCTGTTTCATGGCGACCTAATGCCAGCTTCCCGGGCCCGGCAGGCCCAATAGAGTTAATACTTTGATATGGAGTAATTGTGGCATTTTCACATGAATTAATACTGAATTGGGCAAGCAATTCGCTGCAGCGCACGAGAAGCCTCCAAGCCACTGATATCGTTCAATAAACTCTGGCACTGCGGGATTGGGCCGGACAAGGGGGTGCGACAATTTGCCACGTACAAGCGGGCCTTGCGGAGGCCCTATAATGCCGTCAATCTGAAAATAACCCTCGAAAAATCATTTACTTAAGTAATATTCAGGGAGAGACCCATGAGTCACAGACAGTTATTCGGCGCCATGCTGTTGGCAACCCCCATGCTGGCTGCACCCGGCCTGCTCAAGGCCCAGGGAAGCAGCGACACCCCGGAAGAAATAACCGTCATTGGCCGGGCAGAATTTATCGAGAAAGAGTTTACCGCCCGCCGTAGTGGCTCCAATGTGGATCCGGCCAAATTAATGAATCAGGTTCCTGGCGGCGCTGCCACCAATAATGGGCCACTGACCGGCCAGATTCAGTATCGTGGCATGTTCGGACCGCGCATCAATGTGCGCGTGGATGGCATGTTGATCCATGGCGGCGGCCCCAACTGGATGGCCCCTCCCCTGCACCATATCCCGGCCGGTCTGATGGAAGAGCTGGTTGTGGAACAAGGCATTCCTTCCATTTCCACCGGGGGTGGTATCGGTGGTGCTGCCACGGCCCTGTGGAAGCGTCCGGACTTCGCCAGCGGTGATGGCTGGGAATTTACCGGTGATACCGAACTGGCCTTTGGCAGTGTTGACGACGGGACCAGCGCCTCCGCCATTCTGGGCGCAAGTTCCGGGAACCAGCGCCTGTTCATCATTGGCTCTCTCGATGAGGGCGACAATTACGAATCCGGCCAGGGTGAGGTTACTGCCAGCCAATACGAGCGTGCCGTTTATGGCCTCGGCTATGGCTTTCGCAGCGGGCCCCATGAGCTCAATATTCAGGCCCATAAAATAGCCACCGAAGACACCGGCACCCCCAGCCTGCCCATGGATATTGACTGGTTCGAAACCGAGGTCTGGAATGCCGCCTACAGCACCGAACTGGGAGGCGTCGGTCTGGAACTGCGAATCTACGGCTCCGAGATCGATCACGGCATGAGCAATTACCTGCTGCGGCAGACCCCGGACTTTTCTTCGCTGCCACTGCCTCCCTTTGCGGGCGATGACAAACGCAAGGTACTGACTGACAGCGATGAAAGCGGCTTCAAGCTGGCCCTGGACTGGGCCCTTGGCGCCGGTACCGCTGTAGTGGGTGTTGAAGGCAAAGACGCCACCCACAACGCCACGGTCTATGATCCCGATTTCGCCATGTTCTTTGTCAATAACTTCAATAACACCGACGTGGAAAGTCTGTCGTGGTTTGGCGAATGGTCAGCCAATGTCTCTGACCGGCTTTATCTGGAAGCCGGTATTCGCACGGAAGATGTTGAAATGAGCACCGGCGAAGTGGATGCCTTCCCGGCCCGCCTGGTGGATATGAGTCCGGACATGTGGCCCATGGGCACTCCTCCCCGCGCCGTCTGGATGCTGCGCGAAACCTTCAACAATTCTGCCCGCAGCGCCGACGACAACAATCTGGACTGGGTACTGAAGTCGCGCTATCAGGCCACTGACAATCTGGTGGTGGAACTGGGTTTTGCCCAGAAGACCCGTTCACCGATCTATCAGGAACGCTTCCTGTGGATTCCCCTGGAAGCGAATGCCGGTCTTGGTGACGGCAATAATTATGTGGGCAACCAGGCGCTGGAACCGGAGCAGGCGCAGCAGGTCGAACTGGGCCTGGACTGGGATTTCGGCGACAGCTACTTCTCACCCCGCATTTATCGCCGCGACGTAGACGACTACATCCAGGGCATCCCGGCCAGCAATATGGCTGTCGTGGGAGTCAGCGCCAATGCCAATGGTGATCCCACGCCCCTGATGTTCGCCAATACCGATGCCGAATTTACCGGCGTCGACCTGACTGGCGGTTTCCGAATCAATGCCAACTGGCGCTTTGAGGCAATCGCCTCAACGGTCAAGGGCGAGCGCAAGGACATTGCCGATAATCTGTATCGCGTTGCACCCGATACCGCACGGCTGTCTTTCTACTACGAAACCGCCACCTTCTCGGGCAAGCTGGAGCATGTGCTGGTAGCCAACCAGGACCGCCTGTCTGCCAGCACCACCGATGACCCCGGCAATCCCAACAACTCCTTTCAGGCGACCGGTGGGTACTCACTTACCAACCTCTACCTGAGCTGGCTGATGGATGACAATCTGGTGATTTCCGCCGGCGCCGAGAACATGTTCGACGTGGAATACATCGATCATCTGACCGGCTTCAATCGGGTCATCAATTCTGTTGTGCCCCAGGGCAGCCGCATGTTTGGTCAGGGCAGGAATATTTTTGGCCGACTGCAATATCAGTGGTAAACCAACAAGGGTAATAATCCGGCGCACAAAAAACCCGCGTCAGCCTGGCTGGCGCGGGTTTTTTAATGGCTGCCGGACTAGTTGTCGCTGCTCAGCGTGAAAGCCTGTTCCACGCCATTGACACGCACCAGATAGTCGCCGGCGGCAAGGCCTTCCACGTCCAGTTCAACATTGGTGCTGAACGGATCAATAACGGCTATACAGGTTTCAGCCGGGCCAAGCTGACTCTCGGCAAGCGTGACAGTAAAAACCCCGTCACTGTAATTAACTGCGGGGGTCAGCAAGTTCACACAGGGCACTGACTTGTTGCCTTCGATATCCACAGTGACCTGTAGCGGAAGTGATTCCATCACATTCACCTGCACGGTTTCGACGCTGACCAGGTCCCGTGGCTCAGCGGCGATGGGCATGAAGCTGCCGTCGGCCTGTTCCTGCAACTGGATATTCTCAAAATAGACACTGCTGTCGCCGCTGAGCACCGCCCCCTGGGGAATGCTCAGTACTCCGTCCTG
>JALEHB010000015.1 GCA_022763285.1 Pseudomonadales bacterium | reverse complement strand
TATAGCCCTGCCAGTATTCAGAGTCAGCGGCAATGGCCGCACGGGCATAGCCCACCGCCTCTTCAAAGCGATAGTTATTGCCCATGGTGTCGGCGATGTCACCGAGGAACTGGGGATTGTCCGGGCTGAATGCATCCACCTGGGCCAGGTAGCGCCGGTAGTCGTCTTCACGCTCCTCCAAAGCCGCGGCGGCAGCCAGAATGCTGAGAGTCTTGAGAGACTCCGGATTGATTTGCAGCACTCGTTCGAAATAGTCCTGAGCCTCGTCCTCCCGACCCATGCGCAGCATTAACTGGCCATAGGCTTCCATGGCCGGGGTGGAATTGGGGTTGATAGCCAGGGCCCGGGTCAGGGCGCGTTCATCCCCCAATACCCGACCCACACCCACCAGAGCCGGGACATAGCGGCTGTTGATGTCCAGGGCATCCTGGTAACTCTGTTCGGCATCGGCGGCATTGTATTTTTCCAGGAACAGATCGCCCCAGAGGGTGTGGGCTTCCAGATTATTGGGATTGGCCCGGGTGGCTTCACTAAAAAGACTGTTGGCATCATGGAAATTGCCCAGCAACCAGCTGGCCAGGGCCACCATGGCCACATCTTCAGAGGCGAACACCAGACCATTGTTATAACGCTGTACCGCCAGGTCCAGCACCTGATAAGCGGCCTCCTTCTCGCCGGTGAATTTCAACAGGCTGCCGTATTGCACCAGACTGCGCACCGGAGGTTCCGCCAGCCCCTCCATCACCGCCGCCAGAATGGCCAGGGCCTCGTCGGACTGCCCCACCTGACGCTTAACCTCGGCCAGTTGCGTGGCCAGCAGCGGCGCATCGGCATATTGCTCATCGTCAATGCCCTGCTCCACCACCCGCATGGCTTCCTGATAATTGCCCATCATGGCCAGGGCGCGACTGCTGCCCACCAGACCGTCTTCCCGGTCCAGGCCATCGGCCATCTGGAAGACATCGGCCGCCGCTGCATAGGAGCCGCTCAGCATCAGTTCCTCGCCGCGAAACAGGGGTGAATTGCTGACATTGTCCTGGGCCAGTGCCACCGTGCTGATCAGTAGCAGCGCCAGGGTCCGGGTTAGATTTGCCATCACTTTACTCATTGACCAGCTCATTGAATTGTCCTGTGGTTCTCGCCAACTCAAGCAACAGTGCTTCCATTTCCTGCCAGTAATCGGCTTCAAGGTAATCCGCCTTGCGGCTCCTGAGAATAAAGACCGAGCGCTCCAGTTCCTGCATGCGCAGTTTCAGCGCCATGGCATCCGCACTCAGCCCGGCGCTGTCGTCGCTGAGGCGATCAATAAAGGCAATCTCTGCCAATCTGCCATCGGCCTCATCGATGGCAGGGTCCAGAGAGAACAGCGCATCGCCGTTGTCATCCAGACCCGCATGTTCCGAGGCCAGCCTTCCCTGTTCCTCATACCATTGCTCAACACTGGCCTTGGCGTACTGGAAAGCTTCCAGCATGGAAACCCGATTGTTCTTGTCGCGGTCGCCGCGGCGCTCCTCCAGGGCTTCGATAAAATAGCGGGAGAACACCGGATCGTATTTTTCCGAGGGCGAACGGGTCGCCGAGATCACCACCCTGCCTTCGCTGGACAGGGCCGTGGAAAAACCGTAGCTGGCACTGGTGGTATTGATGATCACCATGTCCTGGCGCTCGAACTGATCGAGAATTTCGGCAAACTGGGGGCCGGTAAGATCAGGGCCAACAATATTGAACTTG
This sequence comes from Pseudomonadales bacterium, assembly GCA_022763285.1. Lineage (GTDB taxonomy): Bacteria > Pseudomonadota > Gammaproteobacteria > Pseudomonadales > Pseudohongiellaceae > UBA9145. The sequence continues at coordinate 3,411 of JALEHB010000015.1, read as the reverse complement.
GCTTCGTCTTCGGCGCCGCTGCCATGACCAATCAGATACAGGGTGATCTGATCACCCGGCTCCACTCTGGCGGCCAGTTCCGTCAGTGCCATCTCGATGCCTTCGCGATCAGCCGCACCATCGATCAGGCTGGCGCTGGATGAATTACTTTCGCCGCGATCATAAAGCAGGGTGATGCTGTCAGAACTATAGCCGTAGTCCCGCGCCAGCACATCGTGCAGGCGGAAGGTCCAGCCGCGAAACTGGTCGATATTGCTCTGCCCCACAGTGGGTCCGGTAATAATCACGGCGTACTTGTTGGTCTCGGGGGTATCGAGAAAATAGGCAGCCCCCTCATCCAGGGTCGACTGCGCGGCAGCGGCACCGGCCAACAGGCCAAGGCTCAAAACCGTGAAAATTTGCGCTTTGATAGTCATGATTCAGGACAAGCCCTTCAGACGCCGGCTCATCCAGTCCAGACAGAGCAGCAGAATCAACAATCCCAGTAACCAGGGGCGATCCCAGAGATCGATCTGTACTTCCCTGGAATAGGCATTGGGGGTGAATTCCACAGTGCCTGCCAGATTGCCGACATTATTGAGATCAAAAAAGCGACCGCCGCTGGCCTCGGCAATGCGTTCCAGCAGACCGCGATCCATTTCGGCATTGGTGTATTCCCGCAGCGAAGGCGTCACTACAAACGCAGCTCGCTTCTCGCTGCCTTCGGCAGTGGATTCGCCAGCAGCACTGGCCACGTCCACCAACAGACTGAAGACGCCTTCTTCCTGCACGGTAAAACTGCTGCGATAAACACCATCCTCGCTGATATCCCATTCCATGGGTGTATCGCTAATCTCATCCAGCGGGGTTGTGGTTTGCATCCACAGGGTGGCGTCGTTGTCCGGTTCAAACTGTTCATCCAGCACAGTGGCGGTCACCCGCACTTCATCACCGACATTATAGAACTCACGGTCGAAATTGATGCTGATGCGCTCCGGCGCGGACACCGCCAACCAGCGCAGCAATTGCCGCCAGAGTATTTCATGGGACTGATCTTCCGAGGGCATCATCATCTGCCAGCGCCAGGTGCTGGCGGTGGTAATGGACATGCTGCGGCCGCTACCAAAGCGCTGGGAGGCAATTACCGGCAGCGCCTGATTCTGATATTGCAACAGAGGGTGTTCCATCAACACCGTGGCACCGGGCTTGATGCGACCGGTGGCATAGATGCCCTGCAATTCCGGCAACGTGTTCCAGCGGCTTCGGTTTGTAGCATCGTCGCCACTGAGTCGCAGCAGCGGTGAGAATTCACCGTTGCGGGTCAGCCTTGGAAAGAACAGCTCGCCGGTGGGATGACTGCCACGGCGAATACCCCCACGCAAATGCCCGGGCAGAAAATTTTCCTGCACCAGAGTCAGGGGCAGAATGTCGGCAACAGGAGTATCAATAAAATCCTCATCCACCATGCCGCTCTTCAGGAATCCGCCACCACGCTCGGCCACGAAATCTTCAATCAATTGCAGTTGCTCGGTCGTGAAAAAGCTTTCCTCGATATCACCCAGAATAATGGCTTCGTACTGATACAGGGTTTCCTTGTCGCTGGGGAATCCATCGCTGAGCTCGGTGGGCGACTTGATACCCTGGCGATAGAATTTTTCCGGGCCGGTTTGCAGATAGGTGGCCAGGCGCAGGGAATTGTCGCCCTCGATGGCGCGGCGGATAAACTTGTATTCATTGCGGGGGTGGCCCTCGATGTACAGCACATCGAGCGGCGTCTTGGCGCTATTGTCCACCAGGAAACGATAGCGGTTGTTCTGGGGAATAATCTCGTCCGGCTGCAGTTCCACTTCCAGCTCGTAGACGATCAGCTCGGGGCGGTCCGGAGTGACTTCCATCTCGTAACGGCGGGTCACCCCTTCCGCGCCGAGGGTCACGGTTTCGCTGGCCACGGTGGTATCCCCGTCCTTGACCGACAACAGCACCGCTTGCCCGCCATAGCCCTGCTGGGTCAGAGCCACCTGGATATTGAAGACCGATCCTTCCAGCACCGTTTCAGCGGCACTGACATCGACGATGCCAATATCCCGGGGAATCTCTTCCTGCCCCGCGCCAACGGTAAAAATGGGAACCTGTTGGTTGCCGAAATCGCGGGCCCGGATCACCGGATCCACTTCACTGTTATCCGCGCCATCGCTGATCAGCACCACCGCCCCCAGGGGCAGCCCATTCAACTGATCCTGCACGTAGGCCAGGGCTGCATCGATCGAGGAGGCAGTGCCCGGTTCGGCCACGGTATCGAGGCTGTTGACCCGCTCTGCCTGTTTGTCAAAGCTGAAGCTGCGGAGCTGGAACGAGTCCGCCAGCTCATCCAGCAGACCGTCATCAACAAAGGCTTCCTGCACCAGCTGCGCCCGGCTGTCACCGCCGGGCATATCGCCAATGGCCATGCTCTGGGAATTGTCCATCAGCACGGCCAGATAGGTTTCCTGGGGCGCCACCTGGGTGGTGGTCACCACCGGGCGCAGCAAACAGAACAGCAGCAATACCAGCACTGCCGAACGCAGGCCGATAAACCAGGCCTTCCAGGGGCCGCTCAGGGGGCGGGTGGTTTTGTAATACACCGCCCAGACTGCAGCAATTATCAGCAGGACGAAGACCGCAAACAGCCAGGGGCTGATGCCATAAGCGAAGCTCAGGGAACCATCAGACAGGGCTGTGAAGAGAGTGGGTGCGCTGGATTGCATTGCTACTGATTACTGTCCGCCGAACCCTGGTTTTCAGAAAGGACCCGGTAATATTGCTCCACCAGATCCCGATATTCCTCGGGCACCTCTTCATCAACGGCGGCATAGAGCTTCTCGTTGATGTTTTCCAGTTCCGCCTGGGCGCGCAAGGCCCCTTCCAGTTCGAGAATGGGCTCCAGCAACTGGCGAAACAGCTCCGGTTGATTGAGGAAGTCCTCGATATCCTGTTGCGTTAACTGTTGACGCACCGAGCGGGCATTGCCCCAGGGCAGATTATTGCCGGACTGGTCTGCCTGGTCGGCACCGCCGGTTTGGGGATTGCCCTGCTGCTGGCGGGCGCCGCCAATTTGCTGCCGGCCACCGTTATTGCCAGCCTGCTGACCGGGGCGAGAACCGGGCTGGGCTCCACCGGCCTGTTGCTGCTGCTCCATTTGCTGCTGCAGGCTCTGGGCCAGTTGCTGGCTGCGAGCCAGTTGTTCGCGCATTTCCCGCAGGCTGGGGGCACCGCCCTCCTGATCACCTTCGTTAAAGGCCAGGGCTTGCTGCTCCAGCTCTTCCAGTTGCTCACGCAGGGCCTCGGCATCGCGGGCCGCCTGCTGAACCTGACCACCCTGGGACTGGGCCTGGGAGGGATCCAGGCCCGCCAGGGAGCGGGAAAATTCTTCAATCTGTTGTTCCAGTTCCTCTT